>NZ_CP046242.1:3042510-3362199 GCF_023205095.1 Bizionia sp. M204 | reverse complement strand
CAAAAGATAAAGTTAACGACTTAACTGACGATAATTAATTAGATTTTTACAAATCTGATTTTAAAAGCGCTCCCAATGGAGCGCTTTTTTTATTTACACCTTTAATATTTCTACATCATTAAGTTTCGGCATAGCAACTATCCACTTTAAATTTGTTTGTATTTTTACACGAAAAGCATCCATTACAGCAGCTTCACCATGCACTAAAAATACTTTTTCAGGGATATTTTTAATGCCACCCATCCAATGTAACAATCCCTTTTGGTCGGCATGAGCTGATAAACTTTCCAAATGTGCCACGCGCGCTTTAACAGGATAGTATTTTCCAAAAAACTTAATTTCGTGAGCTCCATCTAATAATTGTCTACCGCGAGTTCCCTCCGCTTGATAACCAACCAGCAAAACGGTTGTTGCAGATTCATCAATAAGTTGTTGTAAATATGTTAGCACCCATCCACCCGTTACCATACCGCTTCCTGCTATAACAATTTTAGAGCGTTTGTCATCAATAGCTTTCCAAGTATCTCTATACGATTCTGTTATCGTTACATGCTGAACCATAGCCTGGTATTCAGAATGAGATAGTTTATGCCAATCTGGAAACTGGCTAAAAACATCTAAAACATTATGACCCATTGGACTATCTACAATTATAGGAATGTTTGGTATTTTGTTTTCCTTATACAATTTCCAAAGTACAAACATTAAAGTCTGTAAGCGTTCTACCGCAAAACTAGGAATAATTAAATTACCTTTTTTATGTAGTGTTTGTTTTACCAAATCTGTTAAAATAGCTTCTACATTTTCTTCAGGATGTAATTTATTACCATAGGTACTTTCTACAAACAAATAGTCGGCCCATTCTGGTCTTTTTGGAGGCTGGAGTAAATAATCTTCTTGACGACCAATATCTCCTGAAAACACGAAGCGCTTCTCATTAATATCTAATTCAATAAACGTGGACCCTAAAATATGACCATTGTATTGAAAACGGTATTTGCATACTTCTGATAGCGCAATCCATTTATCAGGTAATTCTGGTTGAAACTTCCGAATGGCTTTTTCTGCATCCAAGGTCGTATAAAATGGTAATGCTGGTTCGTGCTTACTATACTTTTCTTTATTAGCTTTCTCGGCTTCTTCTTCGTGAATTTTGGCACTGTCTCTTAATATAATTTCAGCAATAGCTAATGTTGGACTAGTGCCAATTATTTTTCCCGAAAAACCTTGTCTCACCAATCGAGGCAAATAACCGACATGATCCAAATGACCATGAGTTAATAACACCACATCAATAGCTGGAACATCAATAGGTAATTCTTGCCAATTTAACGCGCGCAATTCCTTTAAACCCTGAAACATACCACAATCTATCATAATATTTAAGTCACCTGTTTCTAATAAATATTTAGAACCTGTAACCACCTGAGAAGCTCCTAAAAATGTGACTTTAACTTGATTTAACTCATTCATCATGATGACATAATTGTTTAATTTCGTTTAATATTTTTGTTTTTCTAACTTCTGAAATACCCAAATGGTCTAAATAAAAAACATCTCCAATTAAATCCCGACAAAGCACCACATCTCGCGTTAATAAAAATTGCTTTTCACGTTTTGTTAGTAATGTTGATACCGTAATAGGATATAAACCCAATCTATCAATTCGGTCTTTAAGCCCATCGTTTTTAGGGTAATCCCAACTCAATAAATACAACCCGATACAATTGCCATATTGAAGCGCATCTTTTGTAAACCGTGTATTTGTAACTACCCAACCTTGATTTAACGACGTTTTATGTGGTTTCGAGCCCCAATGTTTCTTCACATCTTTAAATCGAGAGGCGATATAAAGTGGCACTTTCACATTGCAATTTCGTCCTTCTTCACTATGAAATTTACATTCTACAATAGTAGTATCGGTATTTTTATGAGCAACCACATCTATTTCATGAGGAACACATATACCTTGAAGAATCTGTCCAACTTTTGTTTCATAACCAGAATATTTAAGCAGTGCTGCTATAAAGTTTTCGAACGGAAAACCCGTTGGCCCTAATTCATAAATCGCTTTCTTTAATTTGTATTTTGAAGCATAATAGCGCTTTTCTTTTTTGAGTAAAGCAAAAGCTCTATTATAAATTTCTTTGGTGGAAATACCTTGATATAACTCATCTCGAACAACATCTACAATCCGATTTACCACCTCTTTTTCAGCACCTGATCGACTTAAGGATGTTCGTAATTTCTCTAATGAGAATTTAACACGTTCTCCAGAGGATTTTATGATACTTATACCTGAATTAGATGCATCCTGTTTCATAATTATTTATTTTAAATCTTATGATTTTGTGCTTACGATGGAATTACCAAAAATGGAATACCAATATGAAAACCGATTTGATTAATTCTAGATTTAAAAAAGAGGTTTTCAAAAAATGAATGCTTATTGTTTATCATAACTAACATATCTACAGATTGCTGCTTCTGAAAATCTACAATAGCCGCAGAAACGGCATCATTACGAATATCGTGAAAATCATGCGGCGTTTTTTCAAGATACCGCTTCAACGTTTCTTGATTCTGCCTTTGTTCATCAGTTAAATCATCACCAAAAGAGACGTGCATGACATGTACCTGGGAGTTATGTGGTTTGGAAATTTTAATTATAGGTTGTATGTTTTTGTCCTGATAATTAATACCATAATCTGTAGGAAATAGCAGGTTTTTAGGCGCTTTAAATTTGGTTTCTTTAGGAATAGCTAAAACCGGGCAGGTAGCATTTTTAAACACATGAACAGCGTTACTTCCAAAAAGCACTTCTTTAGCACCTGTAGCTCCTTGAGTTCCCATAACAATAAAATCTACATTTTTTTTGGCTACTATGTTTTTAACTTCTTGTGTTAAAGTATTAAATGATGAAATGCTCTCTATGGTATGGTTTGAATTTTTATAGGCTGCATTAATTTTAGCCTCAAAACGCTTCAAGCCATCAACAGAGGCGCTTCTAACAGCGTCCATGAGCTCAAACTGCGCTGTAGAACCTTGCATATAATCCATATTATAAATTACGGGTGTGTAGGTATGTAACAAATAAAACTTACAAACATCCTGTTCAAAAAGCTGCAAAGCATAGCCAATGGCTTGAAACGAATTGTCGGAAAAATCTGTTGGTAATAAAATATTTTTCATCTGAATTAATTTTAAGGGTTAAACATATTTATTGACGTCTTAAATTCTGCAACACCAGAAAAGGAATGTCAATTCGTAAGGAAATTTTATCAATTGGCGACTGCATAAGCAAAGCTTCAAAAAAGGACTGTCTGCTGTTTACCATAACGAGCATATCCGATTTTCGATTCTCTATATTATTATAAATTGCTGTTTTAATAGAGTCATGATGTTCCGTTATAACTTGAATGTCATTTTGACAAACAACATCTTTCAAAAAAGTTAGATTATCTTCCTGACGAATGGATAGCGTATCACTCTTTGATACATAGAGCAAATCAATTTTAGAACGATATGGTGCTGCAATTTCACAAAGCAACTTGAGTTCCCTTCGTCTAAACGGGATTAATAAATTTGTTGGAAATAAAATATGCTTGGGCTGCGTATATTTATAGTTTTCTGGAATAGCCAATACAGGGCAAGGTACATATTTTAATACTTGAACCGTATGACTTCCAAAGAGCACTTTAGGATCATTACTTTCACCTCGTGTACCCATAACAATAACATCCATGTTGTGATCCTCAACTAGTCTGCCAGCTTCATCTACCAATGAGTTGTTAGCTGACAAAACGCGATAATCATGCCTTGGATTAGGTGAAATTTCATTTACAAAAGTTAAGGTTTCTTCTAGTTTCACATCAACTTCTGCCTTAATTGATTCCTCAATTTCTGAAAGTGTTTCTCGCGTTAGTTTTTCATTTTGATAAATAGCATCTTCATAGGCATGTAAAAAATAAAACACACTACGTTCATATTTAAATAATTCTAGAGCGTAACGAATAGCATTTTTAGCATTCTCTGAAAAATCTAATGGCATTAAAATTTGTCTCATAATATCCCTGTTTTAACTGTTTTGAATTTAAGAAATATCAAGATGATAAACTATGACATTTATCACATTAACAAATATTTATACATCAGATTGATCTTATATTACATATAATAACTAACTTGATATCTCGTTCATTTGCCCTATTTCAATTTTCTAAATTACACATGAGAAGTTATTCACTTTTTACCATACTATTACTTTGTTTGGCCATATTTCTGGTAGATTTTGCTGCATTCTATTGGTTAAAATCCATAACGGATCTTCTAGATTCTAATATCCTTAAATACAGTATCCATATTCTTTTTTGGTTTTTTACTTTTGGGTTAATTGCAGCTATAATTATCTTGAAATTAAAATTAGATTCTATTACGCCAAAACGCAAGCAACTTTTAATTAGCTCGCTTTATGGATTGACCATTTCATCCTTTATTCCTAAAATTATTTTCATCATTGTTATTAGTATTTTGTTCATTACCAACTATGCTATTACAAATAAAGAATCGCTTTTAATAATCCCACTACTTGGATTATTTGCAGGTTTTTTACCTTTTTTTGTGATCGTCTACGGAATTTTTAAAGCAATTTATAATTTTAAAATCCATGAACATACCCTTTTATTTTCGCATTTACCGGATGCATTTGATGGCTTAAAAATTGTTCAGATTTCCGATTTACATTTAGGCAGTTTTAATCATCGGTTTCATATTTTGGATCGTGCTATTGTTAAGATCAATCAATTAAACCCAGATTTAATTTTCTTTACTGGCGATTTAGTAAACAACTACGCTTGGGAACTGCGTGGTTGGAAAAAATCATTCCGGCATCTTTCAGCAAAAAAAGGCATGTATGCCGTTTTAGGCAATCATGATTATGGGGATTACAGTGCTTGGGAGTCGGCAGAAGCCAAGCAAAAAAACTTTGAAGGCATCACTAATTTTTTCAAAGACAATAATTTTAAATTGCTTTTAAACGATTCAGAAATACTTGAAATAGACAATCAACAACTCGCTATTGTTGGTGTGGAAAATTGGGGGAATCCACCTTTTAAACAATATGGCGATTTGCAAACAGCTTTATATAAAGCCGAAAAGGTTCCATTTAAAATTTTACTCTCTCATGACCCCTCCCATTGGACGGAAGAAGTCCTAAACGAAACTGATATTGCATTAACGCTTTCTGGTCATACACACGGCATGCAAGCTGGTGTAAGTTTTGGAAAAAAAGAGTGGAGTCCCATAAAATACAAATACAAGCATTGGGCGGGTTTATACCAAGAAAACGAACAATATTTATATGTTAATCGTGGTTTAGGCTGGATGGGCTTTCCTGGCAGATTAGGTATGCGACCTGAAATAACCTGTATCACCCTTCAGAAATCAGAAAAAAATTATTAAATTATAACTAAAATATAAAAATATGCCTTTTATAGATTATTACAAGGTTTTAGGTGTTCCAAAGAATGCTACCGAGCAAGCCATTAAAAAAGCATATCGGAAATTGGCGCGAAAATACCATCCAGATTTAAATCCAGGTGATGCGGAAGCCGAAAAGAAATTTAAGGAAATAAATGAGGCCAATGAGGTATTAAGTCATCCTGAAAATCGTAAAAAATACGATGAACATGGTAAGGACTGGCAACATGCCGATGCTTACAACCAAGCCAGACAACAACAAAACCAAAACAGAAGCCAGTATCAACAGTATTCAAGTTCTAGTCAATTTAACGAAGGTGATTTCTCTGACTTTTTCGAATCTATGTTTGGCGGTGCTTCTAGAGGCTCACGAAGCCAAGCCGGTTTTAGAGGCCAAGATTATAATGCCGAATTGCATTTGGATTTAAAGGACGTTTATACCAGTCATAAGCGCACATTAACCGTAAACGGAAAAAACATTCGTATTACTATTCCCGCTGGTATTGAAAACGGTCAAGTTATAAAAATTTCAGGCCATGGCGGTCCAGGTGCAAATAATGGCCCGAAAGGGGATTTGTATATAACTTTCACTATCAATAACAACACAAAGTTTCAGCGCGATAAAGCTAACCTGTACAAGACAGTAGATTTAGATTTATACACGGCTCTTTTAGGTGGAAATATAACAGTGGATACTTTTGATGGCAAAGCAAAATTAACCGTGAAACCGGAAACTCAAAACGGCACACGCGTGAAACTGAAAGGAAAAGGATTTCCTGTTTACAAAAAAGCAGATGCATTTGGCGATTTATTTATTACTTACAACATAAAAACTCCTACCAATCTTACAGAAAAAGAGAAAGCATTATTTACTGAATTATCTAAATTACGATAACCATGGAAACAAAAAACGTTATTACGATCACTGAATTCTGTCAGCATTATAACATTCCCGAACAGTTTATTATAGCCTTAAACGAATATGAATTAGTTGAAATTGCTACTGAAAATAACACACCTTGCATTTACGTTACCGAAATACAAACAATTGAAAAATTAATTCGATTTCATTTTGAATTAGATATTAATATTGAAGGCATTCACGCTATTTCAAACTTATTAAACAAAGTAGAACGCTTGCAAAAAGATGTAAAAGCGCTTCATAATAAGTTGACGTTTTATGAGAATATAAAACTCTAAAATTTGGTATTTAGAAATTCAGCAAAACTACCTTCATAAAAACGCGGCAAATAGGTTGATCCGTCTGGAAGCTGTTGCTCATCATCCTGCTAAACAATACGGATTCCCATTTGGGTGTTTAAAGAATAGCTATCAAGTCGTGAAATAAAAGCGCCATATAAATACGCGCGTTTTATATGCATGAAAAACCGCATAAGCTTACTCGCAATATAAAAGATGTTTTCATTACAGTCGCTATTTATATCATAGGCATAAAACACGGGATTATTCAGTTGCTTATAATCAACCAAATCATTTACCGTGATTGCTTCCTCCCTAATTTCTCTTTTCTTTAAACGATTATAACATTCCATGCTTAAAGGCAGAAAAACACTGTGCCCCGAGTAATAATTGGAGTTGTCAAAAATTATTAAGTTAAGTTCTGGCAGTAATCTTACTGCTTTTTTAATAACATCTATTCCTATTGGTTTTTTAATATGGGGCTGTAAGCAGATACACTGAAGCGCATTTTTAATATCAGAATCATACTGTATAGTCCGTAATCGGTCTGTAGACATACTTATTTTATCCTTCAACCAATTCGCTTCGGGAATATCATTGGACATTAAACTTAAGGAATATTTTCGCAACGTAAAATCATAGAATGTATGTATAGCTACGGGTGCATTTAAATTCCGTATAACCTGATATGGAACAAATGCAATATCAACTAAAGCCTCTTCTTCTTCTGGTTTTAGTATAGTTTGATTTTTCTCCCACCTGATTATTGTCCGAATATCTACTTCTAATTTCGCAGCGAAATCAGCTTGAGACATGTTTTTATGCGCTCTGAAATCTATTAAAAACATCCCTAAAGAAGTATACTTTTTCATGTAAATGTATCTTGTTGACACTCAAATATAAACCTTTTTTTTATGGGTGACATGGCCTGTCATAAAAGATGTTACAGGCAGCAAATATCTTTGCCCTCCACAAATTATCTATACATGAAAGATAAAAGTAGTTCATACAGACAGAATATCTAAAACTAAATCAAGGGCAAGAATTTCAATTGAACAAGCCTTACAAGCATTGAGCTTATTGAATGACGAAGAACACAGTGGTATGATAAGTACTTTAGAATTTAATCTTCGTATTAACAAAATAATAAATGCACTTTATTTGAGAAACCAATGAATGTAAAAGAAAAATTATTAATAATAGAGTATAGTATTGTAAATGCTTCTGTAATACATCAGGATAAATTAGAAGCTGTAAAAAGCCTAAAAATGCTATTGATACAAATAGATTTCAAAACTGAAATTGTACCCTTAAAAAATATAGAAACCTTAATAAGTTTATTTGAAACTTTAGCAGATAGAAAGTTAACATCTTCGGAAGTTTCTATTATTGAAGAAATCAAGGAACCTTAATATCTTTAAATTGATCCTGCCATGCAAAAATGGATTATACTACTTAAAATACTAGGAATTGACTGCATCGAGTCCCAATATCAACATCTTGAGAAAAACCAATCCAAAAGTGTGGATTGCTCTTTTTTGTTTTAAAATATGCTTGAAAGCGTGCTTTCGCAAATTTTTAAAACAAAAAAGCCGAAACTTTCGTTTCGGCTTTTCATCTGTACTGAAGACGGGACTTGAACCCGTACGTCCTAATGGACATTGGATTTTAAGTCCAACGTGTCTACCAATTCCACCACTTCAGCATTGGAATTTATCTTTAAAAAAGTTTTCAGAGCGAAAGACGGGATTTGAACCCGCGACCTCCACCTTGGCAAGGTGATGCTCTACCCCTGAGCTACTTTCGCAAATTTTTTAATGAACGTGCCTACATGAAGTAAGCGTGCAATATTGCTTATTGCGGTTGCAAATTTAAAATATTTATATGAATTGCAAAGCCTTTTTTGAAAAATAATGCAATTTATTTTAAGCCTGCTTTTTCTTGAGCAACATGCGCTTAATTTCGTTCAGTTTCATGAGCGCTTCTACAGGCGTAAGTGTGTCAATATCAATATGTAAAATTTCTTCTTTGATATTTTCTAATAAGGGATCGTCTAAATTGAAAAAACTCAATTGCATCTCATCATCTTTCAAACTTTTCACTTTATCTGTCAATTCTTCGCTAGAATGTGATTTTTCAAGCTTCTTTAAGATCTTATTTGCTCGATGTAAAACTTGTTGTGGCATCCCTGCCATTTTTGCTACATGAATTCCAAAACTATGCTCACTACCTCCTGGAACCAGTTTTCGTAAAAACAAAACATTGTCTTTCAATTCTTTTACCGAAACATTATAATTCTTAATCCTTTCAAATGTTTCAGTCATTTCATTTAACTCATGATAATGCGTTGCGAATAAGGTTTTTGCTTTCGCAGGATGTTCATGCAGGTATTCACTAATGGCCCAAGCTATGGAAATGCCATCATAGGTGCTCGTGCCTCGACCAATTTCATCTAACAACACCAAACTACGTTCTGATAGGTTATTTAAAATGGAAGCTGTCTCATTCATTTCAACCATAAAGGTTGATTCACCCATAGAAATATTATCTGAAGCGCCAACACGCGTAAAAATCTTATCCACTAAACCAATTCTGGCCGCTTTTGCTGGAACAAAACTTCCCGTTTGTGCTAACAAAACAATAAGTGCCGTTTGACGTAAAATTGCCGATTTACCAGACATATTGGGTCCTGTAATCATAATCATTTGTTGCTTATCACGATCCAAATACACATCGTTAGCAATATAGGCTTCACTTGGTGGTAGTTGTTTTTCAATGACTGGATGACGACCGTCTTTTATTTCTAATTCGAAAGAATCATCAATTACAGGATACACATAATCATTATCCATTGCCAGTTGTGCAAAACCACAAAGACAATCTAACTGTCCAATTAAAAAGGCATTCTGTTGAACCGGTTTAATATACTGTGTCATCCATTGGATTAAATCGGCAAACAGCTGTTGCTCAATGGCTAAAATTCGTTCTTCCGCCCCTAAAATTTTACTTTCGTATTCTTTGAGTTCTTCGGTTATATAACGCTCCGCATTTACTAATGTTTGTTTCCGAATCCATTCTTCAGGAACTTTGTCTTTATGTGTATTACGGACTTCAATATAGTAACCAAACACGTTATTAGATGCTATTTTAAGTGAGGTAATTCCAGTACGTTCACTTTCACGTTTTAGCATGTTATCTAAATAACTCTTCCCTGATTTAGACAAACCACGAAGCTCATCCAACTCTTCCGAAAAACCGTTGGCAATAGTAAAACCTTTTAGCACATTTACAGGTGCATCTTCATTTAAGGTTTCGGAAATTTTATGGCGCAACACCTCACAACTTTGAAGTGTATCTCCAATGACTTTCAAAGCATCATTATTACAACTTGACGCTATTTCTTTAATTGGCACAATAGCTTCTAAAGAATTTTTAAGTTGAATAACCTCTCGAGGATTTACTTTACTTGTCGCAATTTTTGAAATCAGTCGTTCTAAATCGCCAATTTGCTTGATATGGTTTTGTATTTTATGTAGAATGGGTTTATTGTTACTCAAAAAATCAACCACCTCATGACGTTGCTTAATTTTAGCCACATCCTTTAATGGCAATGCTAACCAGCGTTTTAATAACCGTCCTCCCATTGGGGAAATGGTTTTATCAATAACCTGCAATAACGTAACCGCATTAGTGTTGGTAGAATGATATAGCTCCAGATTTCTCATGGTAAACCGGTCCATCCACACATAATCATTTTCGGCAATCCTACTAATAGCCGTTATGTGTTGTAATTTATTGTGTTGGGTTTCGGCTAGGTAATGCAAAATGGCACCCGAAGCAATAATCCCTTCATTTAAATCTTCTATACCAAAACCTTTTAACGTTTTAGTATCGAAATGTTTTATAAGTGTTTCATGAGTATAATCGGTTTGATATACCCAATCCTCTAGATAATACGTATGAAAATCAGGACCAAAAGTGTCATTAAAAAGCATGCGCTTTTGTTTAGAAACTAATATTTCACTTGGATTAAAATTCTGAAGTAATTTATCAATATACTCGGCATTTCCTTGAGAGGTTAAAAATTCGCCTGTAGAAATATCTAAAAACGAAATACCAATATGTAGTTTCCCAAAATACACGGAACATAAAAAGTTATTGGATTTGGATTTTAGCACCTCATCATTTAAAGCTACACCTGGCGTTACCAATTCTGTAACACCACGTTTTACAATATTTTTGGTGAGTTTTGGGTCTTCAAGCTGATCACAAATAGCCACACGCTCGCCAGCTTTTACCAGTTTAGGTAAATAGGTGTTTAAGGAATGGTGTGGAAAGCCGGCTAATTCTATTTCGCTTTCGCTTCCTGCACCACGTTTGGTTAGTATGATCCCGAGAATCCCAGCCGTTTTAATGGCATCCTCTCCAAAGGTTTCATAAAAATCGCCCACACGAAATAATAATAAAGCATCAGGATATTTCACCTTGATAGCATTATACTGTTTCATTAACGGTGTTTCCTTTTTTGCTTTTTTTGCCAACGTTTAACTAATTTTTATGTGTTACTTTTGCCCAAGTTATAGGATTGCTAAAGTACTTATTTATTTAAGGTTTTTAAAGCCAAGTTTCTATAAGTTATTTACAATTATCACAAAATAAAATATGCGAAAGTTAAAAAATAGCGAGTTAGACCGATTGAGTGTTGACGAATTTAAAGACACCAAAAAAACACCTATTATTATTATTTTAGATAATATTAGAAGTCTGAATAATATAGGTTCTGTTTTTAGAACTGCTGATGCCTTTCTAATTGAAAAAATTTACTTGTGTGGCATTACCGCACAACCACCACATAAAGATATTCATAAAACCGCTTTAGGAAGTACCGATACGGTTGCTTGGGAATATGCCGAAAACACGCTAGATGTGATTTCCAAATTGCAAAATGAAAATGTGCAAATCTGCGCCATTGAACAAGCTGAAAATGCCACCATGTTGCACAATTTCAACCCGAAACCCGACACCAGATATGCACTCGTTTTTGGCAATGAAGTAAAAGGTGTTGCGCAGCAAGTGGTAAATGCGAGTGATGTGGTTTTAGAAATTCCACAATTTGGCACCAAGCACTCCTTAAATATTTCTGTGAGTTGTGGTTTGGTTATATGGGATGTGTTTAGTAAAATGAAAAAATATTAAATAAGCAGTTTCAAAAACAATTTATTTGAATTCAAACATCTGCTATTGTTTAGTAAACACTTATAATAGAACAAAATATTAGCGCTTGGCCTTTTTTTAGTAAAAAACCAGCCACTGAAACCTATGTCACAGCTATAAATATTTCTTTTTTATATTTAGAATCTGACGTAATACTAACAAAACACAACATAATTCCCTATCTTACTTACAGAATTATAATTGTAGGTTATGATAAAAAACGTTAAACCACCAACTTCCTTTTGGGTAGTCGCTATTTTTTCTATTGTATGGAACCTCCTTGAGATTTATTTTAGTTCCATTGAATTAGATTTCCTACAGGAAAATTCTACGATTGAAGAATTTGAAAGAATCCAATCATTACCGTTTTGGTATGGCATTGTGTTTTTAATTGCACTGTTTTCTGAAATGCTAGGAAGCTTTATGCTTTTTATGAGAAAAAAAATTGCAGTTACATTTTTTGCTATAGCATTAGTTACCTTGATTTCTATAGAATTGTATTGGTTATTGGTTTTTGATATTAAAAAACAATCCATTGTATTTTCTATTATTATTCCCTTACTGGTAATTTTAGTTGCTGGTTTTCTTTATGTATATAGTAGGAAAGCTAAAAAGAAGGGTTGGCTTAAATAAGTGCATTTAACTTTTATTGCAAACGATATTTATCTCTTAAAACATATTATACATTTTAACGATTTCTGATTACACCAATAAAGGATAGAGACTTCTTTTAAGCTTAATAACTACAACCAATTCACACAAATTTGACACTTTTTTTACATTTATAATTCGTGATAAAGCTTGGTCATGATCTACATTTGGAAAACAAATTAAATAAATCATGAAAAAACGTCTCCCCCTATTCAGTATTGCTTTAGTCCTTTTAAGTCTTGGAGCTTTTAGTTTTATAAATTGGAATCAAGACACATTAGACCAAACCGATCTTGTTGCTATACATGAAACCGTCAAGGAATCTGTACAAGAAGAAATTCCAGAAACGGAACCTGCTTTAAAGCGTGACGCTAATAAACCATTAGTGTTTGCATATAATATTGATAGTCGTTTTGAATCCATTACAAAAAGTAACATGACCAAGGCAACCACCATTCATGATTTCATTCCAGAGAAAGATTCACGAAACATAGCACATATAAATAGTACAGAAGTTATCCTAATTAAAAATGATAGGCAAACGGAGATTCGTGCCTATGGAGATTCGGAAGCATTGAGTGACTCTCAAAAGGATTTACTAAAATCTATGGATTATTCAGAACACTTTTTATTTCGTGTGAACTACATCAAAGCAAACGCGATGATTTACGAAAATGAAGCGCCTCATTTTGGACCACATTACACCGTTGTTCCAGAGACTAAAGCAACATATGCAGATGGCTATAAAGCATTAATGACCTATATTGAAGCCAACAAACTAGAAAACACATATTTTATAGATGCAAAAAAAATCCAGGCTGTAAAAGTATCCTTTACCATTACTAAAAATGGCACCATTACTAATATAACGCTTGATAGAACCACCAATTACCCTGAAATAGACACCAACCTTATAGAACTGGTAAAGCAAATTCCTGGAAGTTGGATTCCTGCCAAAAATGCTAATAATGAAATCATGGAAGATGTGCTTGTGTTGTCGTTTGGCTTGGCTGATGGATGCTAAAACATCTTATTTAATAGGTATCCAAATTTCCTCTTGGTTGTCAACACGCATTGGATTATAACCAGCTGGAAGTTTTTCAAAATGTGGTCTGTTATCTAATTGATATATTGAATTTGGCAACCATTCGTTATGGAGTTGTTGCCAAAATTCTATAAAATTGGACACAGAACCTTGAAATGGAAACACCAAAAAATCGCCTCCTGGAATAATTAACGATTCCATATTTTCTGGAATTGAATTTAGGTCTGATACGGCAACACCTATCCACTTTTCAAAACGGGTTTCGGGCGTCATGGTTTTTATATCGAAGGTATTATACTTCTGAATAGAAAAACTATAGGTTCCAACCCGATTGGTAATTTCCTGTAATCGCGGCATAAATTGTCTTGCTAAACTCCCTGTTCCTTCGACATTGGTCAAGAAAGACAATTCGGATTTATTACCAATAATTAATATATCTTTGGTTGTTACTTTTTGGTAGTCCATTTTTTTAGCGTTTAGCGTGTTACTTCATGATATAATCGTGTCATTCAGAGCGCAATGGAAAATCTCATTATTATAGAAAAAAGTTGTTTCATTCATAGGTTTTTCCGCATGACATAGTTCATATTACTCATCAAAATGTCATTCAGAGCGTAGCGCAGAATCTCTTTTAAGATAACCACACTTTATACAGAAGCTATTAGTCTACTTTCGGCACCACGGAAGCAATTTCATTCAAAATCCATAAATAATCCTCACGACTATTTACAAAATCCCGATTGGAAATATCAATAATCTTCACATTCAATTCTTCTTGATTTTTTAAGAAATTTAAATAGCCTGCATTAATTTTCTCCAGATAATCATCCTGAATATTTTGCTCATAATCACGTCCACGCTTTCTGATGTTTTCTTGAAGTCGCTGTGTATTTTGATAGAGATAAATATACAATTCAGGTTTGGCAATATCTTTATACATTAAATAAAACAAACGTCTATATAGCTTGAATTCATCTTCTGGAAGGGTGATTTTCGAAAAAATCAAGGATTTATAAATATCATAATCGCTAACTATAAAATCTTTAAATAAATCTAATTGCGATAAGTCGTCACTAATTTGCTGATATCTATCGGCTAGGAAACTCATTTCTAACGTAAATGCATACCGTTTAGCATCTTCATAAAACTTGGGCAAAAACGGATTATCGGCAAAACGCTCCAAAACCAATTTCGCATTAAAATCAGTTGAAATCATCGTGGCCAAACTCGTTTTTCCAGCACCTATATTTCCTTCAATAGCAATGTAATTATAGTTGGAAAGGTTATATTTTTTACTCGGGTTTTTTAACCAGATATTAATAGGTTCTATCGTACTTTTATCTTCGCAAATCTCCAATAGTTCAGCAATGGTTTTATGTAAGGTTGGGTGTTTTTCTTTTAAGGCAATATCATGCAATGGTTGCAATACAAAACGTCTGTTAGCCATTTGTGGATGCGGAACCATTAAAGTTGGGGTATGAATTATGGCGTCGTTATAAAGCAAGATATCCAAATCAATACTTCGGGATTCATAGGCTGCGTTTTCTGTTCGAACGCGTCCCATTTCTGTTTCTATCCGTTGTAAATCTTCCAAAACCGTTTCAACCGAATAATCCGTTTTAACAATGATACAGGTATTTAAAAAATCAGGGCCTTCAAAACCTAAAGCAGGTGTATTATAAACTTTAGCAATCATCTGCACCTTACCCACACGTTTGTAAATTACATCTACTGCGTCTTGCAAGTGCTTTAAACGGTCGCCTTGATTACTTCCTAATGATATGTAAACGGTGTTTGGTTGGGTCATAATAGATGCCAAAATAACTAAAAGAAATTCTAAAAGTTTAAAATTGCCACACCTTTTTATTCACAAAAATTCCTGATGTTAAAAGATTAGATGAGGACTGTAAATTTTTACGTCTCTAAACTCGCTTCACCATGTCAATTTTAATATGTATTGCGTCAATTTATATAGCAATAGGAATATGTTCTATTTAAATTTGGATGTATCTTTGTCCTAGCATGAATTATTTTTCAAGGCCAGCAAAAAAGCCACTATAAGTATTAAAATTATATTAAACTTTTGGTTTTCAGCAACCTTTCATATAATTTATACGTATATCCTTACAAACCCATCACTTAAAAATTTTTATGAAAAAAGTTTTCAAAATTATTGGAATTACACTACTCGTTATAATTCTATTACTGATAGCTATACCTTTTGTTTTCCAAGGAAAAATTAAGGACATTGTTAAGAACACCATTAATAACAATGTGAATGCCAACGTAGAGTTTAGCGATATTAATTTAAGCTTTATTAGAAGTTTTCCACAAGCTCAAGTAGATGTTAGCGATTTAGAAATTACCAATTTCGCACCTTTTAAAGATGAAAAATTAGCGTCTATCAAATCGATATCATTAACCATGTCCATTAAGGAGCTTTTCAAAAAACCAAGCGATGGACCTGTAGTTATCAATAAATTTAATATTGATGAAGCTTTAATTGTCCTAAAAACGAATAAAATAGGGCAAACCAACTACGATATTGTGAAGGAGTCTGATAGTAAACAAGCAGATGTAGAGCCCAGTAACAGTTTTACATTAGATGTGCAAGATTATAGTATTGACGATAGTGCATTAACTTATATAGACGAAGGAGCCAACACCATTTTTTATATTACAGAATTAAATCATTCTGGACAAGGTACATTTTCGGGAAATGTTTCGGAATTAGATACAAAAACGTCAGCTCGAGTTACGCTAAACATGGATAGCACCGAATATTTAAGTAATAACACCTTAAAATTAGACGCTATAATTGGTTTGGATTTACCGAACAACACATACACATTTAAGGAGAATAAAGCTTATATAAATGAATTGCCTTTGGAGTTTCAAGGTTACTTCAAACAATTAGAAGACGGTCAAGAATTAGACATTACTTTTGAAAATCCAGGCTCTGATTTTAAAGAATTTTTAGCCGTTATTCCTAAAACATATTCCAAAGACATTGCCAATGTAGAAACAACTGGTAATTTTAAATTAACCGGTCGTATAAACGGGTTGATTTCTGAAGAAACGGTTCCGCAAATGGACATAAATATCCTATCCAATAATGCGTCATTTAAATATCCGGAACTACCAAAACGTGTTGATAATATTAATATTAACACCAGCATTAAAAATACCACAGGAAAATCTGAAGACACATACGTAGACATTAGCACCTTAAATTTTAAAATAGATAATGACCAATTTAATGCATCTGGTACGCTACGAAATTTAACCGAAAACATGACGGTGAGCGCCTATATTGATGGTATTTTAAATCTGGCCAATATTACTAAAGCCTATCCCATTGAATTGGACAATGAATTAAGCGGGATTTTAAAAGCCAAGATTAATACGGCTTTTGATATGAACGCCATTGAAACCAACGCCTATCAACGCATAAAAAGTAATGGTAGCGTTCAGGTTAGTGACTTTGTATATGCTTCTGAAGATATTGTAAATCCTATTAATATTTCAAATGCAGATTTAACCTTTCAAACAGGCCTTGTAGTGCTGAATAAATTTGAGGCTAAATCTGGTCAAAGTGATATAAATGCTACGGGAACAATTACCAATTTATTAGGCTATCTGTTAAGTGACAAAAAACTACAAGGAAACTTTAATATGACATCAAACACCTTTAATATAAGCGACTTTATGGTGGCTGATGACGGTGAAGTGGAAGGTGAAACTAAAAAAACAACAGATGCTAGCGTTCCTCTTAAAATTCCAGCATTTTTAGATTGCACCATTAATGCTGATGTTAATACTGTAATTTATGACAATCTTACGCTGAAAAACACCAAAGGAAAACTAGCAATTAAGGATCAAGTAGCTACATTAAATAATTTAACAACCAATTTATTTGATGGTACTTTAGCCGTTTCAGGAGATGTTAACACCCAAAAAGATACACCCAATTTTAATTTAAAATTGAATGCTAATGCATTTGATATTACGGAGTCCTTCAACACATTAGATTTATTAAAAGCATTGGCACCAATTGCCAAGATTTTTGAAGGAAAATTAAATACAAATATTGTATTAAATGGTAATTTAGATAGCTCGTTTTCACCTATTTTAAGTTCAGTTACGGGTAATGCTTTTGCGGAATTATTAGCGACAAAAACAAATATTGAAAGCAGTCCCTTATTAAATGCTTTAGATAATCAATTGAATTTTATAGATTTTGATAAATTAGATTTAAATGATTTAAAAACGAATTTAACGTTTGATGATGGTCAAGTAAATATTAAGCCTTTTATGCTAAAATATAAGGATATTGATATTGCCATTGGTGGAAGTCATGGATTTGATCAAACCATGAATTACGATTTGGCGTTTGATGTACCTGCAAAATATTTAGGAAGTGATATTAATCGCTTAATCGGAAAAATTAACGATCCCGAAGTCAACAAAATTAGCATTCCTGTAACAGCTAATATGAAAGGAACTTTTAAAAACCCTAAAATTTCGACTGATTTATCATCCAGTGTCACCAAGCTAACACAGCAATTAATTGAAATTGAAAAGAAAAAATTAATTAATCAAGGCACCGGTGCCATCAAAGATCTTTTAAGTGGGTTAGCAAGTGGTAACACATCAAGTTCTAGTGCAACACCAAAGGACAGTACAGCTGTTCAATCAGATTCCACGAATACAAACACACCATCAACCGAAACCGCTATTAAGAATATTTTGGGTGGTTTATTGAACAAGAATAAGAAGAAAAAAGACAGTATAAACTAAAGGGTTTTAGGAGAAAAATTGCCTTTTAATTAAATTTTAGAAAACATTCTAAAAATTGCAATAAAAGGATTACCTTAGCACCCATTAAATTTAAGAAAAATAATATGTTACGAATCGAAATTAAAGAAGGAGAAAATATAGAACGTGCTTTAAAGCGTTACAAGCGTAAGCATAGAAATGTAAAAGTAATGCAGAACTTAAGAGAGAAGCAATACTTTACAAAGCCTTCAGTAAAAAGAAGACGTGAGATTCAGAAAGCTGAATACATCCAAAACTTAAGAGATCAAGAAGATATTTAATTGTCTTTTTTAGATATATAAAAAAGCACGCATTTTTTATGCGTGCTTTTTTTTATGCCACAGAAAGTTTAACAACCAACCCTTCATTGGATCGGATATTGAAAACCGTATTATCTTCAAAAATAAGATACTGTCCTTTTACGCCTACTAGTTTCCCAGAGTAGGATTCACTTTTCACAATATTTAAACTTTTTGGTTTTACTGGATATTGATGCACCGGAAAGGTAATGTGCGTTTCGGCGTTATTAGCTATGTAATATTCTTTAGCTTCATCTGGAATATAGGCTTTCAATTTATCACGCCAGTCCACTAAATTTTCATCTTTCACATCGTTTTTAAGCATGTTGCGCCAATTGGTTTTATCGGCAACAAAATCTTTTAAAGCTACTTCTGTAATTCCTGCTAAATACCTATTTGGCACCTCAACAATTTCAATAGCCTCGTGTGCGCCTTGGTCTATCCATCGGGTTGGCACCTGACTTTTACGTGTAACACCAACTTTTACATTACTAGAGTTGGCTAAATACACAATATGTGGTTGTAATTGTACGCGTTTTTCATAATCTAAATCGCGTTCTTCCTGATCTAAATGTGCTTTGCTTAATTCAGGTTTTATAATCCAATCGGCTGCTTGAGGTATATCAAAAAAACAGCTTTTACAAAACCCTTGTCTATAAATTGGCTTATTTAAACCGCAACTTAAACATTGATAACCAACAAACTCCAACTGAATCGTTTTATCTAACAACTGATTGATATGGATGAAGTCGTTTTCAAAAATGAGGTAGTATTGAATTGGTTCGGTAAACTCCGTTGTCATTTTTGTTAAAACACCTTGGTAGGTCATAAAAAAAAGTATTATTTTTAGTTCATTAAATATACTGCAAATATGCCAATTCCTATTGTAAATTCTATTGCTTCTTGGTTTTTAAAAAAGCGATTTCATCAAATTGAATTGTTTTTAAAATACCCAAATGAGGTTCAAGAAGAACTACTTATGCAATTACTATATAAGGCAAAGGATACAGAATTTGGTAGAACACATGGTTTTGACTCTATAAAGAGCTATCAAACATTTGCAGACCGTGTTCCAATTTCTTCCTATGAGGAATACCAACCCATGATTGAACGGTCTCGTTTAGGTGAGAACAATATTTTTTGGCCACAACCTATTAAATGGTTTGCTAAATCCAGTGGAACAACCAATGCAAAAAGTAAATTTATTCCTGTGAGTGAAGATGCCTTGGAAAACTGTCATTATGCAGCGAGCAAGGATTTATTGTGCATGTATTTAAACAATAATGAAAACGCACAATTATTTACGGGAAAAAGTTTACGTTTAGGAGGTAGTAAAGAACTGTACAAAGAAAACGGAACCGTTTTTGGTGATTTGTCGGCTATATTAATTGACAATATGCCATTCTGGGCAGAATTTAGCAGCACACCTAGTAACAAGGTGTCTTTGATGAACAATTGGGAAGAAAAAATGCAGGCCATTGTTAATGAAACCATACAGGAAAATGTGACCAGTTTGGCTGGCGTACCATCTTGGATGTTGGTTTTATTAAACAATGTTTTAGAAACAACTGGCAAAGACAATCTGCATGATATTTGGCCCAATTTAGAAGTTTATTTTCATGGAGGTGTTAGCTTCTTGCCTTATGTGGATCAATACAAGAAAATTTTACCAAAGACAGATTTTCGCTATTATGAAATTTACAATGCTTCGGAAGGATTTTTTGCCATTCAAGATCAAAACAAGTCTAGCGAATTACTATTAATGTTGGATTATGGCATCTTTTATGAATTTATTCCGATGGATACCTACGGCACTAAAGACGAAAAAATAATTCCATTAAGTCAGGTGGAAATTGATAAAAATTATGCTGTAATTATTACTACCAACGCGGGACTTTGGCGATACAAAATTGGCGATACCATTCGGTTTACGTCCATTAACCCATATCGCATAAAAGTTTCTGGGAGAACCAAACACCATATAAATGCTTTTGGTGAAGAATTAATTATTGAAAACGCCGAAGATGCTTTAAAAAAGGTCTGCAAAAAAACAAAATCTGAAATAGTAGATTATACAGCTGCTCCAATTTTTATGGATGGTAAAGAAAAAGGCGCACACGAATGGATTATTGAATTTAAAACACCACCCGAAAACATTCATTATTTTAATGAGTTATTTGATAATGCTTTAAAATCTTTAAACTCCGATTATGAAGCCAAGCGTTATAATAACATGACGCTTAATAAACCAACGATCCACATAGCACGTGAACGCCTATTTTACGACTGGCTAAAGGCCAATGACAAATTAGGAGGACAACATAAGGTACCCAGATTATCTAATACTAGAGACTACTTAGATGCGCTTTTAGAATTAAACAGGTAATACTTTTTATCCCAATTAATTGCAAAAAAAATACGATTAACGAATTTAGCAGTTGGTTTATCTAAAAATGAAGCCTGTCTAGATTTTCTTACAGAAAAAGCACTAGTTTTACAGAGCTATTAATCACACAATGATTTGCACATAATGCCAAATTATTAATTGTAATCCAAAAACAACCAAAAAAAAAAAACCACGCAATTTGCGTGGTTTTTTTTTGTATTGGGTTTCGAATTAATTACGAAACCGCCTTCAATTTCTTGATAGTTGTTTTGCTTATTTTATCTTCGGCGTAGGCTTTGGTGACTTTCAATTCTTTTTCATCCGTTCCTGGCATTTCAAACATAGCATCTGTTAGGATTTCCTCACACAAGGAACGTAATCCACGCGCGCCTAATTTGTATTCTATGGCTTTTTCAACAATAAAATCTAGAGCACCATCCGTAATATGAAACTCAATATCATCCATACTAAACAACTTTTTATATTGCTTAATAATGGCATTTTTAGGTTCGGTTAAAATAGCCCGAAGCGTTTTAGCATCCAATGGATCCATGTATGTTAAAACGGGTAAACGACCAATAATTTCAGGAATTAACCCAAAGTCTTTTAAATCCTTTGGAATAATATATTGCAATAAGTGGTTATGGTCTACACGTTCATCAGACATGGACGCGCTGTAACCAACGGCTTGCATATTTAAACGTTTAGAAATAACTTTATCAATACCATCAAAAGCACCTCCTGCAATAAATAAAATATTTTCAGTATTAACTTCAATGAACTTTTGGTCTGGATGTTTACGCCCGCCTTTAGGCGGTACATTAACAACGGTACCTTCTAATAATTTTAAAAGCGCTTGTTGCACACCTTCACCTGAAACATCACGCGTTATAGATGGATTATCACTTTTACGCGCAATTTTATCTATTTCATCAATAAAAACAATTCCTTTTTCTGCCTTTTCTAAGTTGTAATCGGCAGCCTGTAACAAACGTGTTAAAATACTTTCAACATCTTCACCCACATAACCTGCTTCTGTTAAAACCGTAGCATCTACTATAGCCAATGGTACGTTTAACATTTTTGCAATGGTTTTTGCCATTAAGGTTTTACCCGTTCCCGTTTGCCCAACCATAATGATATTACTCTTTTGAATTTCAATATCATCATCCGTTGGTGCTTGTAACAATCGTTTATAGTGGTTATAAACCGCAACAGACATTACTTTTTTGGTGGTATCCTGACCAATAATATATTCGTCTAAGAATGTTTTAATTTTTTGTGGTTTGCGCAGTTTTAATTCCGCAGACAAATCGCTATTATCCGTTTGCTTAGATTCTTCAATTACGATACCATGCGCTTGTTCAATACAACGATCGCAGATATGGGCATCCAATCCAGCAATTAATAAACTTGTTTCTGGCTTTTTCCTACCACAAAATGAACATTCTAATTCTTCCTTTGCCATAAATTAATTAATTTCAATTATCAAATTCTCTCCATAATCCTGCAAAAAATGGATTATGGAAAGATGTATTATAAGGTATTAGCTACGAACCAATACTTCATCAATCATACCGTATTCTTTAGCTTTATCTGCTTTCATCCAGTAATCACGATCACTATCATGATAAATCTTGTCGTAATCCTGACCAGAATGCTTGCTAATAATTTTGTATAGTTCTTCTTTTAAGGTTAAAATCTCACGCGCTGTAATTTCAATATCACTTGCTTGACCTTGCGCTCCACCTAATGGTTGGTGAATCATGACACGTGAATGGGTTAAACCACTACGTTTTCCTTTTTCACCAGCACATAATAAAACCGCTCCCATAGAAGCTGCCATTCCTGTACAAATTGTGGCTACATCTGGCTTAATAAATTGCATAGTATCATAAATACCTAAACCAGCATAAACACCACCACCTGGTGAATTGATGTATATTTGTATATCTTTAGAAGAGTCAGTACTCTCTAAAAACAATAATTGTGCTTGAATAATATTGGCTACTTGATCATTAATTGCGGTTCCTAAAAAGATGATGCGATCCATCATTAATCGGGAAAAAACATCAAAAATAGCGATATTCATTTGACGTTCTTCAATAATATTAGGTGTTAAGTTTGTTGGGTACATATGACTAATAATTTTGTCGTAATACGTACTACTAATACCTTGATCTTTTATAGCGAATTTTTCAAATTCTTTTCCGTAATTCATTGTTTTTAAAAATTTTATAGGTTAAAATCCTGTATAAAAGCAGGAAGTGTATAGTCCCATTTTCTTAAATTAAAAATAATTTAAAAAAATAGGCGTTGAAGCTCTTTTTTCCAACGCCTAAATATAAGGATTTATTCTTTAAAACTTGGCAACTTATTTGTCTCCGTAAACTTCTTTAACAAAGTCTTCGTAAGTAATATCTTTTGTTTTAATGTTTGCCTTTTCTTTATAAAGCGCTAATAATTTCTGGCTGATAATTTGTTCAGAAATACGACGTGCTTCATCTTGGTTAGATAATACACGAGCAGCAATATCTTCTAGTTCTTTATCCGTAGGATTCATCTGACCGAATTGCGCCATTTGAGCCTTAATCATTTGCTTGGCATGATCTTTAATATCATCCATGCTTACTTTAATATTATTTTCAGTAATTAATTTACCTTCAATTAATTGGTAACGCAAGCTTTTTTCAGATTTAGCGTATTCTTCTTGCGCCTCAGCTTCTGTTAATTCTTTTTCACCTGCAGTTTGCATCCATTTTTGTAGGAATGTTGCTGGCAAATCGAATTTAGTATTTTCTACTAAATGCTCTGTAACATCATTTAGTAATTTTTGTTCTGATTGCTGCTTGAATTGCTTTTCAGCATCTTCTTTAATTTTTTCTTTTACATCTTCAATAGAAGTGGCTACACCTTCACCAAACAACTTATCAAATAACTCTTGGTTTAATTCAGCTAACTCACGCTCATTAATTTCGGTAATGGTAAAAGTTACTTCAATATCTAAACCGTGAATATCATCATGAGATACTTTTAATGCATGCATTAATTCGTGATCATCTGCATACAATCCTTTAGTTTTTAATGTAATAACATCGCCAACTTTAGCACCAATAAATTTCTTTTCGGTGGCTTTTCCTTTGAATTTATCGAGTGTTAATGTTACTGTGTTTTCTATTTCACGTTCTTCATTTTTGAAAACACCTGTAATTTCAGAATCTTTAGAAACCACATCAGATGCGATTAATTTTCCGTATTGCTTTTGCACATTTAAAATTTGATCATCAATCATTTTATCACCAGCGGTAATATTATAATCGATAATCGCTTTTTTAGGCGATAAGTTTACTTCAAATTCTGGAGCTAAACCTAATTCGAATTCAAATGATAATAGTTCAGCATCCCAATCCAAATTATCTTGTGCCTTTGGTAATGGATTACCTAAAACGTCTAATTTTTCTTCTGTTAAATATTTATTCAATGCATCTTGAAGTAATTTATTAACTTCATCAACCAATACGGCTTTACCATATTGCTTTTTAACCATTCCCATTGGTACGTGACCTTTTCTAAAACCAGGAATGTTAGCTGTTTTACGATAATCAGTTAATATTTTTTCAACTTTACCACTATAATCTTCTTTAGCGATATCGACTTTTACTACAGCATTTAATGCATCAATATTTTCTCTTGTAATATTCATTGTATTATGACATAAAAATTGGAGTGCAAAAATACTACTTTTTTACACTCCAACAAAGTATTTTAACGTATTGTCTTTCACCTGTTTATTTGTACTGATTTTCAGTGGGACTAACGGATTTCAATTCGTTTAAAATGTTAAAGAAAAACTCACTTCTACTCGTTATCTTGACCTAAAATACCGTAAAATATGGATTGTAAAATCGTTAATAGAATACTAAATAATAGAGCGGTCCAGAAACTGGAAACTGTAAATCCATTAATTAAACTATCGGCTAATAAGATCATTAAAGCGTTAATAACAAACAGGAATAAACCCAGAGTGATAATAGTTGCTGGCAAGGTTAAAAAGATTAAAATAGGTCTGACTATTAAATTTAGCAATCCTAAAACAATTGCTACAATTATGGCTGTTGTATAACTTTCTACTGCAATACCTGGTAACAATTTAGCTAACAATACAACTGCTACGGCTGTAATTAAAATTCTGATAATTAATTTCATAGTACGTGTTTTTTGGTGATTTGTTAAAATGCAACTTATTTAAGAAATGCCATCACAGCATCATAAAATTCTTCAGGATTTTCAGCATGTAACCAATGTCCTGCATTTGAAATTGTTATAATATCTGCTTTTGGAAAATGGGCGTGAATAATAGATTCGTCCTGATTACTGATATATTCAGATTTATCACCACGTAAAAACAAGGTGTCGCCTTCAAATTTAGCAGAAATTGGCAATGGTTCCCCTACTTCACCAACTTGGTCTGCTAAAACATCCAAATTCATACGCAGCGCTAATTGTCCTTTTTCTTTCCAGTATAAATTTTTAAGTAAAAACATACGGGTTCCAACGTCTGAAACATACTTCGCTAAACTTTTATCGGCAGCGCCACGACTTTTTAATGTAGAAAAATCTAGCTGACTTAACCCATTTAAAATGGCATCATGATGCACGGGATAAAAACGCGGTGAAATATCCGCTATCAATAATTTAGAAACCAACTCAGGAAACTGGGTTGCAAAAAGCATAGCTGTTTTTCCACCCATAGAATGCCCTAAAAGCACAATGTCTGAAAGTTGATGTGCATCACAATAATGCTTTAAATCGGCTGATAATGTTTCATAACTAAAATCAGCATCATGAAAACTTCTACCATGGTTTCGTTGATCTACCAAATGAACTTGATAGCCTTGTTCCGCAAATTGGTTACCCAAAGTTTTCCAATTATCACCCATACCCAAAAAGCCATGGAGAATAATAAATGGTTTGCCTTCACCTAATATATTGGAATATAATTTTTTATTGTCTTTCACGAATTTGAAATTTGCTTAATCTATTAACTTAAACGTTTCTTGAGAATTTATTTCAGTCGGTGTAAATACATTTGAATGACGTTTTCTACACCCAAATATAAACTTTCTGAAATCAACGCATGACCAATGGAAACCTCCAACAAATTAGGGATGTTTTCTTTAAAAAACTGAATATTATCTAAAGATAAATCGTGTCCTGCATTTATGCCTAAATCCAAGCTATCCGCTAAAACAGCACATTCGGTATAGGGCAAAATAGCTTTTTTATTACCCAAACTAAATTGGTGCGCAAAAGCCTCCGTATATAATTCAATTCTATCTGTTCCTGTAGCCTTGGCACCTTCAATTTGTTTTAAAACTGGATCTACAAATATAGACGTACGAATCCCATGGTTTTTAAATTCCTGAATTACCTCTACTAAAAAGGCCTTATGTTTTAAAGTATCCCAACCCGCATTACTAGTAATAGCATTTACAGCATCCGGAACCAAGGTTACTTGAGTGGGTTTAATTTCCAAAACCATATTCATGAATTTCTCTATCGGTTTGCCTTCAATATTGTATTCGGCATATACTTCTGGTTTTAAATTGTAAGCATCTTGATAGCGAATATGACGTTCATCCGGACGTGGATGAATAGTAACGCCTTCCGCCCCAAAACGCTGAACATCTTTAGCAAATTGAACTACATTTGGCAAATCGCCACCTCGAGAATTTCGTAAGGTTGCTATCTTATTAATATTTACACTTAACTTTGTCATATTCTAGTCGTTTGATTTACAAAAATACAAACTCAACTACCGGAATTATAGTATTTTTT
This sequence comes from Bizionia sp. M204, assembly GCF_023205095.1. Classification (GTDB taxonomy): domain Bacteria; phylum Bacteroidota; class Bacteroidia; order Flavobacteriales; family Flavobacteriaceae; genus Algorimicrobium; species Algorimicrobium hallyeonense. The sequence continues at coordinate 3,335,270 of NZ_CP046242.1, read as the reverse complement.
AATTAATTTGCAAATACCTAAAAACACGCTATGAATTTAAACGAATTTGTTATTAACGATATAAAGCCATTAGTAAGCACCGATAAAATTGGTGATTTACAAATGCTATTTAATCAGTTAACTTATTCTCATATTCCGATTAAATCACCTGATGGTTTATATTTGGGATGCATGTCTGAAACAGATGTGTACTGTTTTGAAAAACATGAGGTTATTGCAGACCAAATGCACGCTATTGAAGGGTTTTTTGTTCGAGATAACACCAATTGGTTAGATGTTTTGGAAGCTTTTGCTCAAAACAGCACCAACATCATGCCTATATTGAACAGCTCTAATTCCTATATAGGATATTATGAGTTAAATGATGTGATTGGTCTATTTAACGAAACCCCGTTTTTTGCTGAAGCAGGAGGTATTTTAATTATTGAAAAAGGTTTAGTTGATTATTCCTTTAGTGAAATAAGCCAGATAGTGGAATCCAACAACGGAAAATTATTGGGTGCTTTTATTTCAAAAACTGAAAACGATATGATTCAAATCACCTTAAAAGTTGGAAACACGGGATTAAATGATATCATGCAAACATTTAGGCGTTACAGTTATAATGTTATTTCTGGACATGAGGAAGACAGTTACCTAGAGAGTTTAAAAGACCGATCAGCCTATTTAAATAAATACCTAAATATATAAGGTCATGAAAATAGCTATATTTGGTCAAGCTTTTAACGCCAGCACGGAAGAAGCACTTGTTATTATTTTGCATTACCTAAAGAATAAGGACGCCGCAAGTGTATTTTTAATTTCAGAGTTTAATCAGAAAATTCAAGAAGAAAAAGAATCGTCGTTCAATGATGTTCCGCTTACTGACGTTTTAGATTCGAGTTTTGATTTACTCATAAGCATTGGTGGTGATGGTACTATTTTACGAGCCATTACCTATGTTCACGACTTAAATATTCCTATAATTGGTGTTAACACAGGTAGATTAGGATTTTTAGCCACCATACAAAGTCAGGCAATTATTCCTGCTATGGATGCTATTTTTAATAAGGCTTATAAACTTTCGGAACGTAATTTATTAGCTATTGAAACATTTCCTAAAAAAGATGATTTTAACACACTTAATTTTGCACTAAACGAAATAGCCGTTAGCCGGAAAAACACGACTTCCATGATTACTGTGGAAACACGATTAAATGATGAATACCTAACATCCTATTGGAGTGATGGGCTCATTGTTTCCACACCAACAGGATCAACCGGTTATTCATTAAGCTGCGGTGGCCCCGTAATTACGCCAGATACAAATAGCTTTGTTATTACACCCATTGCGCCACATAATTTAAGCGCGAGGCCTTTGGTGATAACTGATTCTACTGAAATTCAATTAAAAGTAGATGGTCGTGAAGACAATTTTTTAGTATCCTTAGATTCTAGAATTGCAACCTTATCTAATGACACTATTATCAAGATAAAAAAAGCACCTTTTACCATTAAAATGATTGAATTATTAGAAGAAAGCTTTTTGGATACCTTGCGAAAAAAACTACTTTGGGGCGAAGACAAGCGCAATTAGGCAATAATTTTATTTAAAATCAGTTTAATTCAAATACATTTTGAATCAAATTGTTATAGGCTAATCTTAGTTTATTATATTTGCAAACTTTTAAACGTTTATGAGGTATTTAACCATCGTACTATTACTAATTTTAAGCAACCACGTCTGCCAATCGCAAACCCACGAATTGGGTGTGTTTCTAGGTGGTAGTAATTTTATTGGAGATGTTGGCAGCTCTAAGTACATTGCGCCTAACAAGCCAGCTATTGGTGCATTATACAAATGGAACAGAAGTCCGCGTCATGCATTTCGGTTTTCGGTAATTTATACCGAGTTAGAAGGTAAAGACTCAAAATCAGACGATCCAAGACGACAACAACGTGATTACAGTTTTACAAACCAACTTATTGAAGCATCTGCTGGATTGGAGTTTACTTTTTTCGATTGGGACTTGCATGACGGTAGAATTAAAGCAACTCCTTATTTATATTCAGGAATTTCTGTAGCCTATCATGATAATTTTTATTTTAGTAGACAAGGCGTTTTAAGAGATGAAAACACCTCTAGTTTTGCCTATGGAATTCCCATGGTTTTAGGCTTTAAAACTAATGCATTAGGAAACCTTATTATTGCAGCCGAAATTGGTGCACGTTATACGTTTTCAGATGAAATAGATGGAAGTGTTCCTGATTATGACAATGAAGCCCCAGTAGGCTTTGGTAATACAAATAATAATGATTGGTATATGTTTACAGGTTTAACCTTAACATATACATTCGGCAAGAAACCATGTTTCTGCGTATTTTAAAAAAAGTGAACTTAAAAGACTCCATACATACCGATTATTTACCCAAGCACCTAGCCATAATAATGGATGGTAATGGCCGTTGGGCAAAACAAAAAGGTTTATTGCGCAGTATTGGACATGAAAATGGTTCCAAATCTGTTCGCGAGATTGTAGAAGCTTCGGCTGAATTGGGTATAGAAAATTTAACACTCTATGCATTTTCAACAGAAAACTGGAATCGACCAAAATTAGAAGTGCAAACACTTATGAAGCTGTTAGTATCCTCATTAAAGAAGGAAATAAAAACACTTCAGGAAAACAACATTCGCTTAGCGGCTATTGGTTGTTTAGATTCCTTACCAAAAAAAGCACATAAAGAATTATTAGAAGTTATAGAAAAGACAAAGAACAATAAACGGATGTGTTTAACGCTAGCTTTAAGTTATGGCTCACGCGAAGAATTGCTAAATACCGTTAAGGAAATAAGTCTTAAAGTTAAAAATAATATAATTTCTGCGGAAAAAATTGATGAATCAGTTATAAATGAGCATCTTTACACGCGAAATTTACCAGACGTAGATTTACTAATTAGAACCAGTGGTGAGCAGCGCATAAGCAACTTTCTATTGTGGCAAATTGCATACGCTGAATTATATTTTACACAGGTGCTTTGGCCAGATTTTACAAAGCAAAATTTGTATGAAGCAATTATTGAATATCAAAAAAGAGAACGACGATTTGGGAAAACAAGTGAACAACTCCATTAATATCACATCATTGAAAACATATATAGGGCTATTATTTACTTTTTTACTTTTAGTAAGCAGTTTAAACATTCAAGGGCAAGAATTACAACCAGCACCAACCGGTAAGAAATATACCCTTGGTGATATTTCAGTTTCTGGTGACACACACTTTAGCCCGCAAACCATTATTACGTATTCGGGGCTTAGAAAAGGGGAAGAAATCCTTATTCCTGGTGATAAAATTAGCGAAGCCATTAGAAAGCTTTGGAAATCCAATTTATTTAGAGACATTAACATGTACCTTCTTAAAACAGAAGGTGATGTTGCTTATTTAGAAATTCGTCTTTTTGATCTTCCAGAATTGAAGGAGCTGAAAATAAAAGGTATTAAAAAATCTAAAAAAGATGATATTATTACCGAAAGCAATTTACAAAATGGTGTGAAAGTTACGGAAAACTTGGTCACGACTACTAAAAACTACCTAACAAATAAATACCAAAAAGAAGGCTTCTACAATACGAAAGTACATATTAATACAATTGAAGTTCCAGACTCTACAGGACGTCCAGGCGTAAACATGGTTTTAAATGTTGATAAAGGCAAAAAAGTAAAAGTGAGCGAAATTAATTTTGAAGGGAATTCAGCACTTCCAGATTCGAAGTTACGAAAAGCCATGAAAAACACGAAACAGAAAAATTTCTTACGCATTTTTAAACGATCTAAATTTATTGAAACAGATTATAAAGAAGATTTAGAAAGTGTTATCGATAAATTGAAGGAAAATGGTTTTCGTGATGCTCGTGTTATTTCAGATTCTATTTCCCGAATTGACAAGAAAAATGTTGCTATAAATATTAGGGTAGAAGAAGGTGAACAATATCGTTTTGGTGATATTAGCTTTATTGGAAACACCGTATACACTGATCAACAGTTAAGAGGTATTCTTCGAATTAATAAAGGCGACATTTATAATGGTGTCCTTTTAGAAAAGCGTATAGCAGACGAAACGAAACCAGATGCGTTGGATATTACCAATCAATACCAAAATAACGGTTATCTATTCTCTACGATAAACCCTGTAGAAGTTAACACAGAGGGTAATGTAATTGATATGGAGATCCGTATTACAGAAGGTAAGCCTGTTTATTTCAATAGCGTTACTGTTGTAGGTAATGATGTTACTAATGACCGTGTTATATATCGTGAATTACACACCAGACCTGGTCAATTATATAGTAAAGCCAATGTAGTTCGTACTATTAGAGAATTAAGTCAATTAGGTTATTTTGATGCCGAACAAATTGCCACCAACTTTAATAATCCCAATCCAAATGAAGGGACTATTGATTTGGAATATGGCGTTGTAGAAACAGGTTCAAGCCAAGTAGAGCTACAAGGTGGTTATGGTGGCGGTGGTTTTATTGGTACTTTAGGCTTATCATTTAACAACTTCTCATTAAAAAACATATTTAATCTAGAAGCATACAAACCAGTCCCTCGTGGTGATGGACAAAAATTAGCACTGCGTTTACAAGCCAGTCGTTTTTACCAAACCTATAGTTTTTCATTTACAGAACCATGGATGGGAGGTAAAAAACCAGTTCAATTCTCAACATCGATTTCGCACTCGGCACAATTTTTATATGACCCACAAACAGGTAATGCCGATCGTGACAAACGCTTTAATATTACTGGTGTAACAGTAGGATTAGCAAAACGTTTAAGCGTACCAGATGATTATTTCACATTATCACAAGCCGTAAGTTTTCAACATTACAACCTAAAAAACTACAATACGGGACTATTCACTTTTGGTGATGGGTTCTCAAACAATTTAGCATACACAATCGGTTTAAGTCGGAACAACACTTATAACGATCCTGTGTTCCCAACAGGCGGTTCTAACTTTAGTATTTCAGCAAAATTATCTTTACCCTACTCACTGTTCAATGGTGTAGATTATGATCAACTTTTGGTCGAACGTGACGAATGGTTAGAAATTTCAGAAACAGCAGAAAGCCAAATTTTGCGCCAACAAGCATTAGACCAAGTAGGTGCTATTGATCAAGAACGATACAAATGGTTAGAATTTTATAAAATAAAAATGAAAGGTGATTGGTACACTAGACTATTTGGAAAGCTTATCGCAAAATCTGGCGTAGAATTCGGGTTCTTAGGAGCTTACAACCAAGCAAGGGGTGTAATTCCTTTTGAGCGTTTTTTCCTTGGAGGAGATGGTTTAGGAAGTTACAGTTTAGATGGACGTGAAGCCGTTGCGCTACGTGGTTATCCAAACCAATCACTTCAACCAATTGATGGCGAAAATAATATTACCAACGATGGTGGAACTATTTATAATAAGTTCTCTATGGAGTTACGTTATCCAATTAGTATGAGCCAAACGGCTAAAATATATCTTTTAGGTTTTGTTGAAGGAGGTGTGTCCTATAATGATTTTCAGGATTATAACCCATTCAATTTATACAGATCTAGTGGTGCAGGTGTTCGTATTTTCATGCCAGCATTTGGTTTATTAGGTATTGATTTTGGTTATGGATTTGATGCGCTTCCAGGACAAACATCACCTAATGGATGGGAAACGCACTTTATTATTGGACAACAATTTTAATTTTGGCACGATATTTTCTATAACACTTATAATTAATTAAATCCCGATTTAAATTATTTTCAAATTAAAATTCATAATTTTGAAAACAGTAATTTAAAAAGGATAGAATAATATAAAAAGTCTGTCGTTTTAGAATTTACACGTTATAAATTATAAAATATGAAACAGATGAAATTAAAAGTTCTTTTTTTAGTGGCTACAGTATTCATGTTAAGCATGTCCAGTTTTGCACAACGTGGTGTAAGAATTGGCTACATAGACACTGAATACATTCTTGAAAATGTTCCAGAATATCAACAAGCAACGTCACAATTGGAAACAAAAGTCCAAAAGTGGAAAAGCGAAATTGAACAACAATTAGGAACTATTGCGCAAAAGCGAAAAGATTTAAGCAATGAAAAAGCGCTTTTAACTAAAGAATTAATTGCCGAGCGTGAAGAGGATATTGCTTTTGAAGAAAAAGAAATATTAGATTATCAGCAAAAGCGTTTTGGTCCAAATGGCGACTTAATGATTCAGAAAAAGCAACTCATTCAACCCATTCAAGATCAAATTTTTTCTGCGGTCCAAGATATTGCAGAAGCCAAGAAATATGATTTTGTTTTTGATAAATCAGCTGATGTAGTGATGCTGTATTCAGCAAAACGGTATGATTTTAGCGAGCAAGTTATTAGAAGTTTAACCCGTAGTGCTAAACGTACCCAAGCAGGTTCTAGAGCAGAAAAACAGGCTGCCCAAGATGAAGATCTGGTTATTGAAGTGGATGAAGAATTAGAAGCAAAACAAGAAGCTGCTGACGAACGCAAAAACGAAATAATGAACGAACGTGAAGCACGTAAATTAGCAGCTCAAAAACGTCGTGACAGTATTATTGAAGCTCGTAATTTAGCGCGTGAAGAAAAATTAAACAGCCGTAATCAGGACAATGAAGCTGATGAAGCCGAAGATGAGGTAGAAGAAACAACTGTTATTGAAAATAACAAAAACAATACAGACTCTGAAGAGGTAAAAACCCCAGAGCAAATTGCTGAAGAGCGCAGACAGGAAAAATTAGATGATCGTGCGCGCAGAAAACAAGAATTAGAAGAACGTAAGCAACGAATTCTAGCCGAAAGAGAACAAGCACGTTTAGAGCGTGAAAAAGCTAGAAACAACACAAATGAAGACACGCCAGACGAGGATGAAGGCGATAATTAATAATTAAATTTATAACACACATTAATACTATTTTTAAAATGAAACAATTCAAAACCCTTTTATTTGCAGCAGCATTATTTATTGGAGCAACCAGTTTTACACAAGCTCAAAGCAAAGTTGCGCACATTAATACCCAAGATTTAATTAAATCTATGCCAGAAATGTCAACAGCACAATCTGAAATGGAAAAATTGGGCAAAACGTATGAAGCTGATATTAAAGCTATGGTAACTGAATACCAAAATAAAATGAAGCAATACGAAGCGGAAGCACCAACAAAAACGGATGAAGAAAACCAAAAACGTTTGATTGAAGTTCAAACTATGGAGCAAAACATCCAACAATATCGTGGTACTGCGCAACAAGACATGCAAAAGAAAGAAGTAGACTTATTAAAGCCTATTACTGAAAAAGCCAAAGCAGCTATCTTAAAAGTAGCAAGAGCTCAAGGTTTTGAGTATGTACTTGATTCTACACAAGGTGGTGGTGTTATCATGGCCGACGGTAAAAATTTATTAGACGATGTTAAGAAAGCGTTAGGTATCTAATCTTTTTTTAAAATATTCTACAAAAAGCCACTTATATCAAGTGGCTTTTTTATTTTTGATATATGAGCACAAAACCCATTGGCATATTCGATTCTGGTGTTGGTGGCACGTCCATTTGGAACGAGCTCCACCTGCGTTTACCACATGAGAATACCATTTACCTTGCCGATAGTAAAAACTCGCCCTATGGTACTAAAACGCAGCAGGAAATTATTCAATTAAGTATCAAAAACACCGAACACCTAATGTCCAAAGGCTGCAAACTCATTGTTGTGGCTTGCAACACCGCGACAACCAATTCCATAAAAATACTTCGCGAAAAATTTCCAATTCCCTTTATAGGTATTGAACCTGCTATTAAACCAGCAGCTTTAAATACTAAAACCAAAGCCATTGGTATTCTTGCCACTCGCGGCACCTTGTCTAGCGAATTATTTCATCAAGCAGCAGATTTATATAGTCGGCATATACAAGTTATAGAACAAGAAGGCGAAGGTATAGTGCAATTAATTGAATCGGGTAAATTAAATTCATCTGAAATGACTGGCTTATTAAAACTCTATTTACAACCCATGATTAAAGCCAATATTGATTATTTAGTGTTAGGCTGTACGCACTACCCCTATTTACTTCCACAGCTATTAGAGTTATTGCCAGAGCAGGTTAAAATTATTGATTCTGGAGAAGCAGTTGCCAAACAGACGGAACTCATTTTAAAAGAGAATAATTTATTAAATAGCTCCATGACTAAAGGGAAGTGGCAATTTAACACCAATGCAAGTACAGAGGTTATTACCACGCTTTTAGGTGGTAATCATGATATTTCCTATTTGGATTTTTAAGAATCTACTCTTTAAACCAACCCGAATATGTCACGTAGTTTTCGGCTATTCTATTAATTTCACCTGAAATTAATTCTTGGCTAATATCCTTTACTTTTTTAGCTGGAATGCCTGCATAAATGCTATTTGATTCTATATGTGTATTCTTTGTAACCACTGCACCTGCTGCAATAATGCTATTGCTTTCAATAACACAATCATCCATGACTATACTACCCATGCCAATAAGCACATTATCATGAATGGTACAACCATGCACAATAGCATTATGACCTATGGATACATTGTTTCCTATTGTGGTTGGCGATTTCTGATACGTAGCATGAATAATGGCACCATCCTGAACATTAACTTTATTTCCCATTTTGATATAATGGACATCACCACGAATAACGGCATTAAACCAAACGCTGCAGTTTGATCCCATTGAAACATCGCCAACAATGGTGGCGTTTTCGGCAATATAACAATTAGTTGGTATGTTTGGTGCTTTTCCGTTTACGGGTTTGATAACAGGCATAATAATGTTGCTTTTATAAATTATGTTTTGAGTATTCGTTTTTATGAATTGCTAAAGTAGGATTATTTTTGAGATTAATATTTCTACTCTTACTGAATGGTTTTGAGAAATGCCTAAAAGACCTAAAAGGTTTCTAAAACCTGATAGGTTTGGAAATCTAGGGTGATATAAAAAATCTATTAGTTCTCGCTTCGCTTGAAATGGTTAACGGTTGTGTTAAATTTGAAGTGCTGTATTTAAAGCTATGAGATTAGCTCCTCTGAATCTTCGATTTCCTGCTTTTGCAGGAATTCTATTTAAAAAAAGCCAACAATTCCGCTTTTCTAGAAGCCGAAACACTCACTTGCTTCCCATTACTCAACACAACACTTCCTCCCTTTCCTTTCACGTACTTTACAATCTCGTTGACGTTTACTAAATAGGATTTATGCACGCGTGAAAAGTGGCTATCCATCAACGCATCATCAAAATACTTCAAGGTCTTACTTACCAATTTCTTTTTCTCATTATTTAAATAAATCTCCGTGTAGTTATCATCGGCTTTGCAATACAAAATATCTGCTGTGTTGATGACTTCAAACCCATCCTGCTGTGGTATGGTTATTTTTCCTGAAATCACCTGTATTTTAGGGACTAAAACCTGATCTTGAAGCGCGGATTCTTTCTGTTTAATTTCAGTTACATAATCCACCGCTTTAATTAATTCATCAATAGAAATTGGCTTCATTAAATAATACGATGCGTGAGCATTTAACGCATCCATAGCATAGTGATTATAGGCTGTTACAAATATGGTTTCAAAATTAATATCGCCTACTTTTTCTAATAAATCGAAGGCATTTCCATAAGGCATTTCCACATCTAGAAACACCAAATCTAGTTCGTTATTTCTAATTAAAATGAGTGCTTCCTCCACGTTTTCTGCTTCACCTAAAACCTGGACATTTGGACAGTAGCGTGTTAAGTAGTTTTTTAAAATATCACGACTAGTATGTTCGTCTTCGACTATTATAGCTTTTAGTTTCATATTCTTATTTTTTTAGATTTGGGAATCTCATTCTTTTGTTTACAAATTAAGTTGTCTTAATATGCGATAATCAATCTTTTTTCAATGTGACAATCACTTGGGTTCCTGCATCTTCTTCATCCTGAAAATCGGAAATGCTTACATCTACTTTATCCTGATACATATCATTTAAAATAGACACCCGTTTTTGAATATTACTCATGCCTTGTGAGTTATGCTTTTTCTGATTATCAGTTTTTAATTCTTTAGAACGTTCGCGACCAATACCATTATCAGAAATGGTAATCGTTAGTTCTGTTTCGCTTGTTTTACAGATTCTAATGGACAACAACCCTTTGGTTGTTTTATAACGTAAACCATGCCATACTGCATTTTCTATATACGGTTGTAACAGCATAGGTGGAATTTGAAAGTCGGAAACAACCACATTATCCGCAATGGTTATCTCATAATCAAATTTATCTTGGAACCGGAAATGCTCCAATTTCGTGTAAAGCTCCAACAGGGCAATCTCTTTTTCCAAGGGAATAAAATCAGCTTCACTATTCTCTAAAACGGAACGCATGAGATGGGAAAAATCGGATAAATATCTATTAGCTGTTCGCTCATCATTAGCCGCTATAAAACTATTTACGGAGTTTAAGGCATTAAAAATAAAATGCGGATTCATTTGGCTACGCAATGATTTTAAAGCTAATAGATTATTTGCCAAACGTTGTTGTTTAATGTATTTATACATAAAATAAGCCGTAACCAAAAGCAACAATAATCCTCCAATTAAAGAGTAGATTATGAGCTGCTGACGCTTGTTACGTTCTGATGTTAATTGATACTTACTTTCTGATAATTGTCTATCGGATTCCAAACTGGTAATCCGATTTTGTTTTTCAGCAATTTCTTTACTAAAACGTGCCGCTTGAATTATTTCTTGCTCCTTTTTAATATACAAGGTTTCCACCAGATCTGTATATTCCTTGTAGGTTTCCAGGGCTTTATCATAATCGCCAGAACTACTATAAACCTCTGATAGTTTTCGCTTGGCATCCTTGGCAACCACTAAATCATTTTTTGCACTGGCTTCATTTATACTTTTTTCCAGATAGGTTTTAGCGCTATTATAATCCTTTTTTAAATAATAGGCATTGCCAATTTTATAGTTTTGTTTTTGAACAGTTAACGCACTTTCATTACCAATAGCCGAATCTAACTCAATATTTTGAATGGCTTGTATGGCTTGTTTTCGCAGTTCAATTTCATCAGAAAAATTTTGACTTCTATTTTTGAAATCGGCCACTTTCACTTTCTCCTCCACAGCACGCGAACCGGTTTCTTGAGAGGCTAATTTTAAAGCATTATCAAAGTAATCTTCCGCTTCTTTTTTATTCCCAGTTTCACTCAACACTTGGGCTATTTTCGAATTTAAATCGGTTATTTTGGCTTTTATTTTATAATAATTTGCTTTCTCTAAAGCTGAATTATAAGCCTTTAAAGCCTTTGGATAATCATGAATACTAGTATAAGTATCACCAAGTCCTTCATGTAAAACAACCTGTTGCCAATTACTTAAATCAGATTTTGAAACATTTTGATATGTCGCAATACTTTCTTGGTAACTTTTATTGTACCAATAGGCTTTGGCTAATTTTAACTGAACAGTATGAGATTTAACACTTTGAAGGCTAATGCGATAATTACTAATTGCTAAATCATATTGTTTCCAATGAATATATACATCACCTAAAACTTCATATACTTGCGAATTTTCGTTAATAGAGCGACTTTTGGAAAGCGCTTCTGTAATAAATTGCAAGCTTTTTTCTATATCTGTTTTTAAATAGGTTTCCGCGGAATCTATAGATGCATTAAAAGTTGACTCTTGATTTATTTTTGGCACTTCAAACGTTAACTCATTTGCTCGCACTTCTATTTTTATGCGTTCGTTATCTTTTATGGTGTAGTAAACGGTTTGGAAATCTTTATGCCTTATCACTAATTCATCACCTCTTTTTGCCTGAATTCTAAATTCACCAGCCATATTTGTTGTGGTATATGCGCCACCATTTACCTCAATATTAACTTGTGGAATGGGCTTACTAAATTCAGCATCATATACCGACCCTCGAACCGTAAAAACAGTTTGTTGCCTATTAGATGATGTTGACATTTCCTGCGCATAGACCATGTAGGGACTGACGTACAGGAACAGAAACAAAAGAGCGGTTAAAAAAGATTTCATTATTAAAATTTACATGTATAAACTTACGTACTTTAAGCGGTATAATAAAATACGTATTTGCAAATACGGTGAAGATTTTAAGTTAAAAAGTGTTGTTTACAAGCTGATTAAATTCATTCCCTAATTAAAATAGGGCTTTCACACATTCTGGGTTTTATTCAAATAAAATTAAACAACATAAAAAAAACTCGGAAGGTTATTCCGAGTTTTAAATTATTTGAATTGTATGTCTTAATTAATTGCCGGACAAGCACAGTGATAACGCTCTTTTCTGCAACCAAAGTTATAACCTAATGTTATTTGGTGAAAACCACCATTGTTGAATACAACTGAATTTGATTGGTATGAATAGGTATATGCAACCATAAACTCTTTAAAATTAACACCTACAAGTGGTGAAATATATTGTAATTTTTGGCTATTAACACTTCCGCCATCAATATATTCGGCACCATCTAAACTACGACGGTAGGATAAACCTCCCCAAAGCTTTCCGAAATCCATTTCTTTGTAAACTTTCGCATTGATGTCAATGGACGATTCTTTTGTACCATCTTTATATTGAAACATGATGGATGGCTCATAAGTCCATTCACTACCAAACTTCCCTAAAACAATACCTGTAGAGAATAAATAACGTCTTAAATTACTAGTAATTTCGATATCGTTATTAATCCCTTCATTATTTAGAATATTTTTTACAGTAGCATGTGCGTAGAAATTATACAAGAAGTATGAAAATCCGAAATCAATATTAAAGTTGGTTGAACTTTGTTCGATTCCTGAAATTATACGATCTGGTAATTCATTTAAGAAAGCTGTCTCGTCCAATTTATATTGGATAGCTCCAACACTTAAACCGAAAGAAAGCATGTTTAAATCTACTTCATTTCTAGAAAACATTAATTGGTATGCATACGTTAAATACGCACCATTTTGCGAGTGGTATCCGTTTTTATCCGTGTAAAAAATGGCGCCAATTCCAGAATTAGATTCACCTATTCTACCATTAGCACTAACGGTTAATAGTTTGGGCGCATTTTCATGGCCAAACCATTGCTGTCTACCTGTCATACGTATTTTAGCACAATTGGCAACACCAGCCATAGACGGGTGAATTAAATAATAGTTATCTGTTAGATAATCGGTATAAATAGGAAGTCCTTCTTGGGCTTTTACAAACTGTGTAAAAAAGGCAACAACTGCTATTAAAAAAAACCTTTTCATTCTCATAGTATATTTTTCAAGGTAGATTGGTAAAACCACACTAAATCTTTATCCTTATATAAAACTCGGTTTTTACAATAAAATTATAAATCCGCGACCAAATATATAAAAATTACTTTTTATCACTCCATTACAAAAGTTAAACCTTATCAAATTTCATGAAATTGATAAGTTTTAAACTCTATTTTACCGAGCATTAAAACTCAAATATATGGATATCTATAGTTTTCTTTTAGTATTTTTGCAAAAAATATATTTATCATGAATCCATATACAGTTTCCATTCAAGAAACTTCCAATAATACAATTGTAAAATTTGAACTTAATCAGTTTATAACCAAGCACCAAAGCTTTGAATTTAATAATATTGATGATGCTAAAAATTCACCTTTAGCACAGCAATTATTTTATTTACCTTTTGTGAAGAAGGTTTATATATCAAGTAATTTTATAGCTATTGAACGTTTTAATATTGTCGAGTGGCCTGATGTTCAAGAGGAAGTTGCAGAACAAATTACCGAATACTTAAATTCGGGTGGCGTTGTAATTACCGACACCACAACGGTAAAAAAAGTACCGATTACGGTTTATGCGGAAAGCACACCTAATCCTGCTGTAATTAAGTTTGTAGCCAATAAAAAATTAGTAACTGCAACTTATGAATTTACATCCATAGACGATGCTAAAGTGTCGCCATTAGCAACAGAACTATTCCATTTTCCGTTTGTGAAAAGTGTTTTTATGGAAGACAATTACATTTCTGTAACTAAATATGACATGGCAGAATGGGAAACTATCACCATGGAATTACGCGAATTTATCCGAACATTTATTGAAAATGGTAAGGAAGTCGTAAATGCTAATGCGCAAGAAGTACTAAATATTACAAGTGAAAAACTGGACGAAACCTATGAATCACGCGATGATACGTCCAAAGAAATAATAAACATTTTAGAAGAATATATAAAACCTGCCGTTGCTAGTGATGGTGGAAATATTCAATTTGAATCCTACAATCCAGAAACGAAAACGGTAAAAGTTATTCTACAAGGTGCGTGTAGTGGCTGTCCATCGTCTACGTTTACCTTGAAAAATGGTATTGAAAATATGCTAAAAGAAATGCTTAAAGGTCGTGTGGAAACAGTTGAAGCCTTAAACGGATAATTTTATATTCCGAAATATAATTAGTAACTTAATAGCCAAACTTAAAAAAACAATATTATGGCTATTTTAAAAGTTATTGAAGTATTATCAAATTCTGAAACCAGCTGGGAAGACGCAACCCGAAAAGCCGTTAAGGAAGCATCTAAAACCGTAAAAAACATTCGTTCGGTTTATGTAAAAGAACAAAGTGCTATTGTAAATGGCGATAACGTAACCGAATTTCGAGTGAATATAAAAATAACCTTCGAGGTTAAATAATAACAACTATTTGAAACGCCCTTTTTAGGGCGTTTTTTTATGCCCCATTCTTAATAGCTTGTATGCTATTCGTTGGAATTGGTAGTTTTCACCTATAAATTTGCTATTTGGTTTCATACATCAATCCAAACCATACCTCACTTATTATCTAACTGTTAATCATTATTTTAAATTTCTATAATTTTTAGAACTGTGAGATAATACTTAAGTTTGTCACTTAATTAATCTCACTAAACACATTATGGATAAAAATTTAGATTACTGGATAGAACAAGGCATTGCATTTGTAACCACTTACGGTTTAAAAGTTATTGGAGCCATTGTTATATGGATTGTTGGTTCTTGGCTTATTAAAAAGATTCTTAAAGGTTTCAAAAAAATGATGGATAAAGGTCATTATGAAGTAAGCCTCAAGAAATTTCTTGTAGATTTAATCAATGCTATTTTAAAAATATTATTAGTAATTACCATATTAGGCACTTTAGGTGTTCCTACAGCGCAATTTGCCGCTATTATAGCTGCTGCGGGTTTAGCCATTGGTTTAGCACTTCAAGGTTCTTTAGGGAATTTTGCGGGCGGTGTACTTTTAATGGTATTCAGACCTATTAAAATTGGTGATTTTATTGAAGCCCAAGGTGAAAGTGGAACCGTTAAAGAAATTGAAATTTTTACGACTAAACTAAATACAACAGATAATAAAGAAGTCATAATTCCAAATGGCGCATTATCAAATGGCAATATTATTAATTATAGTACAGAAGATACACGACGTGTAGATTTTACGTTTGGTGTTGGTTATGATTCTGACATTAAGAAAACCAAAGAAATACTTTTTGGTGTAATTAATTCGCATCCATTGGTATTGAAAGATCCGGCTACGGCTGTAAATGTATCTGAATTAGCGGATAGCTCTATTAATTTCTTTACACGTGCATGGGTTAAGAAAGAAGATTATTGGACCGTTAAGTTTGATGTTATGGAACAAACAAAAGAAGCACTTGATGCGGCTGGAATTGATATTCCTTACCCACACCAAGTGGAAATACACAAAGAAGGCTAATACCTATCTTTTAGATTTTGGTTTAATAGCTACAAAATCTTTTAAATAATACGGCTCAAAATAAGCGACATCTTCGGTGTCGCTTTTTTTGTACTTATTAAAAGCCAAAACACCCATTTCATTAGCTGATGGTAACTTGTGCTCTATAAAAACAGCATTTTTATGTGTAATGAGTGCTTTTGTTTTTTCAACACCATTACCTATAAAATGAACCTGACTTTTATCCAGAAATTCAGCATATGATGTTTCATCTAAAACTTCTGCTTCAATTCCACGAATAGGTTGATAGTTTGCATTGTAAATAGCGGCGTAAACTTCCATACGTCTGGCATCTAACATGGGAATGATAATGCCCTTGGTTATATTAACTTGATGCGCCATAGCTTCCAAAGTTGAAACACTAATCAGCGGAATATTTAAAGCAAAACACAAGCCTTTTGCTGCCGAAACACCAATGCGTAAACCGGTATAAGACCCAGGACCTTTACTAATGGCTACGGCATCAATTTCCGATTTATCTATATGGTTTTCTTTTAGAATGTCATTAATAAAAACATGTAAACGTTCCGCATGCGAAAAGCCATTATTATAATCTTCTTTTAAAGCAAAAGTCTCTCCTTCTTTTGAAAGAGAGACCGAACAATTTGTTGTTGCTGTTTCTATACTTAATATTATTGCCACCGTTTTATTGTGTTATAGGTTTTCCTAAATAGTAATCAAGAACTTTCGTTTTAAATACAAAATCATATTTTGCATTAATTAATCGCGATTGCGCATTGATAAGTTGAATACGTGATTGTTCTAAATCAAATGTATTCATAGTTCCTAAATTATAACGCTCTTGCGAATTTTGAAATGCTAATTTTTGAGCTCTTACGGATTTTTGAGCCGCCTCATAAGCTTTTAATGCTGCGTTGGCATCCGTAAATGCGCGTTGGATATTAGCTTCTAAATCTAGTTTAGCTTGGTCAAAATCTAATTTACTATTTTCTATTCTAATTTTAGATTTAGCAACAGCTGTCTTATTTTGGAATTGGGAGAAGATAGGAATACCCACACTTAACACAAAACTATGGGCTTTATTATCATTTAATTGATTTCCAAAACTAGCTTCTTGATCGGTTAAATTAGAATAAAACACATTAGAACCAAAACCATAGCTAAATCCCACATTTGGCATAAAACCACTTTTAGAAATTTCCGTATCCAATTCGGCTAATTCAATATTCTTTTCCGCTACTTTTATTTCATACCGATTATTATAAGCATAATCTAAAATAGGTTGAATATCTGTGTACATCAAAGCTGCGGAAGGGCTATCTACTTCAATAATTTCCACTTTAAAACCTTCAAAAGGCACTTGTAAAAGTTGAGACAAACTTAAAATGGAAAGCGTGTAATTATTTTCTGCAACCGTTAAATTTTGCTCATCACTACTTAATGTAGCTTCTACATCGTAAATATTAGCTTGTGGTTGAACACCCGCGTCTACTAATGCTTGAACTTGCTTTAATTGCTTACTTGAAAATTCAATTTGCGCTTGCGCCGTTTCCAAATTTTCTTTGTTAAAGAGCACATTTAAATAGGAGTTAACGACATTTAACGAAATATCATCTTTAATTCGGTTTAATTCCAATTGATTTCTATCTAAATTCAACAATGCTTGTTTGTGCAAGTTTGTGTTTCTAAAACCGTTAAAAATAGTTTGATTTACTCGTAGACCTAAATTGGTGGAATGACTCGTCCTGTCTACAAACTGCCCAGGAAAAAGTTCCTGATTACCCAATCCTAAACTCTGATTGGCATTCGCACTAAGTGACGGTAATAAACTTCCTTTGGTTGCAGTAATATCCTCCTCATTAATAAGTAAGGTATTAGCGCCTTTTTGAATTGCAATATTGTTTTCCAAGGCGTAGTTTACACATTCTTCCAGCGTCCATACTTTTTCTTGAGCATATGAACTAACAGAAAAAACAACCGTTAAAAACGAAAGGGTTAGTACTTTATTAATCTTCATCATTGTTATCTTCTTTTGCTTTATTCCAAACTTTTATTTTATCAGTTTCTGAAACACCTTCAGTAATTTCAACATTTATTCCATCTGAAATACCTAACTCAACATATTTCTCTTCATAGGTACCATCTTCTTTTTGAACTTCTACAAATGGCTTTTCCGTAAAACGATTAAATTGTAATAAGGCTTCCTTTACAACCATTACGCTATCTTTACTTTCCATTTCAATTTCTGCATTAGCGCTGTAACCAGCCCTAATTTTTACAGACGGATTAACTTCTACGTCTGCTTTAATAGTAAATTGAACTGCACCATTTTCTTCAATTCCTTTTGGCGCTACAAACGTTAATTTAGATGGAAATTCTTGTTGATTAATAGCGCCAAGAACCACAATAATATCTTTCCCTTCTTCTAGTTTTCCTACTTCAGATTCATCAACTTTTCCTTCGAAAATCATTTTACTCATATCTGCAATGGTAGCAATGGTTGTTCCTGCATTAAAGCTATTAGATTCAATTACTTGATCTCCCTCACGTACCGGAATTTCTAAAACAGTTCCAGGAATTTGTGCTACAATATTGGTGTTGGCAGAACCACCTCCCGATAAGGAACCTTGTTTGATAATTTGAAAGTCATTTTGAGCCTGACGTAAAGATTCATTTGCTTGGTTTAAGGACAACTCACTGTTTTCAAAATCTTGTTTTGAAATAACACCTTTTTCAAAAAGGGCTTTATTTCTGTCGTATAAGGTTTTGGAATTATCAAAAGATAATTGTGCGCTATTAATGCGACTTCTTGCACTTACTAAACTTTGTTCGTTTGGTACCACGCGAATTCTAGCTATTAAATCGCCTTTCTTAACAACGTCACCTTCTTCAACCAAAATTTTATCAATAATTCCAGCTATTTGCGGTTTCAATTCAATTTCTTCTTCTGGGTTTAATTTCCCTGTGGCAACCACTTTTGTTTTTATAGAGGTGAAAAACGGTGTTTCTGTTTTAAATTCTTCAATAGCTTTAGAATTGGAGTCTTTAAAGTATTTAATTACCCAAACAAATAGTACTAGGACTACGATGCCAATGATGATTTTTACTGCTTTATTCATTTGATTGTGTTTATTATTTTAATTGATCGGTTGGTTTTATAATATCTAAATTTTACTTATTTATTCTTCGCGTAATGCTTCTATAGGTTTAATACTAGTGGCTTTAAATGCTGGAATTAATCCGATTAAAGTGCCTAAAACAACTAAAATGAGCAAGGCTATAAATACAACTGAAATGGAAACAGATGCATTTACCATGGTTGCGTCTGGACCTTGCCCAAATGCGGCATCTAATGCTATCAGAATCCATCCACCACTAATAATCCCAAAGAATCCCGCCAGTAAAGTGATGAAAACGGCTTCTACTAAAATCTGTCGTTTTATTTCGTAAGGCGTGGCTCCTAGTGCACGGCGGACACCAATTTCTTTGGTGCGTTCTTTGACGGTAATTAATAGAATATTACCAATGGCAAAAACACCTGCAATAAGGGTTGCAATACCTACGAACCATGTCAAAAATTGCATACCAGAAAGAAAACCCGTCATTTTTGCAAACTCTTTACCTAAATTAAAACTTCCAAAGGCACGTTTATCTTCCGGATGCACGTTATTTAAATTTCTTAAAATGAGCTTTGCGTCTTCTTCAATTTGTTTGATGTTGTATTCCGGTTTCCCAGTAATCATCATCCAACTGATGTTTTCACCACGGTTATAAATTTGCTGAAAGGTGGTAAACGGAATATGCATATCCGTTGATGGCCCCATATTCATATTACCAACTTCAAATACACCAATCACCATAAAGTTCATACTGTTAATTTGAATCAACTCGCCAATTGCCTGTACATCCTTTTCAAATAGTTGTTTATAAACATCTTCTGAAATGACTACAACTTTTCTATTCGCATCTATATCGTTTTGATTGATAAAGCGACCGTGAATTAACTTTTTCTTCTGCACTTTATCTAATAAAGGATAATCCCCATTTATACCAAAGGTTCCCGAAAGGAAATTCCGAACCACCATGGCTTGGCTTTGGCTTCTTGGTACTACAAATTCAATACCTTCTACATTCTCTTCTACTTTTTTAGCATCCGTTAATGTCAACTTTACTTGTCTTCCTTCTTGAAAGCCTTGAAAAGGTTTGCTAGTGCTTTGTGCCCAAACGAATACACTGTTCGTAGCAAAATCGCCAAACAAACGATTAAATGCATTCTCTAATCCTCTGGCAGAACCAAGAAGACCAATAAGTAGGAGAATTCCCCACCAAACACCTACCATGGTTAAGATAGATCGTAGTTTGTTTTTACTAAGACTATCAAAAACCTCTTGCCAAGTATCTCTATCTGTTAAAAATTTAAACATATTAGTCGTCTCTTAATGCTACAATGGGTTTAATTTGTGATGCTTTTTTAGCTGGTAAATAACCTGCAATTGCACCTGCTAAAATAAGTGTAATGGTTGCCGCAATAATAAGTGACGGTTGTACACTTGGATCCTTAATAAAATATGTTTCCAACGTTGGAGCAGCAAGTTCTAAAACACCGACACCTAATAACAAGCCAACATAACCTGCAATGGCAGTAATTAAAATAGATTCTATTAAAATAATAGATACAATAGATCGTGGTGTAGCGCCTAATGCTTTACGAATGCCAATTTCCTTGGTACGTTCTTTTACAATAAAAATCATTATATTACTAATACCAACGACACCTGCTATTAAGGTTCCAAAACCAATTACGAAAATGATAAATCCTAAGGCGGTTGTCATTTGCCCCACAGCTTTGGTACCTTCCGCCATGTTTTGAATACGAATTGCACGCTGATCGGTTTCCGCAACATCAAAGCGGTTTTTCATTTTATTAGTAAGTGTTCTACCAAACGCAATGGCTTGGTCGTAATTCATTTCAGGATTATAGGTCAAGTTAATTTGATCTACATAATCTGTATTACCATATAACCGTTGTGCGGTGGAAATGGGCATATAAATTAAGCGTTCCTCATTATCGCCGCCATCATCCGAGAAAACACCAACTACTTTATACGGAATACCATCTAGATTAATATATTTTCCTAAAGCGGTTGTTCTTAAAAATAAATCTTCTTCAACCAAACGACCTATAACAGCCACTTTAGTGTGGTTTTGAACATCCAACTCATTAATGTATCGTCCTTGATCCATTATGGTCATTTCTAAATATTGATGATCCGGGTGAACCGCGCGAACAGAATAACTACTTTTTTCGTTTCTAAAAGTAGCCGTTACATTTCTATAGATTCTAGAGGTTATAAATTGAACTTCATCTTTAAACTCGTCTTTAACATAGGAATAGTCTTCATTTTTAAACTGAATACGTCTACCTGCCTGAAGTCCTTTATTGGCTTTGGTAGTCATACCCGAATAAATCATAATGGAATTATTGGCATCGTCATTAAAGGCGTCTGAAAAAGTATTTTGAAGTCCGTTAGCTAATCCAAAAAGAACAGCAAATAGTAAAATAGCAAAGGCTACCGTAAATCCTGAAAGCAAACTTCGCGTTCGGTTTTTATTGATACTTTGAAATATCTCACGCCAAAGATCTAAATCAAACATATTGTTCGGCTCTAACTTGTTCTACAAAAACATCTTCCATAATAACACCATCTTTTAAACGGACAATACGCTTACACATATTGGCAATATCTTCTTCATGCGTTACCATTAATATGGTTTTTCCTTCATCATTTAACTGCTGAATAAAGGCCATAATTTCATAAGATGTTTTGGTGTCTAGAGCACCTGTAGGCTCATCGGCAAGAAGTAATTTTGGGTTTGCAGCCAACGCTCGTGCAATAGCAACACGCTGTTTCTGTCCACCAGACAATTCATTTGGCAAGTGGTGTGCCCAATTGGCAAGACCAACCTTTTCCAAATGAAACATACCCAATTCTTGACGTTCAGCACGCTTCATGCCTTGATAATACAAGGGAAGTGCTACGTTTTCAATCGCATTTTTATAATTGATTAGGTTAAAGGATTGAAAGATAAATCCTAAAAACTTGTTTCTATAAATTGCTGCTTTTTTTTCGGTTAAATTTTTAATGGGAACACCATCAAGAATATACTCACCTTCGTCCGCTTCATCCAACATACCAATAATATTTAATAAGGTAGATTTACCAGAACCCGATGATCCCATAATGGCAACCATTTCACCTTCTTTAACAGAAAGATCAATACCTTTTAATACATGTAAACTGGAGTCACCTATAGGATAGGATTTGTGCAATTTGCTTATAGTTAGCATAATTTACGTTGGTTGGTTAAATTATATTCTACAAGTAAGACTTATAAAACACAAAAATGTTACAACAAAAGTAAATATATTTTAATCGGAGACTTTTGAAGTGCTGTTAAATTTTTTATAAATAAATGATATCTAGGCTATTATTTCTCCAATTGTACGGTAACTTCAACCAATGGATTTGCATAATAATAACGTGTTTTCCCAAAGGCCTTCCACCTCATTTTGCGCTTTAAATGTGTCCACGATTGTCCACGAAAACTGGAATAGGTTAATGGTTCATCATCATAAGTCATAAGCAAATTAGGTGTTGTAATATACATACTTCCCAATGGTTTTTCCGGATTGGGATTTATGGTTTCAATACTCACAAAAATACCTGATTCTAAAAAAGGAATGAATGTATTCTCAAATTCTAGCGTAATGGTTTGATTTTTATTAAGAGGTTTTACAACATAATCATTAAAGGAAATTGCGGCGCCAGGACCTTTGGTGGATTTATTTATTTCGTAAAATTTAATTCGAAAATAAACAGGATAAACATCATAAATATCAGATTGTGTTTTCTTAAGCTTAAAGCTAACCGAGGTTACTTTCCCTGTTTTTCCAGTATCATTTTTAATAAAAATACTGCGTTCATAACCTATGGGAACGGAGGATTTATATTTGACTTTCTTGCGTTTAACACCTAAAGTTTTTGTTGCCGAATACTTCTTTTTCTTATAGACTAGGAGCACATTATCCAAATCCATATTTGCAACAGATAATAATATATCCAATTGATTTCTATCCTTTAAAAAAGGATGTAAGGCAATCGTTTTAGACTGATAACCCAGCATAGAAATAAATAAGGTATCATTGGGGTGTTTTTTTAAATGGAGTACAAAATTCCCCAAACTATCTGTAGATGTCCCGTATTTTGAATTTAAAACACTCAAATTAGCATACGCAAGTGTTTTTTTTGAAAGGCTGTCTGAAATGGTTCCATACAGAATTTGGGCATTGAGAGTTTGAAAATTAATTAAAACCCAAAAAACACCTAATATGAAACGCATTTAGTTCTTTTTAGATCTATAATTACGGTATATAAGAAAACCGATTCCACCAACTAAAATATAAGGCACAGCCATGAGATACACAATTCCATTGTTGATACCTTCGGCTTGAGCTTGACCTTCTTCACTTTCCAAAACCGCACGACACATGGCACATTGTGCTTCGGCTGGCAATGTGAAAAACAACATTAATATTCCGGTGATAATGAATGCTTTTTTCATGTGATTATATATTTAAGAAACATAATAGGGTGAAATCATAATAAAAACTACCACACCCGAAACGGCCACAAACAACCAAAGTGGAAATGTAATGCGTGCTATTTTTTTATGACGCTCAATATTATTAGTAATAGCACGCACATAGGTTATTAACACAAACGGAATAACGGCAACAGACAAAATGATGTGTAAAATTAAAATAACATAATACACATATTTCATAACGCCATCGCCTCCGTATTTAGTTGAATCGCTCGTCATGTGGTACGCCATATACATTAATAAAAAAGCAACCGAAAGTAAAATAGCAAACTTCATGAGTTTTTCATGCAGTTTAATTTTACCGTTGGTTATGGCCCAAAATGCAGCGACCAAAACAAAGGCAGTTATAGCGTTTGTGGTAGCATAAATTGGAGGCAAAAACATAAGAGGCTCCACATTTGGTATTTTAACCCCAAATAAAACTGCTACTACAAGCGGCACAACAATAGAGAGAACTATAATCCACTTATTATATTTTTGGTTTGTTTTTAAGTTCTGATTCATTATTCTTTCAACAATTTAGCAATATCAGTTTTCAACATGCTTATTTCTTCTTTTTGTCCGTCTTCATCAACCTTTTCCTCCTCACTGATAATACCTGAATAGAAAATTTTTGGATTCCCAAAATCATCCTGTCTAGATCGGATAAAACCATTTTTATCTATTAATGCGAAATTACCAGAATGCTCAAAACCCGCTTCAACGGTTTCATCTTCGCCAACATAAATATTAAAACCTATGTTTGCCAATTCAAAAATAGCATCTTGATCGCCTGTCATTAAATTCCAATTTGGATTGGTAATACCATATTCTTCAGCATACGCTTTAAGTACTTCTGGTGTATCCACTTTAGGCATAATTGTAAAGGATGCCACACCAAAATCTTCAATTCCTTCAAATTTATTTTGAATTTGAACCAAATTCTTATTCATTCTTGGACATATGGTTGGACAAGTAGTAAAAAAGAATTCAACCAAATATACTTTCCCTAAATAATCTTGTTCTGTAATGGTTTCGCCATGTTGATTGGTAAAACTGAAAGCAGGTACCTTTTTAGGTGTTCCATTAATATTTATAAAAACAAGATCTGACGATTCGTCTTTAGAGAAATTCGTTTTAGAAATTGGTTCGCTCCTGGTATCATTTCTTACGGTATCGCCTTTGGTTATACGATCTACTATTCGTGGTACAAACCAAATTCCAAAAATTAGAATTACAAAGGCGATACCAACATAAGAATAATTAGCTTTTTTGCTCATGACTTGTAGGTTTTAATTCGTTAGCGCGACGTGTTTCCGAGTCGAAATTACCTTTACGTTTTTGACGGTATTCAGTAAAAAGAACACGTAAATCTTCGGCACTCATTTTATTTTTTATAACAGCTACTTGAATGCAATTGTAAGCATCTAAACCATAAATAGCTGCATTTTTTCCTTTTTCCTGATCTGTTCTATCATCCAGACGACCACGCTGATGACGCTCGGTATCTATAAGAAACACATTATCTGTAGCTACATTATCTGATAAACTGAAGGATGCTTTTAAGCTATTAAAGGTTTTCTGAATAGCCGCTTCCTCCAAATGAACAAAATGCCAAAACCGTAAATCTTCATAACGTGCTATTTCTCTAAACAATTCCTCTGACTCTGCTTCAGAACCATTTGGAACCAACACAACAATTTGAAATTTTTTGAAGCCTTTAAATTTATCGTAAACTAGCTCCTTAAGATTGGAGGCTGCAATTGCCATATCCAAAGGTTTATTTCCAAAAAAGGCTAATACGGTAATATGATCTTGAAGAACAATGTTTTCTGCATTTGGAGGTAGTTCAGCAACATTTTCGTTAATGATATCCAAAGGGTTATAATTGTCTTCAGAAAGGGAAAGTACCAATACAAACATGACTGGTAGAAAAAATAAAATTCCCAAAATAAGATTCCTTTTTATTTGCTGCTTTCTCATAGTGCAAAAATAAAAAAAGGCGGTTTAAAAACCGCCTTTTGTAGAACATTTAACTTATATTAAAAATCGTGTTTTACAAAGCCATTTGTAAATATACTCTCTACATAACCACCTTCTTGAAGGAGGATGAATAATATATAACATATTAAAAACACACCGGTCCAAACACACATTCTTCTGAATGCTGCTGTTTCATCACGCATGTGCATGAAATCCCAAGTAATATAATAAGCTTTTACTATAGTTAAAATAATAAAAATCCAGTTTAAGAGACTCATGCCTAAAACTTTAGCCATCAACATTTCAGGTTTATAAATACCTAAAACTACCTCTATTGCTGTAACTATGGTCAGTAGTATTAATACTCCCCATATTTTTTGGGTGTTAGATTTAAACTTAACTAACCCTCTAAATATTTCTAATTTATGTGCGTCTGCCATTTTAACTGTATTATCTATAATTAAACAAGGTAGAAGAATGTGAATACAAATACCCATACTAAATCTACGAAGTGCCAATAAAGACCAACTTTCTCAACCATTTCGTAACTTCCTCTACGTTCATACGTACCTAAAATAACATTAAAGAAAATAATGATATTTAATAAAACACCAATAGATACGTGAAATCCGTGGAATCCTGTAATGAAGAAGAAGAAATCACCAAATAACGGTGGGCCGTACTCATTTTGAATTAAGTTAGCACCTTCAACAACATTTTTTCCTTTAGTTTTTAATTCAGTTAATGATTCATTTCTAGATAAGATGATTTTTTTACCATTCTCATCGGAATATGTTGTTTTAACTAATATATTAGGGTTTGCTTCAAAACCGGCAACTACTTCGTTAAAGGTAAAGCTAGGTAAATCTCTTTCACTCGTAAACCAAAGCCCATTTTTTCGCTTATGCTGTTCACGACTAGAAGGTTGTGCAATAGCAAAATCTTTCAATGCAACACGATTACCATCGGTATCTACAAACTGGATGATGTTACCACCATGCGTTCCAACAGCACCGTAATCCCCTTTAATAAACGTTGACCATTCCCAAGCTTGAGAACCCAAGAATATAAGACCTCCAATAACCGTTAAAAACATGTAAAGTGTTACTTTGGCCTTATTCATTTTATGACCCGCATCAACAGCCAAAACCATTGTTACAGAGGACATGATTAAGATAAACGTCATGAACGCTACATAAATCATTGGTAATTCTTGACCATGCAAGAATGGAACGTGGGTAAAAACGTCATCGGCAATTGGCCATGATTGACTAAATTTAAATCTGGAAAATCCGTAGGCTGCTAAAAATCCTGAAAACGTCAAGGCATCTGATACGATAAAGAACCACATCATCATTTTACCATAACTTGCTTTTAGTGGATCGTTTCCGCCACCCCAGGTTTTACCTTCTGTTCCAGTTTTTACAACTGTAGTACTCATATGTCTGGTTTAGTTAATAAAAGTTGCACAAAAATAATCAATTTATCTTTTTAAAGAAACATCCACTCTAAAATTTTGGACTCATTATGAAGATAATAAATAATACGGGTTTTTGGTCACGCTATTACTGGCGTAATTTAACCTACGAAATATAGGAATAAAAATAGATAGACCCAAAGTAAATCTACAAAATGCCAGTATGTTGCGATCAATTCAATACCCAACATTTGGTTGGAAGTATACTTCTGTTTAAAATGATTATAAATTACGACCAACAGGCAGATTAACCCTACAGCTACGTGTAAAATATGCACCACAGCTATCAAATAAATATAACTCATGGTAATATTACTGGTTGGCCCTGTAAAATTATAGCCTAATTCTATAATTTGCTGGAAGCCTACAAATTGATTATAAATAAAAACGATGCCTAAAAAAAATGTGGTTAACAACCAAACAGTTGTCATTTGCTGATTGCTTTGAGACATACTGCGTTTGGCCATCCAAATTGTAATACTACTAATTACAATAACAATAGTACTGATTAAAAACGCTTGAGGCAGTTGAAAATCTGATGCCCAATCGGGCCTTGTACTACTTACAACAAATGCACTAGTCCAACCGGCGAATGACATAATTAATGATAATATACCAAACCAAAGCATCATTTTTTTTGCTCTGCCTTTCTTCTCTTCTAAAGTTCCTTGGGTTAAATCCATGGTTATCTAATAAATTTGTCTACAACGTAGACTATTTGTAATAAGGTTATGTAAAACACACTTGATAACATAAGTTCCTTAGCTGCTTGTACACTCATTTTTTTATAAAGTTGAATAGCATAATACAACATGCCTAATCCTAATATGAAAACAATTACAGCTGCCACTACAGACAATTGTAATTTTCCTGTAAAGCCAAATACCGGGACAATGGACACCAGCAAGGTCCACACCGTGTACATAATGGTTTGTTTGGCTGTACCTTTATCCTGCTTTCCAGTTGGGAGCATGAAAAACCCCCCTTTTTTATAATCGTCAAATAAAAACCACCCAATAGCCCAAAAATGTGGGAACTGCCAAAAAAACTGCACGGCGAATAAGGTCCCTGGTTCAATACCAAAGTCGTTTGTTGCCGCTACCCAACCCAACATAAATGGAATAGCTCCAGGAATAGCTCCAACAAAAACAGATAAAGGCGTTTTTGTTTTTAAAGGTGTGTAAACACAGGTATATAAAAAGATGGAGATGGCTCCAAACATGGCTGTTTGCTGATTGATTGAATACAATATGCCAATTCCTAAAACAGTAAAAAGACAAGCAATTGTAAACGCAACATTTACAGACATACGTCCAGCCGCAACAGGTCTGTTTTTTGTACGATCCATTAAGGCATCCAAATCTTTTTCAATAATTTGATTGAATGCATTTGAAGCACCTACCATAAAGTAACCACCTAAAGCTAATAAAAAAAGTGTTGTAAAGTCCACTGTTTCGGCACCCAAAAGATAACCTGCAATTGAAGAAAATACGACGCTTAATGATAAGCGCATTTTCGTGATTTCTTTAAAATCAGAAAGTATAGAATGTTTAACCGGTAAAGTGGCTTGCTTACTCAAAGTAATGGGTTGCTTTTTACGCGTTTATTGCGAGTGCAAAGATACCTTGAAAAGTTAATTCTACAAATCAAAATACCAATTAAATAAATCCGTTCGAATTCCGATATTAAACCAAACCGTATTACTTTTAAAAGTTGTTGCATTTACGGTATCTGGATTAAAGTTCCTGAAAGTAACATCTGCAAACAACTTTAAATTTGTCGCTGGATTTATTAAATAACCCGCTTGCAAATTAGCAAACATAGTCGTTGACTTGTTTCCTTGTCCTACGGTAACACCATTATCATAAGGTCTTTCGTTATAGTCGCGGTAAATATCACCTCCATAACTAAAGTTATCTACACCATTATTAAAGTCCATACCACGCTCACCCATTACCAGTTTAGCATTTCCAAACCAACGTTTATAATGGTAACGGCCAATTAATACCAATTCGCTAAAATTAGCTCCCCAAAGGTGCGCCATACTTTGATTGTTATGTCCATAGTTTAACACAACCGTATTATGAGAATACGTATAAGGACGCACACGATTATATTCTGCCTGTAACATTAGGTTTTTTACTTTAAAGGCTTCATAATATTTTATTCCTAATTGATAGCCATATTTATTCTTCCAGCTTTTATTTCCACCAGTCATATCGGATAAGGAAAATTCATCTAAAATAAACTGACCATATAGGTTCATATTATCATTAAGCTTGTATTTAGCGGATAATCCCATAACAGCATTTCCAGCATCTTGCCCGGTTTCAAACTCAATGGCACGGTAAAAAATAATAGGGTTTAAATAACTAACATCAAATCCGCGATTATCAGATTTTGCCCAAATAACCGATTCAAAAAAGCCAATATTTAAACGCTTGGTAGCATTCCAACTTAAAAAATGCGTTGCCATATATTTGCTTAAATACGCACCTTCCGGATCAATTACATCTGGTCTTGAATCTTTTAACCACATCCATGTATTGGTGTATTTTATTTTCCAAAACGTGGTATTTAACTTTAAAAACGGATTTGGACTAGCTACATCACTCGTAAATAATGAGCGATAACCATCACCAATGAAGTTTTTACCTTGACCGAATTGAACATTAAAAAAATTCACAGGTGTAAAAGACACATATGCTTCGGCCACGGGATAATCATAAGAGTCTTTTTTAAAACGTTTTGCTATACCTCGTCCAGGGATAATAGCAACTTCATCTGCTGCCTTAATAGATTCGGCATATTGATTATAATATTCTGCAAAACGCCCTTGACTTTCAAAGACAGACGCATAAAAACTAAACTTTTTTCCTAAACCTCCTTGAATGTTTACACCTCGTGTATTATTATAGGTTGAACTGAAATCGGCTTCGGTATCTTTTCCAACTTGAAAATCGAAAATAGGATCTACAGCAAACCAATAGTCCTTTCCTTCCACACGAACTAGACGTTCATTCCAAAGTTTTCGTCCCGCAAATGAGGATTTGTTTTTCGCCAAAGCGTCCTTTTCTGCTTCAAAATCGTAATATTTTGAAACATCTTCATACATATAAGGTTTAGAACTTGTATGACTGTTTGTTCCTACTAAATTAATATTTCTTCCAAAACGCGAATAATATTCATGCGTAAAGGGAATGTTTAATTGACTGGTATATTCCTTATTAGAAAACGGTTTTAAATTGGCGTTTACACTATCATATTCCTGTTTAGCACCACGTTCTAATTCGGCCATTTCTTCATCTTTTGACAAATCTTTGGTAACAACAGTTTGTTGCACCAATGGAATTTTTAAAGCGAAAGAATACTGTCTGAAAGTTGGATTACTATTGTAGGTTGCTGGTTTAATTTTTGGAAACGCATCAAAAACACGTTTGGCTTCATCCTTCAGTTCCGCGTAAATCGCATCTACATAAATAACTCTGAAAGTTCCTTCTTTATCAACTTCGAATAAAATAACCACATCACCCTGATAGTTTTCTTCCGAAACTACATCAGGAACTTTAAAGTTGTTAAATACATTATTAAAAACTTGATTATCAAAGCAGGTTTGAAGCGTATGGATATCTTCCGATTCACAATCTGGAAAAACGGGTGGTTTTTCGTAAAATTTATTTGTTTGTGCAAAAATGCTACATTGAAGTAAAAGAAGCAGAATAATACAGGAGTTCTTTATGTTCATTAAGTATGGATTTATGAGTGTTGAAAGATACTATTTTTTTAATAATACGCCTATAAAAAAGCCGTTATCATAGCTTCTATAATAACGGCATTCCTATACATAAATTATGGCAATTAGTATTCGACTTTAAAAGCAATGGGCAGGGTATAAAGCACATCTACACTTTTATTACCATGTTGTGCTGGTTTCATTTTAGGGAGTTTATTTACAACACGCTGCGCTTCTTCTTCCAAATTTACATGTGGTGCTCGTGTTTGTAAAATTTCTATGTCGCCATTTTTATTAATTTTAAAATTAACATAAATTTTTTGCACTCCTTGAAGGCCAATATTTTGTCCCCTATCTGTATTAAATTGATTTTTTACAAAGTTGCTTACTTTAGCATTTAGGCATGCGCGACGTTGATCGTTGTTTGTTGCCGACTCACATCCAGGGAAAACAGGCACTTTTTCCACTAACATAATATTAATTGGATCTTCAGGAACTTCAACAATATGTACATCACCTGCATCTAAATCCGGTTTTTCGTTAGAGGAATCATGACTTAAAAAAGTGTCAGTAGTTTCGGCTGAAGTGTCCGTATTACTTATCACTTCTAATTCTGGAGAATCTGTTGGTGATTTCTTTTTTTCAACAACGGGTTCCTCTATCGGTTCTTTGTAAACCTGAAAACTATTCATGGAAAATTCAGTGGGTGGTTCATTTACAACCCCCATTTCTGGAAGCGTTCGGTCCACCGTTTGAAAACTCATTTCCAACAAGCCATAGGCAACGAGCAGACAGAGAATTAAACCCACCTGAAAGTAAATGGTTGCGTTTTTTTGTAAATTTACATCATGCTTATGATGTTTTTTTACGGAAGGAACACTTTGCAGAGTGTTGACTTTCTTTTTGTTTAAAAAGTTCATAATACTACAGTTTAGATGCCTGCCTAATGGCAAGCAAGTTAATATTATGTTAAAAAAGCAATAAGCATACCAAAAAAGAAATCCCGTTACTAAAATAGTAACGGGATTTTAATTTTATATAAAAAAGCAGTTTTGCTTAATCTTGAACTTGGAACTTTATTGGTAAATAGTAAGGTACTCTTACCGCTTTTCCACGTTGTTTTCCTGGCTTCATTTTAGGTAACAAACCAATTACACGCATAGCTTCTTTTTCTAAACTTGGGTGTGGTGCTCTTGCTTTTACATCTACAATATCACCATTTTTATCAATTTTAAAGAAAACGCGAATTTGTTGAATTCCGGATAATCCCAATTCTTGCGCTAAATCTGTGTTGAATTTTTTCGCGATGAAATCATTCATCTTTTTATTCATACAGGCTTTTTTAGCTTCATTGTTTCCACTTTCACAACCTGGGAAAACAGGCACATTTTCAATAACTGCAAACGGAACTTCCTCTATTTCCTCTACCTCTTCTACTTCAACCTCTTCAATTTCAACAATTTCTTCTTCTTGACTTGTTTCTGTTGATTCGATTACGGTTTCTTCAACCTCTTCATCATCTTCCACAATCTCAATCACTTCTGGCGCTGCAGGTGGTGGCGGTGGTGGTGGTGGCGTAGCAATGGTTTCAGTAATTGGAACTTCTTCTTCCAACTCTTCTCCCATATCTAAAGTACCGATATCTATCAATTCTTTATCATAGGTTTTATAGTTAATAGCATAGTTTGTTAAAAACAACATTAATGCTAAACCAATGGCAAAGAACAGTGAGCTGTTTCTACCAACGTTTGCTTTCGGATTTTTTTTAGGTTCCATAGTTATCTATTTATTACTGCTTGCTAAAATAACCAATAAATTGGTAATTAAACAAACGATTAATATTATTTAACGTCACTTTTTTTGTAGAAGAGCACTATAGAAGCCGCAATAACGACACCTCCCATATTTGCTGTAACATCATACCAATCAAAAGTACGCGTGTTTGTTAATTCTTTTTGTAACACTTCAATAATTGTACCAAATGCAATACTAGCAGAGGTTACAATGAGTAAAGCTTTAATTTTTGTAAAATTGAAATGGACGGTAAGGGTATAAAACCAAACCAGAGTTAATAGTGCATACGCTCCGAAATGGAAAATCTTATCACTAAATGATGGCACTAAATCCTCAATCTTATCAAAATCTAATGTCAATAAACTTAACGCCAATAGCGAAACGGTATAGCCAATAGAAATTAATAAGGCGTACTTTTTAAGCACCAATAAGTTCTTTATATTCATCTGCAGACATAAGTCCGTCTACATCTGATACGTTAGAACATTTAACTTTAATCATCCAGCCTGCGCCATAAGGATCTGAATTTACCGTTTCTGGAGCATCCTCTAAAGCTTCATTAAACTCAATGATTTCACCAGCTACTGGTAAGAATAAATCAGATACTGTTTTTACAGCTTCCACAGAACCAAAAATCTCATCTGCGTCTAATGTATCGTCTACAGTTTCCACTTCAACATAAACAATATCACCTAATTCGCTTTGTGCAAAATCTGTAATACCTATGGTTACAACATCTCCTTCTAACTTAACCCACTCGTGGTCTTTTGTATATTTTAATTCGGCTGGAATATTCATAATTATTATATTTTTTTACAAATGTATTTATTCGCTTTATATTTTCAAACTAATACGCATTAATTACCAAATGTATATCTTAAAGTAATTCCTGAACGAATAGTAGTCTGTGGGAATGCAGTTGAAATTGCGTATTCGGAAAAAGCATAATCAAAGTAAAAAATTCCAGTTAGATTTTTACTAAACGCATAATCTGTTGAAAATTTTAATGACCAGATGGTCTGACCAGATGTAATTTGGTTATTATCCAAATCTAAATACCTAATAATAGTTTTGTTATCACGTACGGAAACATCTGCTTTCATATTCAAATCGCTAACAATACGTTTTTTCGGTCCTGCTAGTTTTGTTTTAATTCGAACATCTTTAATGCGGTAACCTAATCCTACAATATATTCATTTCCTTGAATTTCTGTCATTAAATTATTATCGAAACTCAATGAAAGAAGTCGGTCTTTTTTCATTTCAAGCAAAATTTTAATTGAGCTTTTCATTTCCATATCAATACGGAATAGCGGGCTAAACATTTCGCTTAAGTTAATATTACTGTATAGTTTTTCGTTCTTGAAATTTCCACTCTGATCCACCGCTGTTGGGTTATCAGCATCGTAATCTAAATTGGAACGGAATTGGTTAATAGTATAATTAGAACGGTAACCATGAACAATAGAAAAACGCTTAAATTTATCTTTAAACCATTTTAAATTCATTAATCCTGTGTACTTAATATCCCAGTTTGGAATTGGCACATCCCTGAAAGCACTCAATGAAACTTTTTCAGCTTTCTGACCGGTATAAGCTGATAAGAAGGATGGTAACAAGACAGCCTGACTGTTTTTACCAAATCCTACCGGATAGCCTTCTGCATCTACTGCATAGCCAGAATTACCGTAAAATTCTTGGGCTAATCTGTTAGCTACTTTTAATCGGTTGGACCTGAACTCATTGAATGTTTGCGATTGGGTTTCATCACTTGCAGTGAATGCTGTTTTTATTAATACAGTAGAAATATTAAAGTTTCCAAAGGCATTTGGCGTTAAGGATTCATACTCTAATTCGCTCCCTAAATCATTCACACGGTAATTTTCAGTATAGTTTTCCGAGTACATTCTGTTACCCACAATATCAATTTTCAGGTCATTGAAAGGTTCAATATTTGCAGAAAAATCCAATTGACGTGTTTTATTTACACGATACTGATCATTAAAATCAGGATATAAGGTTAACCAACCACGTCTTGCTGCCATATTTCTAACATCATTTTGACTACCAAATGTAAAGCCAGCTGTTGGTTTTAAAGTACCAATAAATCCTGGAGTTTGTAAATATCCTGGTAAATATGTACCACTAGTTTCGGCGTAATTAAACTGAATACGTTTAACTGCTGTAACAATGCCAATTCCTGTATTTAAAAGTTTGGTTCCCGTATTGTTTTTAGATACTTTTTTAGCATCTGCTACTGGGCCATCTTTTGCTAGACTCTCTTGGCCTGGAGGTGTTGGCGTTCTTTTTACATCACGACTGTTAGCGGCCGTTTTACGAATAGTTTTCTTTTTCAACCCAACATAATTATACAATTTGTTCATATTGAACGTTGTGTTTAGATTGTGCTGATTGGCATTGGAAATGGTATTTCCTAAATCGTAGGTTATACCGTCCACTTCCAAATCGCCAAATAAATCTGATCCTTTTTGCCATTGGAATTCGCCACTATAGGAATAGGTGGCATCAATAAACGCAAAGGTTGGAATTTTGTTTATTGGTATTTCATAATTAATACCTAATTGTTGATACTGTGTGTTTGGATCTCCCACATCAAAGAAACCATCCCAAACATCTAAACTTGGATCTTGTTCTCCATTACGAATATTGTTTTTGAAATAATTCCGAACAATATTCACGTTAGACGCCGTGAAATTCATAGTTAAGGACTTGGTTAAATTGTAGTTTACGGTGTAACCAAAATCAAAAGTATAATTACGTCTGTACAATTCTTGAAGACCAATATTTCCACCTCCTAAATCTATCTCTCTAAACTTCTGTTTGTTAAACTGCCTATTAATATTAGAATTTACCGTAAAACTTGCAGGTACAGGATTAATATTAAAGTCTTTTAAGATTTTCCAATATTTACCCATAAATAAGGAATCATTCTTTTTGAAAGGCTCTATACTTAATGGCGCAAAATTATAGGCGTAATTAACACCTGTTCTTACATTTTTATCAACCGCACTTTCAATTTCAAAATCGCGATGTTCTACTTTATTGAAGGAGTAATTAACGGTAAAGTTTTCCACATCATAAAAACGAGGTGCAGATTCCCCGGTTCTAATTTTACGAACTCCGATGAAATTAATACTCTTTCGTTTGGTGAAATTTTCGTTGACATTTAAAATAGAATCTTGATCTACATTATTATCCAGTTGCGTTTGCAATTCTATATCCCGATAAAATTCATCATACTTTGGAGTAATGCGTTCTTCACCAACACCATAATTAAATGGTATTTGAATACCCCATTTTTCAGGCAGTAACTGACCAACATTAACATTGGTTACTATATCGTACTGCTGAACATCTTCACGACTCCGTTCTTGAGGGCCTTGTTCTATACTTCCAAACCCTGATGTACTTTTACGTCCAGTTGCACTAACACTAGCAAAATCTGCTATATTAGAATCCATACTTAAAACGGCTGCCCAACCACCTTCGCTATCCATATCTGATAAACGCAATTCGTTAAGCCAAACAACGGCACATTTGTTAAGTGCAGATCTGTTTTTAACACCAACCATTAAAGTTCGGATATCGCCAAAATTTGGATTACCAACAATAGCGATACGATGATAATTATCGGCATCGCCAATTCCAACAGGCAATGGATCGTACTGATTGACAGCTGCGGCACTTAATTGTTCTCCAATAACCTCATAATAGGTTGGATTTAGACTGCTAATATTTCCAGCTGCTATGGATTTTGATTTTATATCTTGAAGTAATTCTAATGGTAAATTTATTTGATTGGCTTCTGGCCAAAGGGCTTCTCTTGAAAAGCCTTGTGAGACTTTAAGAGGCACCATGATTTCATAATAGTTTTGAGTTAAATCATTACCCATTCTAATAAAACCAAATAAATCATCATCATTTAATCCTGGCTGATCACCTTCCTCTGCGTGCATGTACATACGTAACCGTTTGTACTGACGCATATCCACATTTATATTTTTAAATACAGCACGTCCATCTTCAGATTCCAACCCACAAACATCTAATAATAAAGATTGTTCATTCTGTCTAACTACTGTATTATTATTAAAAAGCTCTTCTGGATCTACACCTGGAGGCGACTGGTAACTACCATCATTTTTTAACGTACTAACAACTCCTACTGAAAATTCGGTGTTATCTAAAGAGGGATCACCTTCATCGGTATCTAATGTTTGTGAATAACGACGCCATTCGCTACGCACTAAATCTAATGTTCCAAAACGTAATACTGTTTTCTCGGTAAATTCTTTTAAAAACATTCTAGCAAAACGAATGGAACGTAAATCGGAAATTCCTCCTATTGCTGTTCTATCAATATCATCAACCGGGATTCTAAATTGATACCACTTTGGCACCACCGTTTGTCCGTTTGGTAGACTTCTAATTTGATTTTCTTTAATATCAACAATGTATGGATTGTTAATATTTAAATCGCCTGGCTTAATATCCAATTCATACTCATAATAACTATCTATGGTATTCATGGTATTATCTCGGTTTACATCTTCAACATCTGGTTGGGTTGTAGAACCACGATTGGTATCGGAAAACGTGTCTGGTGAGTTACCATCTACACCATTATAATTTTTATAGCGTTGAAAAATATCACCATCTACGTTTAAAAAGTAGGAATAATTGTCATTTGCTGGATCCGGTAAGGCCGAATAATCTGTAAAAACTGCGCGTTCATCATCATCACTCAAACCATCATAACCAACATCTTGATTAGTACGTTCGTCTCCAGTTGTATCAAAGGCATAAATTAAGGACTGATTTTGCGGATAAACCGTATTCCAAGAAGGCGATTGCGGTAAAACGCCAATAACGTTCCCGTCAATTGGTAAGCCATTTTCATATAATTTACGACCGTCTTTAACAACGTCTTCAGAGATATTACCTAAATTAAATACCAATTTACCTCCTGGATTAGTCGTATTTTCTTGAAATGGATCTTGTAACCAAAATTCAATATACTCAACGTTTGCTTGTTCAAAATCTGTAGAGGTTAATCCTCTTGTAATCCCTGCCCAACTGTCTTGCGGATTGGTTAAAGTGCCATTTGGAATATCAACATTGTTTGTCTGGAAATTATAAGGACCACGTTCTGTTGGATAGTATGCTAAATCCAAAGTATAAAGAACGGTTGTTTGACCTTGCGCGATATCTTGGGCTGGAAACAATTCATTTATAAATACGCGACTGGTAAATAAATCAGAAATATCATCATCTGTAATCCCATCTGGACTTCTGTTGCTATAGAAAATAGGATCAATAGTATACCAGTTTAGCATGGCACGATCAAAACCTTGAGCAATACCGTTTTGGTCATCGTTGTTACCGTTTATACCACGAGGTCTACTAGATAGAAACCACGATTGTGGTGATTTTAAATCGATGTTATTTTGCGATCCTTCAAAATCATCCACGTACGAAGTGGCTTCACCTTGAAAATCAGTGCCTTTTGGAGAACCTGGTGCTAAATAAGCAAACTCACCACGAACCGATACGTTGGACATAACATCTGTATCAATATTTGGAAGCTTATTTACTAAACGGGTTAAAAATGGCACTTCAGTAGAGTAGTTTCCATTAAATCCGAAAATATGATTATTAATAGGCTCTTGACTGTAATTTGCCTTTTGCGTAATAGGTCGTTCGTTTAAGTGCAACCAGGTACCACCAATAACAAAGTTTTCATTAAACTTATGTTCCACATTTACACCCGTAAAACGTTTTGTTTGCTGGCCAAAAACCGCATTGTTTTCCGTTGAAACTTGAATAGGTGTATTGGACGCTTTTAAGGCTTCATCTAAAATTTGAACCGTTCCTGCACCATAGTTTACGGTATAATCTACACCTTCCACTAACGTTCTACCACCTGCCGTAACGGTAACCGAACCACGAGGCACATTAAATGCTCCAATTGGAATGCCATCACCACCTTCAGATTTGTAACGTCCTTTTAATAAAAACTTGTTCTTATCAGCTTCTTCTAAAGCTGCTGCCTTGGTTTGCTTATATAGTACATCATAAACATATTTCGCCTGGTTAGCATTATAGGTTAAATCATTATTATAATCTTCTGCATTGGATAATGATAAGGTGTTAAATAAATATTCACCAAATGGCTCTACTTTTGTAAAAACAATTTTACCATTTTGTGGTAAAACGGTAATTCCCGGTACAAAATCGAAAAATCCGTCACCATTAGTTTGCGGATCATTATTAAAGTTTAAGCGGTCTAAATTAAATAATCGTAATAACGTGGTTTCCTGAATAGGATTCCCTTCAAAACCTGGAAATGGTGTTCCAGCAACAGGGGAAATAAAATTTAATGGTGAAGCTTCACTATAAAAAATATTCAATTTAAAATCCTCTTGACTCAATTGATACGCGCCTGTATCATAAATATTTTTCATCATTAAGTCCCAAATAGGCTGTTGCACATTTGTAATTGGACTTTTTAATAATTTTAAAACTAACGTACTATTTGTAACCGTTGTAATAGGCCCAGAATTATCAATTCCGGTTGGATCTACACCTCCATTGGCAAATTCACCAACTTGATATACTTGTCCGCCAACGGTATATTGGAAGGCTACAGCTACAACTTCGTCATTATTTAAGCGTTGATTTAAGGAAATATAACCTAATTGCGTATCAACAGTATATTCTTGACCTTCCGTTAACTTTCTGGCATTTTCTAATTTCGCATAATCAGAACCTTCATTAACAGCACTTGAAAGACTTCCAAAACCTTGTTGAGCGGTTGCAATGTCGCGAATATTATCATTTAAAACAGACCCCGAACCAATGGCTGTAGGATCATAATCGTTATTTCCGTTATCAGGAAATGCATTAGGTCCTGCATTTAAAAATCCGGGAGGAATAGGGTTTAATAAAATATCATTAGCGGCTGGATTTGGATTTGATTCCCCTAAATCCTGAAGTGCGACAATATTTCGAACATTTTCCGTTCGATTGGTTCTATTGGTAACCCAAACTTCAATACGGGTAATTTGAACATTGGTATTAATAAACGGATAATTAGCTAAAGCGTCATCGTATTTATCTCTAAAGTAGTGCGCTAAAAAGAAGTGACGGTTTTCATCATAATCGCGCGCAAAGAAATCAAATTCTTCTAGCGTTCCACCTCCTTGAGCAACTACGGTTCGCCTGTCTGAACGTTGTTCAGAGAACACACCAGTAATGGTTGTTCTTCCAAATTGTAATTGTGTTTTAACACCAAATAAACTTTGTGCTCCTGTAATTAAGGAACTATTTAGTGGCATACTAACATTACCAACTTCTATTTTCTGAATAATATCATCCTCAGTTGGTGTGTATTCTAATTTGATTAAA
This sequence comes from Bizionia sp. M204, assembly GCF_023205095.1. Taxonomy (GTDB): domain Bacteria; phylum Bacteroidota; class Bacteroidia; order Flavobacteriales; family Flavobacteriaceae; genus Algorimicrobium; species Algorimicrobium hallyeonense. The sequence goes on along the minus strand of NZ_CP046242.1, from coordinate 3,295,412 downwards.
TTTTGAAAATCGAAGGTGGATTCGGTATCATAATTAGCTGTTACTTGCAACCTTGTTCCTACTTTACCGAGTAAACTTAAGCTGATACGCTGATCAAAATCAAATGTGAAACTACTTCTATTTCTGGGTGAAAAGGCTGGATTATCTTGTTTGGTAAATAAAACACCTAAATCCATTTCTACCGAACCCTGTGGAATAACCTCAATAGTATTACTTCCAAAAATAGTTTCGAAAAAACCGGAATTGATATAAAATTCAGGTAATAAATTTTTCTGTTCTTCCTCGCTACCTTCTTTGACACCATCAAAAGCATCAATTTTTTGTTTGTAATACGATTGTAAACTTTGCCTTACTATTAAATCCTGATACTCTTCTGGTGTTAAAATTATGGGATAGTTAATATTGAATTCGCCTACTGTTTCTGTATAAATATAACGATCCGTTATGGGATCATATTTATATTTAGACTCAATACTCGACGGATTTGGCATTTGCATATTGCCAAAATTAAACCCGGTTTGTGTTGAATCTTGTTCTACAGGTTCTGTTTGCGACCAGGCTAATACGGAACACAAAAGCGCACTGGCAACAAGTACGTAATTTTTTAAGGATTTATATAAATTAGGGTTGGTTGTATTCAAAATCTATTATAAATTTTTTAGCGCTTGCTTAATAATGGTTTCGACATTTGCTTGTGGCTCTTGACTTAAAAACTTGTCTATAACGCGTTCGGACTGTTTCTTGGTAAAACCCAAAACTTCTAAAGCAGATAACGCTTCATCTTTATTTGTATTGCTTTGTGCTGTTGAATTTTCATCAATATCATAGACTTTCAAAATTTTATCTTTCAAATCTAAAATAACACGTTGAGCCGTCTTGGCTCCAATACCTTTTATAGATTGTATTAATGCTACATCACCAACTGCAATTCCTTCGCGAACTTGCACAGGTGTTAAAGAAGACAACATAGTACGCGCGGTACTGGCACCAATACCACTAACTGATAAAAGCATGCGGAATATTTCACGTTCAGCGAGTGATGAAAAGCCAAACAAGGTATGCGAATCCTCCTTAACTTGAAGATGCGTATACAGCTTAAGATTTTCACCCTCTGGTATTTGCGAAAAAGTATGCAGTGATATATTTAAATGATAGCCAACACCATTGCAGTCTATTACAACGTCTGTTGGCCTTTTTTCAACAAGTCTTCCTTGAATATGTGTAATCATTAATTAACATTCTATTAACTCTCAAATGTAATAAAATTATTTTCAAAACAAAGGTGTTTACTAACCGAATCACCCATTTTGTGCTTCTGCTAATTTTTCTTTTTGCTGTGCATCAATAACGGCAATGGCTGTCATGTTCACAATTTCGTCTACACTAGCATCTAATTGTAGAATATGAACGGGTTTACGCATACCCATCATTATTGGCCCAATGGAGTCTGCTTGGTTCAATTCTTTCAATAGCTTATAGGTAATATTTCCAGATTCTAAATTTGGAAAAATAAGGGTATTTACTTTTTTCCCTGCTAGTTTTGAAAATGGGAAGGTGTCTTGAAGCATTTCACTATTTAATGCGAAATCGGCTTGCAATTCACCATCTACCAATAAATTAGGATGTCTTTTGTGTAAATATGCTACGGCTTCACCAACTTTGGTTGCCGTTTGATTTTTTGATGAACCAAAATTTGAATATGAAATCATGGCCATTACAGGTTCCATACCAAACATTTTAACGACACCTGCTGTCATTTGGGCTATTTTAGTTAAATCGCTAGCCGATGGATTGATGTTAATAGCCGTATCACTTAAGAATAGCGGTCCTCGTTGTGTCATCATTACATTTGTTGTTGCCACTCGTGTAGAACCTGGTGCCAAACCAATTAATTCTAACATAGGTTTTACAACGGACGGATAACTTCTTGAAAATCCAGAAATTAACGCATCAGCATCACCTTCATTGACCATCATAGCAGCAAAATAGTTACGCTCACGCATCATTTTCTCGGCTGAATACAACGTAACACCCTTACGTTTGCGTTGTTGCCAATATACTTTTGCATAGGCTTTTAAGCGCTCCTCTTCTTCATCAGATTTCGGATCGATAATAGGCACATCGGCATCGAATTCAATTTCTTCTTTTAGTTTTTCAATTACGGAACGTCTTCCTAATAAAATAGGCATGGCAATTCCTTCGTCATGTGCTATTTGAGCCGCTTTCAAAACATCTAAATGATCGGCTTCCGCATACACCACACGTTTCGGGTTTAATTTAGCGCGATTTAAAAGTAATCGTACAATTTTATTATCCGAACCAGAACGTTCTAAAAGGTCATTTTCGTATTTATCCCAATCGGTAATTGGGTTTTTAGCCACACCACTTTCTATAGCTGCTTTGGCTACTGCTGGTGGTACTTGAGAAATTAATCGTGGATCAAAAGGTTTTGGAATAATATAATCGCGGCCAAATGTTAGTCGTGTTTCACCATAAGCAATATTCACCTGCTCTGGAACAGGTTCTTTAGCTAAATTGGCCAATGCTATAACAGCCGCCATTTTCATTTCTTCGTTGATTTTAGTAGCCCGAACATCTAACGCGCCTCTAAAAATAAATGGAAATCCAAGCACATTGTTCACCTGATTAGGATGATCACTTCTACCAGTTGCCATGATAATATCTTTACGCGTAGCAATGGCTATATCGTATTGTATTTCTGGATCTGGATTTGCCATGGCAAAAACAATAGGATTGTCTGCCATAGATAACAGCATATCTGGTGAAACAATATCTGAAGTAGAAAGTCCGATAAATACATCGGCATTGTTCATAGCTTCTTCAATCGTGTCTATTTTTCTATGGGTTGCAAACTCTGCTTTTTCAGGTGTTAAGGTTTCACGATCTTTGCGAATAACACCTTTACTATCCAGCATAACCATGTTTTCACGTGATGCTCCAAATGCTTGGTATAATCGTGAGCAAGAAATAGCAGCTGCACCAGCGCCACTAATAACTATCTGAACATCTTTTATGTTTTTTTCAGCAAGTTCTAGAGCATTCAATAAAGCGGCAGCTGAAATAATTGCCGTTCCATGTTGATCGTCATGCATGACTGGAATGTCCAATTCGGCTTTTAGTCTGCGTTCTATTTCAAAGGCTTCAGGCGCTTTAATATCTTCTAAATTGATACCACCAAAAGTGGGTGCAATCATTTTCACGGTTTGAATGAATGTTTCAACATCTTCGGTATCCACTTCAATATCAAACACATCAATATCGGCAAATATCTTAAAGAGGAGACCTTTACCTTCCATTACGGGCTTGGACGCTTCCGGACCAATATTTCCAAGTCCTAAAACGGCTGTTCCATTGGAAATTACCGCTACCAAATTTCCTTTGGTGGTATATTTATAAACGTTATCTATATCTTTTGCAATTTCCAAACAAGGCTCTGCAACTCCCGGTGAATAGGCTAATGATAAATCCCGCTGACTGGCGTATTTTTTTGTTGGTACGACTTTTATTTTACCAGGTGTTGGTTTGGCATGATATACTAAGGCTTCTCTTCTTCTGCTTTGCTTACTCATATATAAATATTTTATCGGACTTACAAAGGTACAAGTTTAGGAATAAAAGAAGTATAAAAAAGATGGAGACTTTAATGGCGTTCTAATCCTTTAAAAAATCAATATTTCGGGTAAGTCCTGAAAATTTGGTTCGCTTTACAGCCGATTTTTGAAATACTTTACGGAACGTGTCCTCGGTAATTTCTTCCCAATCTTTTTTGGTCATATCCAATAATTCAGGGTGTGGATTGAAAAGCGGCTCGCTATGTGCTTTTGAAAACCGATTCCATGGACAAACGTCTTGGCAAATATCGCAACCAAACATCCAGTCGTTAAACTGACCTTTAAATTCGGTTGGAATATTTTCTTTTAATTCAATGGTAAAATAGGAAATACATTTACTGCCATCTACCACATAGGGTTCTGTAATAGCTTGGGTTGGACAGGCATCTATGCATTTGGTGCAGTTACCGCAATGATCCGTGGTAACGGTATCATATTCCAATTCTAAATCGATAATAAGTTCAGCTATAAAATAAAAAGAACCCACTTGCTGCGTTAATAAATTGGAGTGTTTACCAATCCATCCCAAACCGGATTTTGCGGCCCAAGCTTTATCTAAAACTGGCGCCGAATCTACAAAAGCGCGACCACCAACTTCCCCGATTTCTTCTTGAATAGTGTGTAAAAGCGTTTTTAATTTATCTTTTATAATGAAATGGTAATCGGTTCCGTAAGCATATTTAGACAATTTGTAGGTGTCCTCTTTTTGGGTTCCCGACGGATAGTAATTTAACAATAAAGAAACCACACTTTTAGAGCCTTCCACAAGTTTGGTTGGATCTAGACGCTTATCAAAATGATTTTCCATGTAGGACATTTCGCCATTCATGTTTTTGTTCAGCCAAGTTTCCAAACGTGGAGCTTCTGTTTCCAAAAAACCAGCTTGACTGATGCCACAAGACAAAAACCCAAGACGTTTGGCTTCCGTTTTTATAATCTGACTGTATTTGGATGTATTGGTCACTTACCGGTTTTAGCTTTATGATTAGTTAGCTTTAAGCTTAAAAATTTTGATTTTAGTTATGAACGTCTTTCAAATGTAAGCAAAGCGTTTTTAGGTTTTAGCGTGATTAATGGTGTAATATCAATCGTATCAAATTGCGGATGAATTTTATACATAGCTGTTAATTCTGAAATGGCAATAATCATTTCAAACATAGCAAAATTGTTTCCAATACATTTTCGTGGTCCTGCTCCAAAAGGGAAATATTGCGATGAGAATTTCCGACTTCCTTCACTAAAACGTTCGGGATTAAAATGGTTTGGTTGTTCCCATAAATCGGGATGACGATGCATTTCATAAACCGAAAACAACAAATTAGACCCTGCTTCAAAGTCTAATTCATTAAAACTATCTGCTTCTATATTTACGCGATCTATAAAATAAACCGGTGGATACAAACGCATGGCTTCTTCAACAACTTGCTGACAGATTTTAGATTGCGTAACCAAATTCATTAAGTCGCTGCTTTGTTCTTGTATTTCTACCCGTTCGTTATAAATTTGTTCTTGCCATTCTGGATGTAATGCGAGCAATTGTGTTGTAAATGTGAGCGCATTGGAGGTGGTTTCATGTCCGGCTGTAAATAAAATTAAAATTTCATCAATCAACTGTTCTTCTTCCATGGAATTCCCATCATCATATTTGGCATCCAAAAGCATATCCAACAAATCGTTTTCTTTTACTTGTGATTCGCGACGTTCGGCAACAATTCGCTTTAAAATTTGGCGTGCTTCGTCCGTTAATTTTAGGTGCTTTTCAATTTCTCCACTCCATGTAAACCACCAACCTAAATACGGTTGACGTAATTCTTTAACCAGCATTTTTTGAGCAGCTTCCGTGATATATTGTAAGCGATTAATATCATCTTGATTGGCGGCACTACTGAATAGTGATTTTACAACGGTTTGAAATGCTAAATCATTTAAAATGGGAAACACATCCATAACCTGATTTGGTTCAATCTTTCTATATTCCGAAAGAATGGCGTTTTTTATACTATCTAAAAGCGATTGTAATTGCTTCTTATGAAAAGCAGGCTGAATAAGTTTTCGTTGTTTTTTCCAATGTTCACCTTCAGCTGTCAACAAACCTTTGCCAACATATTTGACTAAATCTTCGGTTTGGATTTTAGATTTTTTATAATTCTTTTGATTGGTTTGCAACACATATTCAGCAAAGGCAGCATTGCGAACAAAAACAACGCTATTTGAAAAGCCAATTTTTAATCGGAAAACATCGCCTTGTTCGGTAAAATTCTTATGATGAAAAGGTAGGGGGTTTTTGAGAATCTCCAGAGAATTACCAATGAATTTACTTAATGGAACCGTCGGTATTTGCTTTTTAGATTTCAAAATTAAGAATTATTAGAATAGTCCGCCTTGAGTAGGCCCTTTTACCCGTCCTAAATGTTTATAGGCTTGTTCCGTAACTTCACGACCACGCGGTGTCCGCATGATGAAGCCTTGTTGAATTAAAAAGGGTTCATATACTTCTTCAATTGTTTCAGCACTTTCACTAACGGCTGTTGCTAATGTTGTAATTCCAACAGGACCACCTTTAAACTTATCAATTATGGTTGTTAAGATTTTATTGTCCATTTCGTCTAAACCATGCGCATCTACATGTAAAGCTTCCAAAGCGAAACGCGCAATATTAATATCAATATTACCATTTCCTTTAATTTGCGCAAAGTCACGAACACGACGCAGTAATGCGTTAGCAATACGCGGTGTTCCACGGCTTCTTCCGGCTATTTCAACAGCAGCTTCCATAGAAATGGGAACGTTTAAAATAGAAGCACTTCTTTGCACGATGGTCGTTAATAATTCCGTGTTATAATACTGTAAACGACTTTGGATTCCAAAACGCGCACGCATTGGCGCTGTTAATAATCCGGAACGTGTTGTAGCACCAATTAAGGTAAAGGGGTTTAGATTTATCTGAACAGTTCTAGCATTTGGTCCAGACTCAATCATAATATCGATTTTATAGTCTTCCATAGCCGAATACAAGTATTCCTCCACAATAGGACTTAACCGATGGATTTCATCAATAAATAGCACATCGCGTTCATCTAGGTTGGTAAGTAGTCCAGCTAAATCGCCTGGTTTATCTAAAACAGGTCCTGATGTAACTTTAATACTCACGCCTAATTCGCTAGCCAAAATATGGGCTAAAGTAGTTTTTCCTAATCCTGGAGGTCCGTGAAATAAGGTATGGTCCAAAGCTTCTTCCCGACCGTTAGCGGCTTGAACAAATATTTGAAGATTTTCCAATACTTGATCTTGACCTGTAAAGTCATCAAATGATAACGGTCTTAACTTTTTCTCGACGTCATTTTCTTCCGGTGAAAAATTTTCGTTTGTAGGATCTAGGTTTTCGTTCATGTTCAGTTCCCATGAAAAGGGGAATCGTATTTATTAATCAAAATTAAAACTTCATAAACAAATATACGAAGTGTACAATACATTTATATCAAAAAACTAAAAAGCCTTTCTAAATTAATAGAAAGGCTTTGATATGATAAATGTTATTATGAGCTCCCTTTTTAAAAGGGAATTGTTTAGTGATGTAACTCTTCTTCACCTTCCAATAACGGAACGTTTTGAGGCACAAAATCGACATCGTGACCTGGCTTACTGTAATCATAAGGCCAACGGTAAACATGTGGAATAGCACCTGGCCAGTTTCCATGAATATGTTTTACTGGAGCAGTCCACTCTAAAGTAGTAGATTTCCATGGATTTTGTTCTGCTTTCTTACCATAAAACATACTAGCAAAGAAATTATATAAATAAACAATCTGTACAATTCCACCAATAATAGCGAAGATTGTAATGACCACATTCACATTTGCTAAATCATCAAATAATGGAAACGCCGAGTTCGTATAATAACGTCTTGGTAAACCTGCCATTCCAATAAAGTGCATTGGGAAGAAAACACCGTAAGCACAAATAGCTGTTATCCAAAAGTGGATGTATCCCATTTTTTTGTTCATCATACGTCCAAACATTTTTGGATACCAATGATAAATACCTGCAAACATACCATACAATGCTGATATACCCATTACCAAGTGGAAATGCGCAATTACGAAGTATGTATCATGAACGTTAATATCTAAAGCACTATCACCTAGAATAATACCTGTTAAACCACCAGATATAAATGTAGAAACAAATCCTATAGAAAACAGCATGGCTGTATTCATTTGAATATTTCCTTTCCAAATTGTGGTTATCCAGTTAAAGGCTTTAACGGCCGAAGGGATAGCAATTAATAGTGTTGTAAATGTAAATACTGATCCTAAGAACGGGTTCATACCAGATACAAACATATGGTGTCCCCAAACAATAGTTGATAGAAATGCAATTGCTAAAATGGAAGCAATCATGGCACGATAACCAAAGATAGGTTTACGTGAGTTGGTTGCCATAATTTCAGAAACTAATCCCATAGCAGGAAGAATTACAATATACACTTCTGGGTGTCCTAAGAACCAAAATAAGTGTTCAAATAACACTGGTGATCCACCTTGATAATGTAATACTTCACCTTGGATAAATATATCTGATAAGAAGAATGATGTTCCAAAACTTCTATCCATTATTAATAATAAAGCCGCTGCAAATAATACAGGGAATGATACGATACCGATAATAGCCGTTACAAAGAACGCCCAAATTGTTAATGGTAAGCGCGTCATGGACATGCCTTTAGTACGTAAATTAATAACTGTAACTACGTAATTTAATGATCCTAATAACGAGGAAGCAATAAAGATAGCCATAGATATTAACCAGATTGTCATACCCATTCCGGAACCACCTTGTGCCATTGGCAATGCGGATAGTGGCGGATATATTGTCCAACCCGCAGCTGCAGGTCCTGCTTCTACAAACAAAGAGCAAACCATTAAGATACTTGATAAGAAAAATAACCAGTAGGAAACCATGTTTAGGAAACCTGACGCCATATCTCGTGCACCAATTTGCAATGGAATTAACAGGTTACTAAAAGTTCCACTTAAACCCGCTGTTAGTACAAAGAATACCATAATAGTACCATGAATAGTTACTAATGCTAAATAAATATCAGCATCCATAACACCACCTGGAGCCCACTTACCTAGTAAAGCTTCAAATAACACATTAGGTTCTTCTGGCCAAGCAATTTGAATACGGAACATGATAGACATTAAAACACCTATAATTCCCATAAGTGTACCTGTAATAAGGTACTGCTTCGCAATCATTTTATGGTCCTGACTAAAAATGTATTTAGTCATGAACGTTTCCTTATGATGATGTCCGTGATCGTCGTCGTGAGCGTGAGTATCTGCGTGTGTTGACATAATCTTCTATATGCTTTTTTTTAAAACCGTTTTTATTTACTTAATTAAAGAATCTTTAAATTCTTTTTGTTCTGCCATCCAAGCGTCGTATTCTTCTTGGGTTTCTACTACTATTTTCATTTGCATGTTGTAATGTGACTTACCGCAAATTTTGTTACATAATACTAGATAATCAAATTCGTAAGGATCCAAAGGTGCTTCACCTTTAGCTGCTAATTCTTTATTTTTTTCTTCACGAATTTCATTAATGTTGTCCACCTTTTTAATCATTTCTGGTGTTAACCTCATATCAGCTGTTGTAACTGTTGGTGTAAAACCAAATTGCGTAATCATACCTGGAACACAGTTCATTTGCGCTCTAAAGTGTGGCATATAAGCTGAATGCAGAACATCCTGTGAACGCATTTTAATTAATACCGGTCTACCTACAGGTAAATGCAATTCTGAAGTAATAACATCATCTTGAGCATTTGGATCTGACTCATCTACTCCTAAAATGTTTGCTTTATCAATATCAATTAAACGTACATTGGCTTTTCCAAGTGTATTATCGTTTCCTCCATATCGCGCTTTCCAGTTAAACTGTTGTGCATATAGTTCGACAATTAAAGGGTCGTCATCTTCATTAACATTCATAATACTGGTCCAAGTAAATAAACCATAGATAATTAATCCCGCTAAAACAATAACAGGAATAATAGTCCAAATAGCTTCTAATGTATTATTATCCGCATAGTATAATGCTTTTTTACCTTTTTCTCCACGGTACTTATAAGCAAAAAAGTGTAATAAGAATTGTGTGATAGTTTGAACGATAAAGATAACGATCATAGAGATAATCATTAAGTTATCAATTTCAGATCCGTGTTCAGATGCTGAATTAGACATTAATGGTAAATCACCCCATAGAACGAAACAAACGATTGTGATAGCATAAATGAAGATTAGAAAACCTATCATTAAATACGCATTCATTTTATTATCTGTCTCATTTGCTACTTGATTATCTGTTACACCTACTTGTGCCAGATCAAATATTTTTACCATTTGCCAAATAGCAATAGCAATAAAAAGAACTATTATAATTGTTAAAAAAGCTGTCATTGTCTTTTCTCTACTTTAATTAATTTTTAATAATGGAAATGTTCACTTTCTTTCATAAATGGATTTCCTTTTGCTAATAGTGGTGCTTTTGTTAATGACGTAAATACGACTAACATAAACAAACCAGCAAATAACAAAATAGCACTTATTTCAGGAATTCCAATAAACCATCTGTCACCAACTGTTGCTGGCATAATCATTACAAATATATCTAAATAATGACCTGCTAAGATAACAATACCACCCATAACAACAAACCATGGAATACGTTTGTAATCACTATTCATTAAAAGTAATAATGGGAAAATAAAATTCATAGCTACCATTCCTAAAAATGGCAATTGGTAATCTTGGAATCTTGTTACAAAGTATGTTACCTCTTCTGGAATATTTGAATACCAGATTAGCATAAACTGTGAGAACCATAAGTATGTCCAGAAAATACTAATACCAAACATAAACTTGGCTAAATCGTGTAGATGACTATCGTTTACAAACGGTAAGTACCCTCTAGATTTTAAGTAAATAGACATTAAAGCAATAACGGTAATACCACTTACAAACATACTAGCAAAAACATACCATCCAAACAAGGTACTAAACCAGTGTGGGTCCACACTCATTATCCAGTCCCAAGACATTATTGATTCTGTATAAATATAAAATACTAGGAATGCAGCGGCAATTCGAAATGATTTTTTAAAATTACGATTATCACCTGGTTCTGCCTGATCCTGAGCGATTGAAAATTTACGCGCAAAATGTCTGTATAAACTCCATCCCGCAATAAATATTAAGCCTCTAATAATAAACCAAGGTAAGTTTAAATAACTTTCTTTTCCTTGAATTAATTTATCTTGAGCTACCACCTCTGGATCCATCCATATAAATAAGTTGTAATGACCAATTGTACCTGATGCTACTGCAATAGCTAATACAATTAAACCACCTGGTAACACATAAGCTGTAAGTCCTTCCATGACTCTATAGAGAACTGGTGACCAACCCGCTTGAGATGCAAACTGAATTGCATAAAAAGCCAAAACACCTAACGCAATCATAAAGAAGAAAAATGCCGCAACATACAATGCAGACCAAGGTCTGTTTGCCATTTGATGTTGTACATGTTCTACATGTTTTTTGTGTTCGTCCACATGACTTTCTGAAGCGTCACCGTGGGCAGCCGTTTCGGTAGTCATATCATGTGTTGTAGCGACTTCGTGTCCAGCCTCTTCTCCGTGTCCTCCACCATGTGCAGCTTCTGCAGCCAACATCGTTTCAACGTCTTCAAAAGATTTATGAGATGTCATAAAACCATAAACAACACCTATTGCTCCAATTATAATTAGGGCAATAGAAAATGTCTTTAATCTATTTGAGAATGTGTACATATCTATATATAATCTTTATCTATCTTATTTTTCTAAATTGGCTTTCAACTCTAATACATAAGCGGTTACTTGCCAACGCTCTTCCTCATTCAATTGGTTAGCATATGAACCCATGGCATTTTTACCATAATAAATAGTATGGTAAATACTACCTTCGGTTATAGCTCTTCCCACATCGTCAAAGCTTGGAATACCAAGAATTTTTTCACGTTTCACTAAATTGCCTTGTCCATCACCTTTAGTTCCGTGACAAATTCCACAGTAAATATCATAAAGTTCCTTTCCTCTTATCTTATCAAATTGGAGGGAGTCTATAGGATTCTTTAAAGTAGCTTTAGCTTCATTAAAACCATCTAAAGTATTATCAATATCAAAAGGTATATGACCTCTTGGTACTGATCCTTCTGCTGGCAATTGCGCTTCTACACCATTTCTAAATGCGCTAGTTTCAGAATACGTTTCATAGCCAACCGATTGATACATATTTGGCATGTATTCGTAATTACGAGAGGAATCATTTTTACACGACACAATCGTTACTAATACTAATGCTATAATTGTTATTTTTATTAAGGCCTTCATATTAATGTGCTTCTACTTTTTCAACAATGTTAATTTCAACTGCACCAGTTTCTTTCAGTAAATTTTCTAATTCAAGTTGATTGTTATGAATTGCAATTTCCATTAAGAAATGATCATCGGTTGTTCTTGGGTCAGGATTTTCTGCGTTTTTAAATGGCCACAACCTACTACGTAAGTAAAATGTAATTACCATTAGGTGCGCAGCGAAAAATATCGTTAACTCAAACATAATAGGTACAAACGCTGGCATATTTTCAATATAACTAAAACTTGGTTTTCCTCCAATATCTTGAGGCCAATCTTCAATCATTATAAAGTTCATCATTACTATAGAAACTGCTAAACCAATACAGCCGTAAATAAATGATGTTATAGCCAAACGCGTTGGAGCTAATCCCATAGCTTTATCTAGTCCGTGAACTGGAAAAGGTGTAAATACTTCTTCAATATGATGCTTTTCAGCTTTAACTCTTTTAACAGCCAACATTAATACGTCGTCATCTGTATAAATAGCGTGAATTACTTTTGATGTTTCCATTATCTACGCTTCGTTTATTATTTGGTTAGCTTGTCCAGACCAATCATCACGTTCGGCTCTTCCTGGGAATGAACCTGTAATTTCGTCCAACAAATCGTATTCTATTTTCGTCATTCTACTTACTTGCAAGTATGTGAAAATCCCGATACTATTAAGTACTTCTTCCATCTTTGGTCCAATACCATTAATTTTTTGAAGGTCATCAGCCGTTTGAATTGTTGGGTCAAACTTACCAATGTTTTCTAGCAGATTTTTTGTTTTTTCTGTGCGATCCACTGGAGGCACTACAGGTGAAACTGGTTTTGCTTTAACAATACCAGATGTTCTAGCATCTGATCCGGTTCCAACAAGACTATCTCCACGCTCTCTAATATTCTTATAACGCTCACCTGATGATTTCAAGATTGTTTTTACTTCAGCTTGCGCAATTACAGGGAATGTTCTAGCATATAATAAGAACAACACAAAGAAGAACCCAATAGTTCCAATAAATATTCCAATATCAACAAATGTTGGTGAGAACATTGTCCAAGAAGATGGTAAGTAATCACGGTGTAATGATGTTACAATAATTACAAAACGCTCAAACCACATACCTATGTTAACGATAATAGAGATAAAGAATGAAAACATAATACTGGTACGTAATTTCTTGAACCACATAAACTGTGGAGAGAACACATTAAAACTCATCATGAATAGGTAAGCCCACCAGTAAGGTCCTGTTGCTCTGTTTAAGAAAGCGTATTGTTCATATTCCACACCAGAATACCAAGCTACAAATAACTCCGTTATGTAAGCCACACCCACAATAGAACCTGTAAGCATGATAACGATGTTCATTAACTCAATATGTTGAACGGTAATATAATCTTCTAAATTAGCTACTTTACGCATGATAATTAATAAGGTATTTACCATGGCAAAACCAGAGAAAATTGCACCTGCAACAAAGTACGGAGGGAAAATGGTTGTATGCCAACCTGGGATAACCGACGTTGCGAAGTCAAAGGATACAATGGTATGTACAGAAAGTACTAATGGTGTTGCTAAACCTGCAAGTACCAAAGATACTTCTTCAAAACGTTGCCAGTCTTTTGCACGACCAGTCCATCCAAAGCTTAATAAGGAATAAATTTTCTTTTGAAAAGGCTTGACAGCTCTATCACGTAACATAGCAAAATCTGGTAGTAAACCTGTCCACCAGAATACTAATGAAACAGATAGATACGTTGAAATTGCGAATACATCCCATAGTAATGGAGAGTTAAAGTTAACCCATAAGGAACCGAATTGGTTTGGAATTGGTAATACCCAATATGCTAACCATGGTCGACCCATGTGGATAATTGGGAATAAACCTGCTTGAACAACGGCAAAAATTGTCATTGCTTCTGCGGAACGGTTAATTGCCATTCTCCATTTCTGACGGAAAAGTAAAAGTACTGCAGAAATTAATGTTCCTGCGTGACCAATACCAACCCACCAAACGAAGTTAGTAATATCCCAAGCCCAACCTACGGTTTTATTTAAACCCCAAGTTCCAATACCTGTTGATACTGTATATATTATACACCCAACTCCCCAAAGGAAAGCGATAAGTGCAATTGAAAATACAATCCACCAAGATTTATTTGCTTTACCTTCAACAGGTCTTGCCACATCGACTGTTACATCATGATATGATTTTTCCCCTGTAACTAAAGGTCTTCTAATAGGTGCTTCGTAATGAGACGCCATAATCCTTTTATAATTATTTTCTTAATTCGTTTTATTATGCTTCGGTTGTATTTCTCACTTTAGTATGGTAAATCACATTTGGTTTTGTGCCTATGTGCTCTAACAAATGATACATACGATTATCTTCTTTAAGTTTTGCAACTTGACTATCTTTATCGTTTATGTCGCCAAAAACCATAGCGCCAGTTCCACAAGCCGCGGAACAAGCTGTTTGGAATTCACCATCTTTAATTTCACGACCATCACGTTTAGCATCTAGAATAGTTTTCTGTGTTTTTTGAATACACATTGAACATTTTTCCATAACACCACGTGAACGAACAGTAACATCTGGATTTAAAACCATACGCCCTAAATCATCATTCATGTGGTAATCAAACTCATCGTTTTGGCTATATAAGAACCAGTTAAAACGACGCACCTTATAAGGACAGTTATTTGCGCAATAACGTGTTCCAACACAACGGTTATAAGCCATGTGGTTTTGTCCTTGACGACCATGTGATGTTGCCGCAACGGGGCAAACCGTTTCACAAGGTGCATGATTACAATGTTGACACATAACTGGTTGAAATGCTACTTGTGGATTAGCTGCAGCCGTTTCCATTTCGTCCAGTGCATTAATAATTGCCAATCCTTTGGTGTCATTCTTTTTCGTGTTATCGCCTTCAAATGTATCTTCTGAAGAATAATATCTATCAATACGCAACCAGTGCATATCACGACTCTTACGAATTTCTTCTTTACCTACAACTGGCACATTGTTTTCAGCATGACAAGCAATAACACATGCGCCACAACCTGTACAAGAGTTTAAGTCGATTGATAAGTTAAAGTGATGCCCAATTGAACGGTCAAACTCATCCCATAAATCTACTTCTGGAGAAGTTACTGGAGTTTCTTGATGATTTAATGAAACCACCGGCATAACATTCCAATACTTCTTATCCTTAGTATTAAATACCTCTAAAGTTGTTTCTTTTATAATATCACCACGACCCATTAATGTATTATGAAGCTGTACAGAAGCAAACTCATGTTCGCCACCTAAAACAGTCATAGATACATTTACTTGCGTTGGATTAAAGTCCATATATAATGGATAGGCATTTACGCCTGTTTGCATTTCTTCTTTTAAACCAGCTCTACGACCATATCCAAAAGATAATCCTATAGAACCTTTTGCTTGTCCAGGTTGAATAATTACTGGAGCGGTTACTGTTACACCATTTACTGAAATTTCAACAACGCTACCATTTAATCCACCATCAGCTTCATGCCAGTTTTTAATACCTAAATCTTTAGCATCCGCTTGAGAAACGGTCACATAGTTGTCCCAAGTTGTTCTTGTTATTGGGTCTGGCATTTCTTGTAACCAAGGGTTATTGGCTTGTTGCCCATCACCCATTGATGTTTTAGAGTATAAGGCTAATTCTAATCCATTAGATGTAGACGTTGCACCCAATTGTCTTGCTGCATCACCACCAGAAACCGCTACAGGCGCAGCAATTCCATTTGTAGTGGTAGTTGTTGTAGATGATACCATAGTTGCATCATCCTCCTTATCTGTTAGACCAATACCTTCGGCAACATCTTCTATAATACCACCAACCCAAGTTTTAGAATCCTTTTCGTTGGTAGAAGTTGTTGTTTCTGTTGTCGTAAGGCCGTCAGCATTTTTTAAAGCCGACCCTGCAACATACACGCCATCATGCAATGCTTGACTAAATGAAGTATTACCTAAAATACTTTCATTCCACGATTGCTTCACATAATCATGATACGATAAATCGCTACCAATTAGCTTTAGTAAAGCTTCTTGAAACTGACGTGTATCAAATAACGGACGAATGGTGGGTTGCATTAATGCATAATGACCTTTTTTCAGCTCAACATCACCCCAAGACTCTAAATAATGTGGTGCTGCTGCTTGATATTCGGTCTCTAATGCAGTTTCGTCTGCTTTCATAGTAAAAGAAACAGATAGTTCTGTTTGCTTTAACCCTTCAGAAAAATCTCCTGCATTTGGTAATGTATATAGTGGATTAACGCCACTCATAATGATAGCACCAACTTTACCTGCATTCATATCCGCAACTAAAGTCATGACTGCCTTATCATTTCCTTGTCTTATTTTAATAGGTGTGTTTGGATCAAATGCTTGACTATTTAAATACTCATTGATTGCCAAAACAACGGTTTGCGCATTCACATCCTGAATACCCGTTACAACAACACCTTTACTTCCTGCTTTTTTCAATTGAGAAGCTGCCTTTTGAACAGCGTCTTCAATATGCTGTGGTAATTCGCCTGAAACAGAACCTCCCGCTACAGCACTATATAATTTAGCTAAAGCTACTTTTTGCTGGCTTGGTGTTAAAGACACACGTTTATCAGCATTAGCTCCAGTTAAAGACATATTTGATTCAAACTGAATATGACGTGACATTTTTCCATTAGTAGGAACCTTGTTCTTTGCATAACCAGAATCAAATCCGCCACCTTGCCAATCACCTAGAAAATCTGCTCCAAAGGAAACAATTGTCATGGCTTTTGTAAAATCATAATTTGCTAAACCACGTTCTCCATAATTAGCTTCATAAGCATCTAAAGCTGCTGATTCGGATATGGCATCATATTGCACATGACGTACATTTCCAAATTTTGCTTTAAATTCATTTACTATTTTAGAAGTTGACGGACTCGCATACGTTTGCGTTAATAACACGATAGATTTTCCAGAACCACTTATACTAGTTAGTTTCTGACCAACTTCCGCATCAAATTCACTCCATGAAATAGGCTCGCCTGCTCTCATTGGACCTTGAATTCGCATACTGTCGTACAATCCTAAAACCGAAGCATTTACTCTAGCATTTGCATGACCATTAGCAGTAGCTAGTGTATTATTTTCAATTTTAATTGGACGACCTTCACGAGTTTTTACTAAAACAGACGCATAGTCATAACCATCCGCAATTGTAGTAGCGTAGTAGTTTGCTACTCCAGGAGTAATTACTTCTGGTTGCACCACATAGGGTATAGACTTAATAACTGGCCCTTCACAAGCCGCTAAAGATGCAGCAGCTGTGCTAAAACCAACATATTTTAAGAAATCACGACGTGTTGTTTTAGAACTTTCTAACGATTCTTTATTTCCTAAAAAATCATCCGTTGGAATCTCTTCAACAAATTCGTTTTGTTTTAGCGTCTCAACAATTGAGCTATTCTCGTTTAGCTCTTCAACACTTTTCCAGTATTTCTTGTTTGATGACATATTATATAATTGAATTACTTCTTATTAATTTATTTAAAGTTTTAAATCCCTATTATGAGATTTCCACGCTTGTGGAAGCTACTAAATAATTAGTAGTGACACTTACCACATTCCAGACCGCCCATTTGTGCAGCTGTTAGTTTATCAACACCATACTTTTTAGATAATTCTTCGTGAATTTTGGTATAGTATGCATTATCTTCTACTTTAACATTTGTATCTCTGTGACAGTTAATACACCAACCCATAGTTAGAGACGAATGTTGGTACATGATTTCCATTTCTTCCACAGGTCCATGACATGTTTGACACTCAATGCCGGCAACTGAAACGTGTTGCGAGTGGTTAAAGTAAGCAAAGTCTGGTAAGTTATGAATACGCACCCATTTAACCGGTTGTGTGTCTCCTGTATACTTTTGGTCAGCATCATCCCAACCTACGGCAGCATAAAGCTTTTTAATTTCACCATCATAAAATTCTTTACTGTATTCTGCAGTTGCAGTTTCTGGCGCCACTTCATAAACGGATTTATGACAGTTCATACAAACATTTAATGATGGAATTCCAGATGTTTTACTAACACGTGCTGAAGAGTGACAATACTTACAATCAATTCCATTATCACCTGCATGAATTTTATGAGAAAAATGGATTGGCTGAACTGGTTGGTAACCTTGATCAACACCTACTTGCATAAAGTAACCAAACACAAAGTAACCACTTGCTAGTAACAAAACAACTACAGAAACCAATACTAGAAATTGATTTTGAATAAAAGCTTTCCAGATTGGCGTGCCTTTAGTTTCTGAAATATCAACACCTTTTGCTTCTGCAAAACGATTTAGTGTTTGTCTTACTAAAATGAGCGCCATTGCTAATAAAGCAAATAACACGGCCAAAGCACCTAAGATAACTTTATTGGACATACTTGCACCATCTGATCCACTGCTCTGACCAGCGTCTGCAATCTGAACACCCGCAGGTGCAGCAGGCGCTTCCTCTGCAGTATAGGCCAAAATATCACTAATATCTTGATCAGATAATTGTGGGTACGCCGTCATGGCTGCACCTCCATATTCATTGAATATTTTATTAGCGTACGGATCTCCAGCTTTAACCATTGCTGAACTATTACGAATCCAACTGCTTAACCACTCTCTGTCAAGACCTTCGGCTTCAGCTAGTCGTTGCTCTACATTTCGTAGGGCTGGACCCGTCATCTTCTTGTCTAATTGATGACAAGCAGCACAGTTGGCATTAAATAAAGATTTACCGTTTACGGGATCACCTTCTTGGGCCGAAAGTGATGTTGAAAATGCTAATAAAATAATTAAACTTAAACGTAAAATGTTCTTGCCTAATTTTCGGTGATTCACCTGTTTCATATTATTGGTTGAATTAACTTCTAAACTTTGGTATGATTTTTTCAATTAACAAAAGAAAAAAAATACAATAATAAAATCTCTCGCAAAAGTAACATTTAAAGTCGATTTTAGAAATGTTACAGAACTGTTAATTGCTAATTTAGAGAAATTCTAAATAATAATTTGAAGTACTTTTAAGTTATAATCTTATACATTTGTATCAAATACTATTGAAAATGAATTTATTGAACCGATATTCCAAACCCTTAATAACAGTAAGCATGATGCTTACCGTTAATTTATTTTATGCCCAACAAGGCACAATTACTATCAATCAGGCACCTGAATTAGATACTTTATTGGCTTTAAAGAAAGAAATGAATGTTTCTGAAACCGATTCTGATCGTTATAAGATTCAAATATACTCCGGTGACCGCTCTGGGGCAAATTCTGCCATGAGTAAATTTGATGCGAAATTTGATAAAATTACTTCTATTTTAGAATATGAAACCCCAAACTATAAGGTCTGGGTTGGAAATTTTAGAAGTCGTTTGGAAGCCGATCGCGCACTTGAAAAAATTAAAAAAGAGTTTAATGATGCTTTCCGTTTTAAACCGAAGAAAAAGGATAGAAACAAAGGCTAACAGAGCGTTAAGTGTTAAACAAAAAAGAGTGCCAATTGGCACTCTTTTTTATGATATATAATAAAATTTATTTCAATTTCTTTTTAACCTCTACTTCATGGTAAGCTTCAATGATATCGCCTTCCTTAAGATCGTTGTAGTTTTTAATTTGCATACCACAATCGTATCCTTTAGCAACCTCTCTTACATCATCTTTAAATCGTTTTAATGAAGCCAATTCACCTGTGTAAACTACCACTCCATCACGGATTAAACGAATTCCAGAGTTTCTAAAAATCTTACCTGTTAATACCATACAACCTGCAATACTTCCAATTTTAGATACTTTAAAGATTTCTCTAATTTCAGCTGTACCCGTAATTTCTTCTTTAAGCTCTGGAGATAACATACCTTCCATAGCATCTTTAAGATCATTAATGGCATCATAAATAATGGAGTACATGCGGATATCAATCTCTTCCTTATCAGCAATGCTTCTTGCATTACCCATTGGACGCACATTAAACCCTATAATTACTGCATCTGAGGCAGAGGCTAGTAACACATCACTTTCCGTGATAGGTCCAACACCTTTATGTATAATATTGACTTGGATTTCTTCAGTTGATAGTTTCTGGAACGAATCTGTTAAGGCTTCCACAGAACCATCCACATCACCTTTAAGGATAATATTTAGTTCTTGGAAATCTCCTAAAGCAATTCGACGTCCAATTTCATCTAATGTAATATGACGTTGTGTACGAACCGATTGTTCACGTTGTAATTGTGTACGTTTGGTAGCAATTTGTTTCGCTTCACGTTCGTCTTCAAAAACATTAAATTTATCACCTGCTTGAGGTGCGCCATCTAATCCTAAAATAGATACTGGCGTTGATGGACCAGCTTCTTTTACTTCATGACCGCGTTCATCTTGCATGGCTTTTATCTTACCACTATTTTTACCAGCCAATACATAGTCACCAATTTTTAAGGTTCCTGCTTGAACTAAAATAGTGGATACATAACCACGACCTTTATCAAGGAATGCCTCGACAACGGTTCCAACTGCACGTTTATTAGGATTTGCTTTCAACTCTAATAGTTCAGCTTCCAACAACACTTTTTCTAGTAATTCTTTAACACCAAGCCCTGTTTTAGCCGAAATATCTTGAGATTGAATTTTCCCTCCCCAATCTTCTACTAACAAGTTCATTTGTGCTAATCCTTCTTTTACTTTTTCTGGGTTTGCACTTGGTTTGTCTACTTTGTTAATTGCAAATACAATTGGGACACCTGCTGCCTGCGCATGAGAAATTGCTTCCTTTGTCTGTGGCATAATAGCATCATCCGCAGCAATAACAATAATAGCAATATCTGTTACTTGAGCTCCACGAGCACGCATGGCTGTAAAGGCCTCGTGACCTGGTGTATCTAAAAATGCAATTTTCTGACCACTTTCTAACTGAACACCATAGGCTCCAATATGTTGCGTAATACCTCCAGACTCACCCGCTATAACATTTTCTTGACGAATATTATCTAATAGGGATGTTTTACCGTGATCTACGTGACCCATAACCGTAACTATTGGTGCACGTTCTATTAAATCTTCTGGCTTATCTTCTACAACTTCAATAGACTCCTCAATACCAGCAGTAATAAATTCTACCTCATAACCAAATTCATCAGCTACAATAGCTAAAGTTTCAGCATCTAAACGTTGGTTCATGGTAACCATCATACCTAAAGACATACATGCCGAGATAATTTGTGTTACTTGAACATCCATCATGGTAGCTACTTCACTAGCTGTAACGAACTCTGTTACTTTCAGAATTTTACTATCTGCTTGTTCTGCTTGTAAATCTTTTTCGGTTTGTTCACGATGCTGATCTCGCTTATCACGACGGTATTTAGCACCTTTACCTTTGCTTGATTTACCTTGAAGCTTCTCTAGTGTTTCACGTACTTGTTTTTGTACTTCTTCCTCACTAGGTTCTTCTTTAACTATATTGCGTCGTCCTTTTCCAGCAGCTGATTTACCTTTAAATCGGTCGTTACCACCTGTTCTTGGTGTACCAGAACCTGTAGAACCTGGTCCTCCAGCTTTACTAATTCGGCGACGTTTCTTTTTAGGATCTGACGTTTTATTATCCGTCTTTTTCTTGGGCTTTTTAAATTGTGATAAATCTATTTTTTCACCAGCAATTTTCGGTCCAGATAGTTTTTGATACTGTGTTTTTAAGCGCTCATCTATAGGTGCATCAGGATCAGTAGTCGCTTCCGTTTTTGGAGTGTCTACTTTTGGCGTGTCCGCTTTAGAATCATCCTTTTTAGGTGTTTCAGCTTTTGGCGTCTCTGCTTTTGGCGACTCTGCTTTTGGTTTATCAGCAGGTTTAGAAGATGGCGTGTCTTCTTTCTTTGCTTTAACCTCTGGTTTCTTCGCGTCTTCAGCTTTAGGTTTTTCTTCAGATTTTGGAGCCTCTTTAGCTTTAACCTCTGGAGTGGCAACAGGTGCGTCTTCTTTTGGTTTAGTCGCTTTTTTCTTATCAGCATCTAAATCGATTTTACCCACTTGTTTTGGGCCTGAAAGTGTAGATTTCGCTTTTACTACTTCCGCTTCTTTAGCTTTAGCTAGTGCTTCACGTTCTGCTTTCTCCTTTTCCTTAACCTCAATTTCTTGTTCACGCTGAATCCTTAATGCCTCTTTTTCCTTCTGCTTGGCTTCACTAACTTCTTGAGATGCCATTTTTTTATTAGCATCGGTTTGAAATTCATTGGAAAGCACATCAAAAGTTTCTTGAGAAATTTTTGTTGTCGGACGTTTCTCTATTTCAATGCCTTTAGAATCTAAAAATTCTACAGCACGATCTAAAGAAATGTTTAGCTCACGTAATACTTTATTTAATCTAATTGTTTCAGCCATAAATCGCCTTTAATATAACCTAATATATGTTAATCTTCGAATTCTTCTTTAAGAATTCTAATTATTTCAATAATTGTTTCTTCTTCTAAATCGGTTCTCTTAACCAAGTCCTGAACATCTTGTTCTAGTATACTCTTAGCTGTATCTAAACCAACTTTACTAAATTCTTTAATAATCCAAGGTTCAATTTCATCGCGGAATTCTGATAATTCCACATCTTCCTCAGCTCCCTCTCTAAATACATCAATCTCGTAGCCCGTTAATTGGCCTGCTAAACGGATGTTATGACCACCACGTCCAATGGCTTTACTAACCTCTTCTGGTTTTAATATAGCTTCGGCACGTTTGTTTTCTTCATCAATTTTGATGGATGTTACACGTGCTGGACTTAATGCTCTTGTAATATATAATTGCAAGTTGCTTGTGTAATTAATAACGTCAATATTTTCGTTTCCTAATTCGCGAACAATTCCGTGAATTCTAGAACCTTTCATACCTACACAAGCTCCAACTGGATCTATTCTATCATCATAAGAGTCCACCGCTACTTTGGCTTTCTCTCCTGGAATACGCACCACATTTTTAATTGTAATTAAACCATCAAAAACTTCTGGTATTTCCTGCTCAAACAACTTCTCTAAAAATACAGGCGCTGTTCTAGACATAATAATAGCTGGCTTATTACCTTTAAGCTCAACACTTTCTATAATACCACGAACGTTATCTCCTTTTCTAAAGAAATCTGAAGGAATTTGTTTTTCTTTTGGAAGAATAATTTCATTCCCATCATCATCTAACAAAATTACAGCTCTGTGACGAATATGATGCACTTCTGCTGTATAAATTTCACCAACTAAATCTTTAAATTGCTTATAGATATTCGTGTTATCGTGTTCGTGTATTTTAGAAATTAAGTTTTGTCTTAATGCTAATATTGAACGACGTCCTAAATCAATTAGTTTTACTTCTTCTGATACGTCTTCACCTACTTCAAAATCTGGCTCAATTTTTCGAGCTTCCGATAATGAAATTTCTTGATTTGGCTCTTCTACTTCACCATCTGCAACAACTATACGATTTCTCCATATTTCTAAATCGCCTTTATCTGGATTAATAATAATATCAAAATTATCATCATCACCAAACTTCTTCTTAAGGGCGTTTCTAAAAACGTCTTCTAAAATCGCCATTAACGTTACACGATCGATTAATTTATCGTCTTTAAACTCCGAAAATGAGTCAATTAACGCAAGATTCTCCATATCTCTCTTTGAATTAAAATTTTATCATAACTTTTGCTTCTACAATATCTTGATAGGCTATTTCTGCCTCTTTTTGTACTGTTACTTTTCCTTTACCTACAGGTTTCGGCTCTCTTGCCTTCCACGCTAAAGTAATGTGTGTATCGGTTGCTTTTGTAAGCTGGCCGGTTACTTCTTCTTCTTTTGTTCTAATTTCTAAATCTCTACCAATGTTTTTCTTGTATTGTCTGGTATGAACTAAAGGCGCTGTTGCACCTCCTGAAGCTACTTCTAATGAAAAATCATGTTCTTCTCGATCAATATTATGCTCAATAGCACGACTAATAAACACGCAATCATCAACGGTTACACCATGATCGCCATCTATAATAATTGAAATAGAATTGTCTTCGCCCATGGTAAAATCGATTAGAAATAAATCTTCTCGCTCCTCAAGGGCATCATTCAATAAGGTTTCTACAGTTTTTCTTAACATATTTGATACAAAAAATTGGTATAAAAAGAGGGGACTTCAGGTCCCCTCATTTATTCTTTTTCTTACAACGCTGCAAATATACAATAATTTTATTGAATTCCATAATGAATGAAATATCAATTTTTATTCTTAAATTAGTGATTGAAACCAACAGATAAAAAAAACCATCCTATGAAAAAAATTCTTGTTCCTACCGATTTTTCAAAAGAAGCAGAACAGGCTTTAAAAGTCGCCGCTCAATTAGCAAAAAAACATGATAGTGAAATTTATTTACTCCACATGTTGGAGCTTCCATTAGATCAGGTGGATGCTTTAAGCCACTATAGTGAGTTACCCGAAGCCATGTTTTTTATGAAATTAGCGCATCAAAAATTTGAAAAAACGATGTCTCAAGATTACTTAAATGATATAGTTGTTCACGAAACAGTAGATTTTAATCAAACATTTACAGGCATTACAAACACCTGTAAGGAACATGGAATTGACTTAATTGTTATGGGTTCTCATGGTGCCAATGGTTTTAAAGAAATGTTTATTGGTTCCAACACTGAGAAAGTGGTGAGAACTGCTGAATCACCTGTTCTCGTGATTAAAAACGAGCATGACAATTTTGAAATAAACGATTTTGTTTTTGCTTCAGATTTTAAAAATGATAATAAAGGAACATACAAACAAGCTATTAAATTAGCGGAAGCTTTAGACGCAAAAATTCATTTACTATTTGTAAATACCGCTAACAACTTTGTAACGACAGATGTCGCTAAAGGCAGAATATTAGATTTTATATCGGGTAATGACTTTGAAAATTACACCATTTCCATATATAATGATGACAGCGTTGAAAAAGGAATCTTAAACTTCTCGCACGTTGTGGGAGCCGATTTAATAGGTATTAGTACACACGGCAGACAAGGTATTGCTCATTTCTTCAATGGCAGTATTAGCGAAGACTTAGTAAACCACGCCAAACGACCAGTGGTTACTTTTAAAATATAATGACCAAAAAGTTATATAACCATGAAAGCCTCCGAATTAATCGGAGGCTTTTTGTTTAAATTATGATTCTACAGTCAGCAAAGCGCATGATTAGTTTCTATTAAAAAAAAGAAGCACATTAATCATTACCGACTAAAATCAAAAAATCCTAACCATAAAAATGATTAGGATTCTCTTTAACTAGTTGGCCCACTAGGTCTCGAACCTAGACTCTTTGGTACCAAAAACCAACGTGTTACCAGTTACACCATAGGCCAATCTCGTATTGAGGATGCAAATTTAAAACAATTATTTATTTGCGCAAGCATTTTTTGAATAAAAAATTATCTAAATACTTAACGTTTCCTTAAAAGCATGTCAAATTTGATATTTATTGTTAAATTCGCCTCATCTAAAAATTGCAATTACATGACACATATTAGCTTTAAAAAGTGGAATACTATTTTAGGATGGTTCGCTTTTTTAGTCGCATTCATCACATTCGGACTAACAGTTGAGCCAACTGTAAGCTTTTGGGATGCAGGTGAATACATCCTAACATCAGCCAAATTACAAGTTGGCCATCCACCTGGAGCACCACTGTTTCAAATGTTTGGTGCCTTCTTTTCTATGTTTGCTTTGGAGCCTTCGCAAGTTGGTTTTATGCTAAATATGATGAGTGCGGTAGCAAGTGCATTTACTATTTTATTCATGTTTTTTACCATCACACTTTTATTAAGAAAGTTAGTTGGCGAAGCAGAGACACTTAACAAAACTCAAAAAATTGCAATTTTAGGGAGTGCCTTAGTAGGAAGTTTAGCGTTTACATTTACCGATTCGTTTTGGTTTAATGCCGTTGAAACGGAAGTTTACGCCATGGCCACTTTAATTATGTCTGTTTTATTCTGGCTTGGCCTTCGTTGGGAACGTGATATGGACAACCCTAGAGGAAACCGTTGGCTCATTCTAATAGCTTTTATTATTGGACTGTCCTTTGGTGTTCACTTTATGGGATTATTAACCATTCCTGCTATTGGATTAATTTATTATTTCAAAAATTATAAAACGGTTACTATAAAAAACTTCATTATTGCCAATGTAGTATCTATAGCTATTCTACTTTTTATCTTTAAATTATTAGCACCTAATATTCTACGTATTTTTAGTGCAACTGAAATTTTCTTCGTCAATTCCTTCGGATTACCATTTCACTCGGGAACTATCTTTGCTAGTATTGCATTGATTGCATTAGTTTATTTCGGATTAAAATATACACATAACAAAAATTACAAACATCTTAATACCGGTTTACTTTGTATTACCTTTGTTATAATAGGTTTTTCGTCATGGCTTATGCTACCTATTCGTGCCAATGCCGATGTGGTAATTAATGAAAACGACCCTAGTGATGCACGCGAACTTCTGGCTTATTATAATTTAGAACAATATCCCGAAACCCATTTGTTTTATGGACCACAATTTACCGATCAATATTCTGGTTTAGACGAAAACGAACCGTATATTGATGACAAGCCAAACTACGAAAAAGACTTAAAAACTGGAAAGTACGTTATTATAAACGACTGGGAAAAAGCTCGCCAGAATTACAATTCGGAACACGCCTCCATTCTACCACGTATGTGGAGTGGCGAAAATGCTGAAAATTATATGATTTTTACTGGGTATTTGGATTTCAAACTGAAACCTGAATACCAAATGGATAACGAGCTTCGCGCTGCCGTTAACAACTTCAAAAATGAAATTGCCAACGGCATGGTAGATTATGAGGATTACCACAAATTTTTGAGTCAAAATAGTCAGATTATTGATGTAGAAAAACCGTCATTAGGAAGCAATGTTGCCTATATGCTAGAATACCAATTAGGCTATATGTATTGGCGTTATTTTATGTGGAATTTTGTAGGACGCCAAAATGATGTTCAAGGGAAACTTGATGATTTTAATGGCAACTGGTTAAGTGGCATTGGGTTTATTGACGAATGGCATTTAGGACTACCACAAACCGATTTACCTAGCGATGTAAAAAACAACAAAGCGCGAAACACCTATTTCTTCTTACCTTTTATACTTGGCGTCATAGGTTTATTCTTTCTTTACAATAAAGATAAAAAACTATTCTGGGTGATGTTGGTTTTCTTCCTATTTACAGGATTAGCCATTCAAGTGTATACCAATGTGAGACCGTTTGAACCACGAGAACGAGATTATTCTTTAGTTGGCTCCTTTTACGTGTTTGCGCTGTGGATAGGTTTTGGTGTTTATGCTATAGTGGATATGCTTAAAACAAAAATCAAATCGAAAGCCTTAGCGCCAGCCGTTACCATTTTATGTCTAATTCTTGTTCCAGGAATTTTAGCGGCTAATAACTGGGATGATCATGACCGTTCTGATAAATATACAGCGCGTGCCATGGCAAAAATGTATCTGGATTCTTGTGAAGAAAACGGTATTTTATTCTCCATTGGTGATAATGATACCTTCGCGTTATGGTATGCCCAAGAAATTGAAGGCTACAGAACCGATGTTCGTGTAGTAAACACCAGTTTATTCCAAACGGATTGGTATATAGACCAAATGAAACGTAAAGCGTATGATAGTGACCCTATTCCTTCAACATTAACACATGAACAATACCGTTCGGGTACGCGCGACTATGTTCCTAAACAAATTGAATATAGAGATGCACAAGGAAGACTGCAACCCGTTATGAACAAGGATACCTTGCTTATTAAGGACTTTATGGATTTCGTTAGCAGTGATAATCCGAAAACAAAAATGAGTTACATTTTACAAATGCGAGGCGAGGACCCAAGTTATTATCCGATTCAATATCAGAAGTCGAATTATTTTCCAGTTGAAAATATTCGCGTGCCAGTAAACAAAGAAAATGTCTTGAAATACGGTATCGTTAAAGAGAAGGATGCCGATAAAATTGAAGACTATGTGGATATCAGAATTACCGATGGTGCCATTTATAAAAATCGTTTGTTAATGTTGGATATCATTGCTACCAACGACTGGAAACGTCCTATTTATTTTACAGGTGGTGCTTTTGGAAACGACGATTACATCTGGATGAAAGATTACTTACAATTAGATGGCATGGTTTATAAATTAGTTCCAATAAAAACACCAGTTAACAGAGCCAATCCTTTCGATATGGGTCGCGTTGACAGTGATTTTATGTATAACAAGGTTAAAAACTGGGATTGGGGAAATAGCGGAAGTCCCGATATTTATCACGATGTGGAAACACGTAAAAACTCCATTACCTATCGCGGAAATCTTGCCCGTTTAATTGAACAATTAATTAATGAAGATCAACCAGAAAAAGCCGAAGAGATTGCTGACATTGCTATGGATAATATGCCAGTAGATTACTTTGGTTATTATACCTTGTTAGAACCCTATATTAGTGCTTATTATGAGGTTGATTCTCAAGAGAAGGCACGTAAGCTCTTTATGGATGTCGCTGAAAAATATCAAGAAAACTTGACCTATTATAGCAAGCTTGATGAAGAGCAGCAACGCTATGTGTTCGAGAAAATTTATACCGATATTGAACGCTATAAGAGTATTGTGGATGTTGTGATTACCTATGATAAAGAATTTGCTAAAACCGAAACCAAGACGTTTTCAAATTTCTTAAATCTATTTAGTCACTTTTATGGTGGTGATGACGTTCCTGATGTTGAACCCGAAATAGAAGAACGACCAGAACCAATAGATGTTGACATGCTGCAATCAGATACTATAAGTATTGCACCAGAAGAATAAACTATATGGGAATTGTTCCTGTTAAAACACCAACGATTATAAAAAAAATACTCCCAGACTATGTTTGGGAGTTTTCTACTTCTGAAAAGGTGTTATACCTGACGTTTGATGATGGTCCGACACCAGAAATTACCCAATGGACACTAGATACTTTAAAGCAATATCAAGCAAAAGCAACATTTTTCTGTATTGGCAATAACATTCAGAAACATCCCGAAATTTTTCATAATATTCTGAATGAAGGTCATCGCGTTGGGAACCATTCGAATACGCATTTAAAAGGTTGGCGCACAACAGTAGAAAATTATATTTCGGATATCCGTGAAGCACAAACAATTATTAATTTTGAATTGGAAAAATCTGAAGTTGCTATGCAAGACGCTCATCCATCATGCTTATTTAGACCGCCTTATGGACAAATAAAACCAAGTCAAGGGAAAACCTTGAAAGCATTAGGGTATACGGTTGTTACTTGGAGTATTTTGTCTTTTGACTGGGAAAAAGAAACAGCTCCAGAAACCTGTTATAACAATGTTATTAATGAAGCAAGGCCAGGAAGTATTATTGTATTCCATGATAGTGTGAAAGCTTCTAAAAACCTTATGCATGCACTACCTAAAGTACTTGTCTACTTTTCAGAAAAAGGATATAGCTTTAAAAGGCTACCTATTTAAATATATTCTTGAATAATGCCTATAAGCGTGTTGGCATCTTGTTCTCCACTATGGCGCCATTTCATTTCACCATTTTTGTAGATGATTAATGTTGGCAAGCCTTTAACGCGAAGCGCTTCGGCTAATTCCTTATTTTTATCAACATCAATTTTAATAACTTTGGCTTTATCACCAAGTGCAGCAGCAACATCTCGCAATACTGCATGCATAGCTGTTGATTGGTCGTTCCATTCCGTAAAAAAATCTAATAAAACAGGAATATTAACATCTATAAGTTCCCCAAATTTTGACATACAATATCAGTTTAAGCCAAATGTGCTATAACAAACCTACGTAATTTTTTTTATTTTGACTAACAATCAATAAAGCTAGATGCCCAAATACATCAATTTAAGCGTTTTTTACGCCCTTTTTAAGCTCAATTACGGTTACTTCTGGCCAAATACCAACGCGTCCCGGAAACGCGTGATAACCAAACCCACGGTTCACATTAATATAACGCCCAAACTCCTGGTATAATCCAGCCCATTGTTTGTAAATATATTGCGAGGGACTCCATTTAAACCAACCTGGTATTTCAATACCCATTTGCAGACCATGTGTATGGCCACTTAAGGTTAAGTGATAATTGAAATCGTCTGCTTTTACTTGATACTCCCAGTGCGATGGATCATGAGTCATCAAAATTTTAAAGTCCTCTTTGGATACATTTGCCGACGCCTTTTGTAAATCGCCAGCTTGATTAAAGCCTTTTCCCCAGTTTTCAACACCTATCAGAGCTAATCGCTGACCATCTTTTTCTATGTAGCGATGTTCATCTAATAATAAATCGAATCCAATTTTAGGATGAATATCTTTTACTGCTTGGAAGTTTTTAACTTTATCTTCAGCTGAATCCCATTCTACATAATCACCATAATCATGATTTCCCAACACGGAAAATTTACCATAAGGCGCATCCAAGGTTTTAAACATATCTATCCAATCGTCCATCTCTGTTGCCATATTATTTACCAAATCGCCTGTAAATAACATGAGGTCCGTTTCCTGTTGATTGATTAAATCTACACCATATTGAATTTTTTCTTTACTAGTAAAACTTCCGGAATGAATATCAGAAATCTGTGTGATTTTAAAACCATCAAAAGCTTCTGGTAAATCGTTAAAAGTGAGATGATATTTCAATACTTTATAGTTATATCGTCCTTGAACAATACCATAAATAAAAGAAGCAAATGGAATAGCGGCTAAGCCTAAAGCTATTTTGGCAATAAAAATCCGACGACTTTCAAAATCTGCCGTAACGCCTGGCGACACCCATGAATAACCTTTTCTAAATACACGAAATACATCTTCGCCAAACATAATGACTACTAAAAATAATTTCGGAATTAAAAATGTGAGCATAAATCCAGCTGCCAATTGAAACGTGTTGGTTTGACCAGCACTTCGGGGTGTTATATATAAAACATACAGGAAGTAGGCATAAATGGCAATTGCCGAAATAATCCAAATTCCCTTAATCAGCTTATTTTTAGTTATGGCCTTTAGTGCCTGAAAGGCGTAAAATTCCACAACAAAAATGACAACTGAAAATATAATTAAAGCAATAATCCAACGCGACATACATTTTATTTTTTCAAGCGATTGCAAAGATAAAGCTAAAAACACCAAGCAATTTTTAAGGTGGTGTTAAAGTTTAGCGATCATTTAAACTTTTGATTTTCAAATCATTTAAAACTTTAGCATCTGTTTTAAAAACGATTTGTTTTTCTTCATTAGGCAACAAATCAAAGTAATTGTCGGAAAAATGTCCGGATTCATTACAAAATAAAAAGACATCTTTTTGAAGTGTTTTAGATGATAGCCTTATTGTAAACCCATCACTAGTTTTAATAACTTCCTTTTGAATAGCTTTTGCAGGTAATTCCAAATCTTTAGGTTTTACCAAATAAAAGAGCGATTCGGATTTTTGAAACTTCGAAACAATTACCACTTTGTTCTTATTGAATGAAAACCCAGATAAACCTATCCGTTGTTTTATGGCACTTGAATTTGGCTTTACCATTATTTCTTGAGAATTTTCCCAAATCACTTCACCTGAAAAATTCAATATGTTTGTAGATAGCGTTCCTGAAAAAGTGTTAAATGTATCATTAATCAGATATATTTTAAGTGAATCCTGTTTTACTTCCGAAGAAATAAGGACATTCTCAAAACTTCGCTTCGCCTTATAATGCAAGGCTTTCCAATTCCCAAAAAAATCAATACTCGACCAAGAAATTGCGGGCCAACAATCATTTAACTGCCAATACAACGTGCCCATATTGTAGGGTTTTGCTCTACGCTGTGCTTCAATACCTTTAGTTATACCATAAGCTTGAAGCAGCTGACTTATATACACGTAATCTTCAGGGTTATTTGGCACCAAGTAATCGCGGGCCATATACTCATCAATTACTTGAAATCCTCTTTTATGTTTTTGATGGTTTTTAATGCCTTCTGAAGTAATACGTAAAGAATCTGAATCATTCTTATTGATATAATTAATGAGGTTATAACTCGGAAAGGATTGAAATCCAAATTCACTCATAAATCGTGGTACTTGATCTTCAAAATGTTCAAACGGATAGCCATCATGCCAAACCCACCAGTCATGTGCATCGCCTTGAAACTCGAATTGCGGATTACCACGTCCAAATTTTGGAGATGTTTCCCAATAATCTGTATCTGAATAAGTTGCAACTGTTTTGGGCAATATAGAATCGAACACCTTGAGATAATGATTCCAAATCTCTGTTTTTTCGGTTTCAGATCTGCCATCCTGCCAACCCCAACGATGCCAACCTTCAGAATTTTCATTATTACCACACCATAGTGCTATGGAAGCATGGTTTCGTAGACGCTTCACGTTATCAATGGCCTCTTGTTTTACGTTTTCTAAAAATTCAGCATCGCCAGGATACATAGCACATGCAAACATAAAATCTTGCCAGATAAGGATGCCTTTTGCATCGCATAAATCATAAAAAATAGAATTCTCATAAATTCCGCCTCCCCAGACACGTAGCATGTTCATGTTTGCTTCTACTGCGTCATTTAACAAGTTATTATAATGTGCATCCGTTACTTTGTTTTGCATACTATTTTGCGGAATGTAATTGGCACCTTTAGCATATACCGGTTTGCCGTTTACCTCAAAATAAAAAGATTCGCCCAAGCTATCTTTTTCCGTAATTAACTTAATAGTGCGCAGGCCTTTTTTAACGGAAACAGAATCTAAAACAGTATTATCCTTTTTAATTACCACTTTAATATCATACAAATACGGATTACCTAAATTATGCGGCCACCAAAGTTTCGGGTTTTTAATAGTAAAATTAAATTGCGGTATATCTTTATCAGACATATAACCAGATTGGATTAATGAATCATTTATAAAAAGATCATAGTCCAAATTTGCTATAGATGTATTTAAATTGAATCTAGCGTTGAGTTTTGCAAGCGAGTCATTTAAAACAGTCTGTTTAATATAAGCATCTTGAATTTTTAATGTGTTCCAAGTCACCAATTTTATAGGCCTCCAAATTCCAGACGTATTCAGTTTTGGTCCCCAATCCCAACCATATTGGAATTGGCCTTTTCTGGTAAAAATACGATTCCCTTCAGGTAGTGTATAGTTTAGTTGGGCTTTTGCGGCTTCTTCGTGTTTTGTTGTATTCTCAAAAAGAATGCGCAAGGTATTTTCCGTTTTTAGAAGTGGTTTCACATCTATAGAAAATTCACGGAACGCATTGGCCGTTTTTAGAATTAAAGAATCATTTAAGTACACGGAAGCGTAGGTGTCTAAACCTCCAAAGTTCAATTCAACATGTCTTTTCTGTAAGGTTTTGGAGTCTACTTGAAACGTTGTTTGGTATTCCCAATCGGTTTTAGAAACCCATTGCACAGAATCTTCATTAGTACCAATAAATGGATCTGGAATTTCTGCATTATCTAACAAATCAGAAAATACATTTCCTGGAATTTTTGCCGTTAACCAATCGGTATTATCGCTAGATTTAAATTGCCAATTATCATGTAATAACCGAATTTCTGGCACATCCAATTGCTTTTGGCATCCCAAAATAATTAGACATAAACCAATATAGAAAACGTGTTTCATTACTTATCGTAAACCAGATAAGCCGAAACCATCCAGTAGTTTATTTTATCATTTTCAATAGCTTGTGCTTCCGGAATGGAAAACGTAAACGTATGATTTCCTGCTTTAATAGTACCGAGTTCAATAATTTCAGGTTTTACGTCACTTCCAGGGCACCAATTGGATCGTGAGTAATCTGATGATGCAATCCGTTCTTCTATGTCTTCGCCTTTCCAGGTTGTTTTTTCTGTCCAAACACCTGATGTTGGATTAAATCGCCTAAAGCTGGCACAATCGTCTCGCCATGGTACAAACTGCTTCACAACTTCACCATTAAAGCTAATTATATTTTCTTTTTTTGTAAACTCATCACCTTCGGCATGTCCACCATGGCCTGTTGTGATATAATATAATTTGGCGTTTTTTAGTGTTTCATCAACTGGTAAATCTACTTGCAAATCCCCTTTATGAAACGCATCATAAAATTGTTGCGCACCAGCATATTTACTGGTATTGACTACAGAAATGACGTCATGTTCTTTTTTTATGTGATTTGGAATATCGCTTTCATCAAAATCTAGACGTACCGAAAGCTTATATCCTTCCTTGGTCCAAGTATCAATAAAAACACCAATATAAACCTCGTTTTCTAAAACGGGTAATAGTTGGGTAATATCCTGTTCCCACTGGACATTATTTTCCCAAATTGGAATATAAACGGGTTTTAAAGCTGCTACACGTTCGTTATCATTAAAAAAACCTACACCAAAAGGCGTCATAAAACGCAACAATTCAATATTTGGTTCGTATAGTTTATCATCTATTTTTTTTGAAACAATTCCGGGAGCTTCATTTAGAAATTGTTCTTTTGTTAATGTCTCGCTTTCAAAATCTAATAAATTCAAATCAGAAGTCGTAGGAATCACAAACAACGAACCCGATTTATCCCAAGGATCACCATTGGAAGTCAGGGTCATTTTAACGGACACAGATGCCTGCTTCTGATAATCAGGCAAGGTGACTTTCTTTAATAAAACGCGACCAGCATCCAAACGAATAATAGAATCTGTTGGTTGAATACTATCGTCCCGATCACTATCGGGATTAAAAGCCATATCAAAATAAAGATGGGTGTCTTTAAAAACAGTAATTTCTTTATCTCCTATTGGTTTTAAAGGCTTTTGACACGCTACAATTAATAAAAAAAATAAAGGAAGATATCTTAATTTCATGAATGGATTTTATTTAATATGTTTTCTATAGTTTCTACGGAAGAAACCGTTTGTTGCGTATTTCCGAAGTAGGCATGATTATTTTTGGTTGAAAGAACTGTGGAAGCCGAAGCATGAATTTCATGTAATCCAGCATCTTTAAATTTAGACGCGTTTTCCGCATTGATTCCAGATCCTGCTAAAATAATGGTTCTTTTTTCGGCTTTTTCATTCAATTTCAGCAACATATCCAAACCTTTTTCTGTAGAAGGTTCTAATCCAGATGTTAGAATTCGTTGAACACCTATAGCGATTAATTGTTCCAAAGCTTCTATGGGATTTGGCACACAGTCAAAAGCACGATGAAAGGTGAATGACAGTGGTTTTGACAATTCAATTAACGCTTGAGTTCGTTGTAAATCAATAGTATTATTTTCATTTAAGACACCAGAAACAATACCGTGAACACCTAATTTTTTACAGATTTCAATATCCTTTTTTATAATGTTAAACTCGGCCTCTGAATAGGTAAAATTTCCAGAACGTGGTCGGATTAAGACAAAAACAGGAATAGAAAGCACCTCAACTACCTGTTTAATAAGTCCGTAACTAGGTGTTATACCACCAACCGCTAATTCGCTACAAAGCTCAATACGCTGTGCTCCTGCTTTTTCGGCATTTATAGCAGATTGGTAAGAATTGGCACAAATTTCTAGTAGCATATTAATTTACGATTATTTCATCAATAAATGTCCAAGCTGGATTTCCTGCGCCTTGTTTGCCTTCTGGAATAATTCCATAATTAGAAATTCTCAATTTTAAGAATTGGGTTGTAGCTTGTTGTTCAAACGAGACTGGTGCCAAGAGGCTTTCTGATGTTGGCACATCAACTTCAAAAATTTGATTATTATCCAGCTCAATTTCTATTTTTTCAGGTGCATAAATCCATTGTCCATTGCCGTTATGAAAACGTGTGGAAATAGAACTAATATCGGTTTCAGCACCTAAATCAATTGTGACTTCAACATCTTCGCCCCAAAACCCTAACCATTCTTTATCGCCATAACGTTCATTGCTTCCAGAAATACCATTAACTAAACCACCTGAACCACTTCCGGTATAAGCATGATGCGGATGTACATCCAAAGTAATTTTATGCCCAAGTGCTTTATGCCAATTAATAGTTTGATTGTATGTGGTTCCTAAGGGTTTTTCATTGGCAAAAATTATCGCCTTTATGTTTTCACTTTTAGTAATAGGAATTCCTGTTTTATAAATTTCAGAATTGATGGTCGGTTCAGAACCATCTAAAGTATAATGAATTTCTTTTCCCGCGGTTGCCGTTTTTAATTCATACACCGCTTCATTACCATCAGTTACCATGTTACCTTCAATTTCATATAAGTGATTAGCATAATTAATATCTAGAGCGTCCATGCGTTTATGAAAATTCTCAACCCTAGAAACAAACTCCTTGTAATCTCTATTTTCTGGCCCAGACCAAACCACTTCCGCAAGCGCTAATATTCGTGGAAAAACCATATACTCCACTTTTTCGGGAGTTGGGATATATTCCGTCCAAACATTCCCTTGTGCTCCAAGTACATATTTGGCTTGTTCTTCTGTTAATTCATCTGGAATAGGATTTAAACTATACACTTTTTCTAATGGCAGGAAACCACCAATAGCAACGGGTTCATCCTTATTTTCCGATTGGTAATGGTCAAAATAAGCATGAGAGCCTGGAGTTAAAATAACATCATGACCTTGTTTAGCAGCTTCAATAGCACCTTCAAAACCACGCCAAGACATAACCGTAGCATTCGGCGCTAAACCACCTTCCAAAATTTCATCCCAACCAATAATTTGGCGGCCTTTACTATTCAAGTATTTTTCAATTCTAGAAATAAAATAACTCTGCAACTCGTGTTCATCTTTTAAACCTTCTTTTTTAATTAAAGCCTGACAGTGATCGCAGTTTTTCCAGCGTGTTTTTGGCGCTTCATCGCCTCCAATATGGATATATGTGCTCGGGAATAATTCCAAAACCTCATCAAAAACATCTTCTAAAAAGGTAAAGGTTTCTTCTTTCGGACAATAAATGTTCTCAAAAACGCCACCTTTTGTTGCTACTTTTACTTGTTCACCTGTACATCCCAATTCCGGATAAGCAGCAATAGCAGCTTGAGAATGACCTGGTAATTCAATTTCGGGAATGACCGTTACAAATCGTGCTGTAGCATAGGCCACAATATCTTTAATTTCTTCTTGAGTATAAAACCCACCATAGCGTTTGCCATCAAATTTTTGAGGTTGTGTGTTATAATGACCTATGAGTGTTTCATCACGATAGGCTGCAATTTCTTGCAATTTTGGATATTTTTTTATTTCAATACGCCAACCTTGATCTTCGGTAAGATGCCAATGAAAGGTGTTCATTTTTAAAAGGGCTAACGCATCAATGTATTTCTTGATAAAATTGACAGAAAACATATGTCGACCAACATCTAAATGCATCCCACGATACACAAATTTAGGCTCATCTTGTATGCTGATGTTTTGGACAATTATTTCAGCATCTGAAAATGAGTTGTTTTCTAAACCAACAGGGAATAATTGGCGTAAACTCTGAACGGCATAAAAGGCACCTTTTCCTGTTTTCGCTTTAATCAGGATGCGGTTTGACGAAACGTTTAAAGTGTACCCTTCTTCATTTGTTATAGTTTCATCTTTTTCAAATACAATATCATTTCCTTGATTTAACTTGAATGCGCTTCCAGATTCAATATAATCTTTTAAAAAATTTCCCGCTACGGAAAATTCTTCCTCAAAATTTAAGCCTGTGTCATTAGAGAGAATGAAATAACCTGGCTCCATGGTTTGATTTAAAGGGATAGGAATTATTTGTTGTAATGTGGGTTCTAGTGTTTTATTAGAACAACTAAAAATGACACTCACAAAAACTAAACAAACTAGGGATGACTTGAACTGCATTTTAGTATATTAGAGGTTTAATAATTCACTAATTTATTACTTATTTACTGTATTTAGATAATAATCTTGAAATAAGTTATTACCTAAATTGATTTCAACCGCAAATGAAACACTTCCAATTAACTCGTAACTTTTTTTCAGTTTTTTTACTCATACTATTAGTGACTTCATGTAAGAATGAAGAAAAAAAATTAATTAGTCCTAAAGGCAACAAACCTTTAACCAGTTTCGTTAA
Source organism: Bizionia sp. M204 (assembly GCF_023205095.1). Taxonomy (GTDB): domain Bacteria; phylum Bacteroidota; class Bacteroidia; order Flavobacteriales; family Flavobacteriaceae; genus Algorimicrobium; species Algorimicrobium hallyeonense. Next base: position 3,257,107 of record NZ_CP046242.1, on the reverse strand, counting down.
TCCATTTATTGGAACGGGTGGTCATGGCCATACCTATCCTGGAGCCACCATGCCATTTGGAATGATGCAATTATCGCCAGATACCAGACTGGACGGGTGGGATGGCTGTTCAGGTTATCATTATTCAGATGAATACATTTACGGATTTTCTCATACCCATTTAAGTGGAACTGGTGTTTCAGACTATGGCGATATTTTATTAATGCCAACGAACAAGGTCGAATTTAATAATGGAGCCGATGGCAAAAAAGGCTATCGCGCACATTTTTCTCATGATAATGAAATAGCAGAACCTGGGTTTTATAAGGTGCATTTAGATTCTACGAATATTGATGTAGAGCTTACCGTTTCCAAACGTAGTGGTATTCATAAATACACATTTCCTAAAAATAGCAAACAGATCGTTATTTTAGATTTAGAGCATCGGGATGAAGTTCTAAACTCCAATGCTACCGTTTATTCCAACACAGAAGTTGGTGGTATAAGACATTCCAAAGCATGGGCAACCAATCAGATGTTATTTTACAATGTTCAGTTTTCGAGGCCGTTTAAAAACATGGTTTTTTTAAATGATACAGCCGAAGGTAAACACGTAAAAGCCGCTTTTGAATTTGACCCTAATGACGGCCAAGTCCTCGAGGTAAAAATTGGTATTTCGGCAGTTGATGAAGTTGGAGCCAAACAAAATCTACAAGAAGAAATTGGCGAAAAAACATTCGATCAAGTCAAAACCGAAGCTCAAAAAACCTGGGAAGCACAGCTGAATAAAATTGTAATAGAAAGTGAAAATGTAGATTATAAAACCAATTTTTATACAGCCCTATATCATACCATGATAGCTCCAAACTTATATCAGGATGTGGATGGACGCTATCGTGGAATGGATTTAAAAATCCATCAAACAACGGATTTTGATTATTACACCGTATTTTCACTTTGGGATACCTATCGCGCCACACATCCACTTTACACCATTATTGAACAGGACAGAACCAACGATTTTATAAACACCTTCCTAGCAAAATATGATGAAGGTGGCATCATGCCGATTTGGGATTTAAGCGGAAATTATACAGGTTGTATGATTGGTTATCACGCGGTTCCAGTAATTGCTGACGCCTATTTAAAAGGGATTAAAAATTACGATATTGAAAAGGCTTTTATTGCCATGAAACATTCTGCCACACGTGATAAATTAGGTTTAAAAAGTTATAAGGAGTTCGGGTTTATTCCTGTAGAAGAAGAAAGCGAATCCGTTTCAAAAACATTAGAATATGCTTATGATGATTGGACCATTGCGCAAATGGCAAAATCGCTAGGAAAAGATGACGATTATAAAACCTATTTAAAACGTGCACAATATTATAAAAATGTATTCGACCCTGAATCGCAATTTATGCGTGGTCGTTTTAGAAACACCTGGTTTGCGCCTTTTGATCCGTATGAAGTGAATTTTAATTACACCGAAGCTAATTCATGGCAATACAGTTTTTACGTTCCACAAGATGTATCAGGATTTATGAAATTGCTTGGCGGTAAAGACCAATTAGAAGCACGTTTAGATGAATTGTTTGTAGCAGAATCCGAAACGTCCGGCCGCCATCAAGTGGATATTACCGGATTAATTGGCCAATATGCACATGGTAACGAACCGAGTCATCATATGGCTTATTTATACAACTTCGTAAATAAACCACATAAAACACAAGAGAAAATCCATCAGATTCTAACCGAATTATACACCAACACACCAGATGGTATTTCAGGGAATGAAGACTGCGGCCAAATGAGTGCTTGGTATATTTTCTCGTCCATGGGATTTTATCCCGTAACTCCAGGAAGCAACAATTATATTATAGGAACACCTCTCTTTGAGAGAGCCACCATCAATTTAGAAAGTGATAAAAACTTCACCATTCTTGCTGAAAATTTAAGCGACACCAATATGTATATTGAAAGTGTTACCTTAAATGATGTGGCGCTCAACCATTCATTCATTTCACATGAAGACATTATAAAAGGTGGCACCTTGGTTTTTAATATGACGAGTAAGCCAACGTCTTGGGGAACAGAAGAAGGTCAGGAACCAAAAACAAGCATTGACGAACATCTTATTGTTGCTTCACCATTTATTGCTAAAGGAGACGTTGCTTTTAAAGAACAAACGGAGGTGGTTTTAGAAAATGCAGATTCGGAAGCAGCCATTTTCTATCAATTGAATGGCGGGAAATTTAAAACCTATGAAACACCTTTCACGATTTCAGAACCTGCCGTACTAACGGTTTATTCTGCAAAAAACAATCTTAAGAGTGCTGAAATAACGACGCAATTTTATGAAATTGATCCAAACATTTCATTAACATTAGAGTCTGAATATGCCAACCAATATAATGGTGGTGGACCCAACGCGCTTATTGATGGTATAGTAGGTGCTAGAGATTTCAGAACGGGAACTTGGCAAGGCTACCAAGATAAAGATGTAATTGCTATTGTTGATTTGGGACGTGAAAAACCTGTAAATTCTGTGACTACCAATTTTCTAAAAGACCAACGTTCTTGGATCTTTTATCCAACGGAAGTGATTTGTTTAGCATCAAAAGATGGACAAAATTATGAAGAAATTGGTACGTATACCTTTGGAGAAATAACACCGACAGATGAGGTGGATATGCAAAGTGTAACATTTAAACAATCTGGTAAAAACTACAGATTTATAAAAATCATCGCCAAAAAATTAGGCGAACTTCCAAAGTGGCATTTAGGTTATGCTGATGATGGTAGGAGTTGGTTGTTTGTTGACGAGATTCGTATTAAATAACAAATTCCTGCGGAAGCAGGAATCTAATAAATGTATTTAACTAAAATATAGATTCCTGCTTTTGCAGAAATATGAAACCTATGAACCATCAAAAATCCTATCGTTCCGCATTTATATTGTTAACCATACTATTTTTCCTATGGGGGTTTATTACCGTATTGGTAGATTCTTTGATTCCACGATTACGAGAATTATTTACATTAACGTACTTCCAAGCAGGATTGGTGCAATTTGCATTCTTTGGCGCCTATTTTATATTATCCATTCCAGCCAGTTATATTCTTTCTAAAATAGGCTATAAAAAGGGCATTATTCTAGGATTACTAACCATGGCTTTAGCTTGCTTATTATTTTATCCTGCCGCATCATATCGTATATTTGGTATATTCATGCTGGCCTATTTTATTCTTGCTGCAGGCATTACGGTTTTACAAGTAGCAGCAAATCCTTTTGTGGCTGTTTTGGGTTCAGAAGATGGTGCATCAAGTAGATTAAATTTATCGCAAGCATTTAATTCTCTTGGAACTGCCATTGCACCTATTGTTGGCGCCTGGTTTATTTTAAGCGATACTATTAAAACAGAAGTTGAAATTGAATCCTTAACGGGCGCAGCCAAAGAAACTTATTTAGTTTCGGAAGCCTCCGCAGTGCAAAAACCATTTTTAGGATTGGCACTTTTTATCGTTCTTATTGCCGTTATTTTTCTGTTTGCGAAACTTCCAAAAATGATTAGAGAGGATGATACTGGAACCTATTCAGCGGCTTTAAAAAACAAAAATTTAATGTTGGGTGTTTTAGGCATCTTCTTTTATGTTGGTGCAGAAGTTGCCATAGGCAGTTATTTAGTTAACTACTTTATGGATATGAATATGGTAGAAGTTATTAAAGAAAATAGCTTTATGAAATCCATAGCTGAAGGTATTCTGAATGCTGGAATTACTGAAAAAGACAGCAAAGCCATTGTTGGAGTATTTGTTGCTTTTTATTGGTCTGGTGCTATGATTGGTCGTTTTGCAGGTGCTTACTTAACCAAAATTATGAAGCCAGGAAACGTCCTTGGCATATTTGCAACCATTGCTATTTTATTAATAGTAACTTCAATCAGCACGACTGGATTAGTAAGTATGTGGAGTATTTTGGCAGTTGGTTTATTCAACTCCATAATGTTCCCAACAATTTTCGCTTTGGCAATCAATGGTATTGGCGAATTGAAACCTAAAGCATCGGGCTTACTCTGTATGGCTATTGTTGGAGGTGCTATTATTCCGCCATTTTTCGGTTTACTTACAGATAATGTGGGCTTCAAATCAGCCTTGCTATTTATTGTGATTTGTTATGCCTATATTTTATGGTATGGCTTTAAAAATTCTAGAAACAGATTGCAAGACATTAATTAACCAACACTGTTTTTCTTTTGTAGTGAAGAGAAACAATTATTATAAAAAACAACTCGTATGAAACGTAGAAACTTTATAAAAAACGCATCACTTACAGGTGTAGGACTCGCAGTTGGAAACTCTTTAGTGAGCTATGCCGAAACTTCTTTTAAAAACATTTCAAAAAATTCAACCACTTTACCTTTAGTTATTGCCACATGGCATGTTGAAAATGCAACTGCCAAAGCCATGGAAATTTTACAAAATGGTGGAACTGCTTTAGATGCAGTAGAACAAGGCTGCATGGTGGAAGAAGCTGATGTTAAAAATCAATCCGTTGGTAAAGGTGGTTTACCAGATCGTGAAGGAAATGTAACTCTTGACGCCTGCATTATGAATAAAGATGGAGATTGTGGCTCTGTAGTTTACCTTCAAAACATTACCCACGCGGTTTCCATTGCTAGAAAAGTTATGGAGGACACGCCTCATGTTATGTTAGCTGGAAAAGGTGCCGAACAATTTGCTTATGAATTGGGTTTTAAAAAAGAAAATCTATTAACTGATTCTGCTAAAAAAGCTTGGGAGGAATGGAAAAAAGAATCCAAATACAAACCCATTATCAATATAGAAAACCACGATACGATTGGTATGCTAGCTATTGATAAAAATGGCGATATTTCTGGCGCTTGTACCACCAGTGGTTTGGCTTATAAAATGGCTGGACGCGTTGGTGATAGCCCAATTATTGGCTCTGGTTTGTTTATCGATAATGAGATTGGTGGTTGTGTGGCTACAGGTTTAGGTGAAGAAGTGGTAAAAACTGTTGGCAGCTTTTTGGTGGTTGAATTGATGCGCCAAGGCAAATCACCACAAGAAGCCTGTGAAGAAGCCATTAAACGGATTGTAAAAAAACCCAATAGCGATTATAAGAATTTTCAAGTCGGCTATATTGCTGTTAACAAGCAAGGCGAAACAGGCAGTTATTCCATTCACCAATGGTTTAGTATGACCAAATTTCAAGATGGTGTGAATGAGCAGATTCAGTCGGATTATTTTTTGAAAGAATAGTAATCTAGAGTATTTAGAGCTTTTCGTTCAAAACACGTAAAATGATGTGAAAAATTAATATTCCACTAATTTTTCATTGCCACTTAAGATTGCCACGTCCTTCGTCCTCGCAATGACAATTAAAACCACTTAATGGTTAAATCCACCAACTTTTGTTTCCAGTTAGTATAAGGTGGCATCAGCAAATCCACAGCACCAATAGTATGTTGTTTTAAAACGGATCGTTGATTGGTAAATTCGCGAAACCCGAAAATACCATGGCTTTTTCCAATCCCACTATTATTGGAACCTCCAAAGGGTAAATTATGATTTAAAAACTGCAACAAATTATGATTGACACAGGTGCTTCCGGCTCGTGTGTTTTGAATAACATAATCAACTACTTTATTTTTTTTACTAAATATATAAAGCGCCAAAGGTTTTTCGTTTGAATTTACATAATCAACCGCTTCCTCGATGGTTTTATAGGTTTTTAGTGGTAAAATAGGTCCGAAAATTTCTTCCTGCATCAACGTGGCATCTTCTGGAAGTCCACTTACTAATGTTGGCTCAATATAACAGTCTGATGCATTTGTTCTGCCGCCCGATTCAATAACACTTCCTTTTTGTTTCGCATCTTCCAAGCTGTTGGTTAAACGTTCAAAATGTTTACTGTTTACAATCCGGCTGTAAGAATCTGAACTTTCAGGATTCTCGGAATAAAAAGCTTGAATTTCTTTTTTGAATAATTTTATAAAATCTGGTTTAAGTGACTCTTGGATTAACACATAATCTGGTGCAATACAAGTTTGCCCTGCATTGGTACATTTACCGTAAACGATTTTTTGAACGGCTTTTTCTAAATTAGAAGAATCATCAATGATAGCTGGCGATTTCCCACCTAATTCTAAAGTTACAGACGTTAAGTTTTTAGACGCCGCTTTCATTACAATTTTTCCCACCGCTGGCGAACCGGTGAAGAATATATGATTAAAAGGCAGTTCTAATAAAGCAGAAGCTGTTTCTACTTCACCTTCAACCAAGGCAATTTCATTTTCTTCAAATACATCGGACACTATTTTCGACATTAATTTTGACGTATTTGGCGTCATTTCAGATGGTTTTAAAATAACTGTATTGCCTCCAGCAATGGCCGAAACCAAAGGGGCAAACGTTAAATTAATAGGGTAATTCCAAGGGGAAATAATTAAACACACACCTTTTGGCTCATTAACAATATAGGAGCTACTTCCCAACAATGATACAGGTGTGGCTACTTTTTCATGTTTTAACCAAGATTTCAAATTGGAAATGGCAAATTTTATTTCATCTACAACAGGATAAATTTCGGTTAAATCGGTTTCCAAATGCGGCTTTTTAAAATCTTGATACAGTGCTTCGCGAATGTCTTGTTTATACGTTTTTTCTAACGCATTTTGTAAACGCTTCAATTTGGCAATACGTTCTTTATGAGATGTATTGCCAATTTTAAATTGATGTACTTTTTGCTTTTGAAATAATTCTAAAAAAGGATTTTCTTGACTCATATAATTATTAATCGGCATTAAAGGGTTCGCCTTTGGTATCTTGTTCTTTAAATTTCTGAACGAGTTCCAAAGCATCTGGAATGACATCGCTACATAATATAATTAAGGAATCTTTAACCGCATTATTAACGGCAAAGGTTATCGCTTCTTTTTCTGAAGGAATTATGGTTGTCTTCTTATTAGGATCTTTGGATTGAATACCTTCATTTAATAAATTAATAAGCTCTTCTTCCGTTCTTCCACGTAATCGTTTATCCTGACGGATGATAATTTCATCAAACATCTCTGCCGCAATACTGCCAATTTGGTTTGTATCTTCATCACGCCTATCACCTACGCCGGCAATAATGCCCACTTTTACAGAACATTCCATAGTATCTGTAAATTTCTTTAAAGCCAACATACCTGCTGGATTATGAGCATAATCTAACAAAATAGTAAAGTTTTTAAATTCGAATAAATTCAGACGACCTGGTGTTTGTGTTGCTGAAGGTATAAAGGTTTCTAAACCAGCTTTCATATCTTCAATACTAATTCCTTGAACGTGTGCAGCCAAAATAGCAGCTAACACATTCTGAATCATAAATGGTGCTTTTCCGCCATAGGTTAATGGAATATTCTCCGCTTTCATGATGCGCATTTTCCATTCGCCACGACAAATAGTTACATAACCATCTTCATATATGGCCGTAATACCATTTAAGCGTTGCATAGCTTTTATGCGTGGATTATTTTCATCCATGGAAAACAAGGCTACATGACAATTTACGGAACGACGCATATCGTAAACCAAATCATCATCCGCATTTAAAATAGCATAACCATCTGGCAAAACGGTTTCTGGAATAACGCCTTTGGCTTTCGCTAATTGCTCAATTGTATGAATACCTTTTAGGCCTAAATGATCAGCGGCCACATTGGTAACAATACCCACATTACATTTTTTAAAACCGAGTCCAGCACGCAATAAACCACCTCTTGCACATTCTAAAACAGCAAAGTTTACTGTAGGATCTTTCAATACAAATTCGGCACTCGCAGGCCCTGTACAATCGCCTGTCATGAGTAATCGGTTTTGAATGTACACACCATCACTAGTAGTATAACCAACGCGATAACCTTTCATTTTTGCAATATGCGCCATTAATCGTGTGGTGGTCGTTTTACCATTTGTTCCTGTAATAGCAACAATTGGAATTCGTCCAGTATCACCTGGATTAGGGAACAATTTATCAATTACATGACCGGCAACATTTCGTGGCAAACCTTTGGTTGGCGCCAAATGCATTCTAAATCCTGGTCCTGCATTAACTTCTAAAACAGCACCTCCGGTTTCTGAAAGTGGTTGAGTAATATCTGTTGTCATGACATCAATACCACAAATATCTAAATCTATTATTTTTGAAATACGTTCAGCCATACTCACATTTGCAGGATGCACAATATCGGTGACATCTTCCGCAGTGCCGCCAGTACTTAAATTAGCCGTATCTTTTAAAATGAGCATTTCATCTTTAGGGAGCACGGAATCTACTGTGTAACCAGCATCTTTAATTATGTTTTTGGTTAAATCGTTTATAGTAATTTGCGTCAATACATTTTCATGACCATACCCTCGTCTTGGATCTGAATTAACGATATCTACCAACTCTTGAACGGTTGATTTTCCATCTCCAATTACATGTGCAGGCGTTCGTTTAGCGGCTGCCACTAATTTATTATTGATGACTAATAATCGATAATCCTCTCCAATTATAAATTTTTCTACGATAATCGCCCCACTTTTGGAGCTTTCTTTTGCATGATGAAAAGCCACTAATGCATCATCATAATTTCTTATATCCACTGTTATTCCGCGACCATGGTTACCATCAATAGGCTTAATAACCAAAGGATAACCAACATAATTGCAAGCGTCTTCCAAACTGCGTTCACGACGAATAATATCACCACGCGGCACTTCTACTTCGGCTTGTTCTAAAAGGAATTTGGTGTCTTCCTTATCACATGCCAATTCCACACCAATACTACTCGTTTCAGATGTTACTGTTGCCTGAATCCGTTTTTGATTGGCGCCATAACCCAATTGACATAATGAATATTTATTCATGCGAATCCATGGAATACCACGTGCTTCGGCTTCTTCAACAATGGATCCAGTACTTGGACCTAATCTATCACTTTCACGCAATTCACGCATATGTTGAATATCATCTGTCATATCATAGTCTTCGCCAGCAATTAAAGCTTCGCAAATATCTACAGAAACTTTTGCTGCATAGCGTCCCACAGATTCCTCCATATAGGCAAAAACGACACTATAAACACCATCTTCACCATAACCGCGCGTTCTACCAAAACCTACATCCATACCTGCAAGTGTTTGAATTTCAAGAGCAATATGTTCTATAATATGACCCATCCATGTACCATCCTTTACACGTTGAAAAAAGCCGCCCGCTTCACCAACCGAACACCGATGCTCATACATAGTAGGAAACATTGCTGTTAGTCGCTCATAAAATCCATCAATTTTATTAGATGGCCTTTCCTCCATTTCTTGAAGGTCCAAAACCATAACTATTAATTTATGACGACGTATAGACCAATAATTTGGCCCTCTCATGGCATTGATTTCTCTTATTTTCATGTAAAGTGTTATTTAGGTTGGGAAAATGAATAGTGATAAATATATAATTTTTTAACTAAATAAGTTTAGTTTTGTAATCTGATTTTGTATAATCATATTATAACGACAAATTAATAGGCATGCAACAAATAAAAGGAACACTAATTCCCATTGGTGGAAATGAAGATAAGGGGTTTGAAGATGATGAAATCCATAGATTAGATTACGTTGAGGAAGGAATTTTAGCTCACGTGGTGTATGAAGCTGGAGGGAAGCAAGCTAAAATAATTGTGATCCCAACCGCATCTAGTATTCCTGTGGAAGTGGGTGAAAACTATTTAACAGCTTTTGCAACTTTAGGCTGCCGAAATGTTACAGTGCTAGATATTAGATCTCAAGCAGATTCTGAAAGAGCCGATTTTATTGATCATATTAAGACTGCCGACTGTATCATGTTTTCGGGCGGTGATCAATCAAAAATAGCGAAATACATTGGTGGCTCAACCATCCATACTATTTTAATGGAACGTTATAAAAATGACGAAGGCTTTGTTATAGCGGGAACGAGTGCAGGCGCCATGGCCATGTCTGAAGAAATGATTGCTGGAGGAAGTGCTGCAAAATCATTTGTAAAAGGCGCCGTAAAAATGCGCAAAGGATTAGGTTTAATTCCCGAATTAGTAATTGACACGCATTTTATTCAACGCGGACGTTTTGGCCGTATCACGGAGGCTATTGCTAAATTCCCTGAAAAAACAGGCTTTGGTTTAGCGGAAGATACGGGTATGATTATAAAAAATGGTGAGAACTGTACCGTTATTGGTTCCGGAATGGTTATTGTTTTTGATGGCAAAACACTCACCCTCAACAATCAACGTGTATTGGAAGAAGGCACACCAATGACCATGGCAAATTTAACCCTTCACATTTTAGCCAATGGTGATCAATATGATATTACCAATCATAAAGTAACGGTATTACCTATAGAAGCTGATTTTATTTAAATAAATTCCTGCGCAAGGAGGAATCTCGATTTTCAATGCCTATAAATTATTAGGTTTATTCTAACTTACTGCGTTAGCGATTGAAGCGGCATCCTTTTTTGAGATACGAAAAAAAGATATAGCGGAAAGCGCGACCTTTAGGTAACGCCCAAAAAGGAATAACAATGTATGTTTCTTAAATACAGCGCGACCCGTTTGCTTGATGTAATACGGGTGTTTTGATTTAAATACTGTTTTAGTAAATACAAGATTCCTGCCTGCGCAGGAATTTTATTTATAAATAGAAATCTCATGAACACCTAACGAGGTTTTTTGCCCACGATACATGCCTTCTGTATTAAATGGCATCGCAATATTTCCCTTGGTATCTACAGCAATTAATCCGCCATCACCACCAATTTCTAAAATACGTTTGTTGATGACTTCATGCGCTGCATCCTGCAAACTCATATTTTTATGTTCTATTAAACAAGCCACATCATAAGCTACAACACCGCGAATAAAAAACTCACCACTTCCTGTACATGAAATAGCACAGGTTTTATTATTAGCATAATTTCCAGCACCAACCATAGGGCTATCGCCAACGCGACCCCATTTTTTATTGGTCATGCCTCCTGTAGATGTTGCCGCTGCAATGTTCCCATCTTGATCGCAAGCTACTGCTCCAACAGTTCCAAATTTTGAATCTTTCTTTTTGGCGTGATCCAACTGAAAACTATCTGTATCTTTTATTTCTAACCATTGTTTATGTCTAAAATCATCATAAAAATAGGTCGCATCTTCTAATTTATAATCCAACTCTTTGGCAAAACGCATAGCGCCTTCGCCAGCTAAAAACACATGTTCACTTTTTTCCATGACATCTTTTGCAAGGGTAATGGGGTTTTTTATTCCTGAAATTAAACTTACCGCTCCAGCATTTAAGGTGTTCCCATCCATAATACAGGCATCCATTTCGTGGGTTTCTTCAGCTGTAAAAACGCTGCCTTTTCCCGCATTGAATAATGGCGAATTTTCCAAAACCATAACCGCTTCTTCCACAGCATTCACCGCTGTTCCACCGGTTTCTAAAATGGTATATCCAGCATCTAAAGCCGCTTTTAAGGCTTGTTTGTATTGCAATTCTAACTCGGGCGTCATCATGCCTTTTACCAAGGTTCCTGCACCACCATGAATGGCTATTGAAAATGTTTTCATCTCTGTGTTTTTTAACTGTGGGAAATTACAAATAGAAAATGAAATGCCACCCAAAAAAGCATAAGTTTTTGTAGATTTGATGCGCTTGTCTTTTAGAGCGAATTCGGAATGTTTTGTCGGCTTATTTATGCTAACAGAAACCTTTCGACTGCGCTCAAGACGCTGTTTTAATTTCAATTTAAATCGTACTCATGTCAGATCAAAAACGTCTTTTTCTAGTTGATGCTTACGCCCTTATTTTCCGCGGCTATTATGCATTTATAAAAAATCCACGAATCAATTCCAAAGGTACAGATACCTCTGCTATTATGGGTTTTATGAATTCCCTTTTAGATGTTATAAAACGTGAGCGACCAGACCATTTGGCGGTTTGTTTTGATAAAGGCGGTAGCGCAGATCGTGTGGAAATGTACGAGGAATACAAAGCCAATCGGGATGAAACTCCAGAAGGCATTAAAGTGGCAGTTCCGTATATATTGGAAATTTTGAAAGCCATGCATATTCCTATTATGGTAAAGGAAGGTTTTGAAGCTGATGATGTTATTGGAACACTTTCCAAACAAGCTGAAAAAGAAGGTTATCAAACTTTTATGGTGACGCCGGATAAAGATTTCGCCCAATTAGTTTCGGAAAATATATTTATGTACCGCCCAAAATCGTTTGGTGGTGGCTATGAAGTTTGGGGAATACCTGAAGTTCAGAAAAAGTTTGACGTGGAACGTCCTGAACAAGTAATCGATTTTCTAGGGATGATGGGTGATGCATCTGATAATATTCCGGGATTACCAGGCGTTGGCGAAAAAACGGCTAAAAAATTCATCAAAGCATATGGCAGTATGGAAGGTCTTTTTGCGAATACCCACGAGCTTAAAGGCAGAATGAAGGAAAAGGTAGAAGCATCAAAAGAATTAGGTTTGCTATCTAAAAAGTTAGCAACCATTATGCTGGATGTTCCTGTAGAATTTAATGCGAAAGATTTTGAATTAGACCACCCTGATATTGCCAAAGTTACCGAGATTTTTCAAGAATTAGAATTCAGACGATTAATTGATAATTTCTTAAAAACATTTGCGGTTCAACCAGAGGAAACAGCCTCAGATACAACTGCAAAAACAACCGACACTAAAGCGACGCCCAAAGAAACAGCTTCGGCAGGTGCTGGACAATTTTCATTGTTTGGTGGTAATCCATCAAGTGCTTCAGAAGCCGAAATTACAAACGATTTCACTAGAAAAACAGCCGATACCACATCGCATTTCTATCAAAGTATTGCGCCTGGCATGGCTATAAAACTGTTTATCAAAAACTTAATGAATCAGACATCGGTTTGTTTTGATACCGAAACCACTGGTCTCAATCCGCTAACAGCTGAATTGGTTGGAATTGCATTTTCATGGGAAGTTGGTAAAGGTTTTTATTTACCGTTTTCAGAAAACAAGGAAGAGGCACAAGAATTACTTGAAGCTCTGCGTCCATTTTTCGAGAATGAAGCTATTGAAAAAGTCGGTCAGAATTTAAAGTATGATATTAAGGTACTTGCTAAATACAACATTACCGTAAAAGGTAAATTGTTTGATACCATGTTGGCTCATTATCTGATAAATCCTGATATGCGCCATAATATGGATGTGCTTGCTGAAACCTATTTGAATTATTCGCCTATTTCCATAGAAACACTCATTGGAAAGAAGGGCAAGAATCAGAAAAGCATGCGCGATGTGCCTTTAGAAATTCAAACGGAATATGCGGTTGAAGATGCTGATATTACCTTGCAGTTAAAAGAACTTTTCACTAACGAACTCGGTGAAGCCAATACTCAAAAATTATTCGATGACATTGAAATTCCATTGCTCCGCGTTTTAGCTGCTATGGAATTAGAAGGCATTAATTTAGATACCGAATTTTTGAATTCCCTTTCCAATCAGTTGAATTCAGACATTGCCGATTTGGAACAAAAAATCTATAAAGAAGCTGGTGAAGAATTCAATATTGCCTCACCAAAACAATTAGGCGATATTTTATTTGATAAAATGAAATTGGTTGCAAAACCTAAAAAAACCAAAACAGGTCAATATGCTACTGGCGAAGAAATATTAAGCTACTTAGCAAAAGACCATGAAATTATTCAGAGTATTTTAGATTTCAGAGGCCTTTCAAAATTAAAAAGCACCTATGTAGATGCGTTGCCACTACAGGTAGAACCTTCAACAGGACGCGTGCATACGGATTATATGCAAACCGTTGCTGCCACTGGACGTTTGAGTAGTAACAATCCGAATTTACAGAATATTCCCATCCGTACCGAACGTGGAAGGCAAGTACGAAAAGCCTTCGTACCTAGAAATGAGGACTACACCTTATTAGCTGCCGATTATAGCCAAATTGAATTACGCATTATTGCTGCTTTAAGCGAAGAAGAAACCATGATTGAAGCCTTTAAAAATGGCGAAGATATTCATGCGTCTACCGCTTCTAAAGTTTTTAATGTACCTCTTTCTGAAGTCACGCGCGAACAACGAAGCAACGCCAAAACGGTTAATTTTGGAATAATCTATGGTGTATCCGCTTTTGGATTGAGCAATCAAACGGATTTAAACCGCAACGAAGCCAAAGAACTGATTGATACCTATTATGAAACCTACCCAAAACTGAAACGCTATATTGGAACACAAGTTGATTTTGCGCGCGATAACGGTTATGTACAAACCGTTTTAGGAAGACGCCGATATCTAAAAGATATTAATTCTAGAAACGCCGTGGTTCGCGGAGCTGCAGAACGGAATGCGGTAAACGCACCAATCCAAGGATCTGCAGCGGATATTATTAAAATAGCCATGATTAATATTTACAACAAACTAAATAGCAATAATTATAAAACCAAAATGCTCTTACAGGTACATGATGAATTGGTTTTTGATGTGTACAAACCCGAATTAGAAGCCATTAAAACGTTGGTAAAGACCGAAATGGAAAGTGCTTTTAATTTATCCGTTCCATTGGATGTGGATATGGATACTGGCGATAATTGGTTGGAGGCGCATTAATAAATGGTGCAATGATATGGTAATAAAAAACCCAATTAATAAAAAAGTGCATGTTTACACATCAAGGTAAAAGCAGAACTGCCAAACATAATTTACATATTGCAACCATTCTGTCTGTTGTAGCAGGTATTGTAAATGTAACGGGGTTTTTATCTTTCTAACAATTAACCACACATGTAACAGGTCATTTTGCGCTATTTATTAATGATGTAGCCGAATTTAAAGTTTGGCAAGGAACAATTTATTTTTTATATATTTTCTCATTTCTATTTGGCTCCTTTGCCTCTAGCTTTTTAATTGAGAAGTTTAAAGGAAATAAAAAACTTAATGTTTATGTGATACCGACAATTATTGAATGTGTCATTTTATTATCCATTGGGCTTGTTAGTAATTTTATTACAATAGAAACGCCCAACGTGATTGTATGCTTACTACTTTTTGCCATGGGACTTCAAAACTCTTTTGTAACGAAAATTTCAAATGCCGTAGTAAGAACCACACACCTTACTGGTTTATTTACAGATTTAGGTATTGACTTATCACTTTTACTCTTTAAGAAACACCATCAAAAAAGACTCAAACTCAAAGAAAATATTAAACTACGTTTATATATCATTTCATCTTTCTTTTTGGGCGGGTTAATGGGCGGCTATGTGTATTCGCGATTAAACATGGAATTAAACACACTCTTTCTTGCAGCTTTCATTTTATTTATCAGTTTATTTTATGACGATGTGAAATATAAATTTATAAAAATTAAAAATTCCTGATTCACATTACCAATTCCTAATAGAAAACCCTTAATACACTATTTAACTGCGCATTGACAACTTCTGGGTATTCAATTCAACACCAGTTAATCCACATGCGCACTTTTAAAATAATAGCTTTATTAAAAAGGCGCTTTACCCATTTTGGATAGTTTTTCATTTAATTCAAAAACACGACTTCTTATTCCTGAATACCCAAAACGCTCCAATCTTTTAGTGTGCATGTCTAAATAATTTTCAGCACTTTCTCTAGTTTCAAACATATAGACACCTCCAGCTTCTTCGGTTTCTTTATTTTCCGTCCAGAATTTCCAAATAAACCCAGGTTCCTTCGTGATACTTTCAATGAGCTCCGACATTTCATTTGCTAATTGATCTCCCCAAATGCCTTTGTGGGGAAAATCCACATACATTATAACGGCCATAAACTTCAATTTTAAATTTCCATAAAAATACAACAAAAACACATCTTTAAACAATATGAATGATGCAAGAGTTCAGAATAAAATGTTTAACCTAAGTCCTTTGAAATACTAATATATCTACTGCATTAAAATTGCATTTTTGGACAGACTACATACCAAGTCCTTTTACGATAGGAATTAAAACAGCCTAATAAAATTACGTATATAAAAAATGCGTACTTTAGTAATCCAATAATGCCCGCTTATAGAATTGAATTTATTAATGATAAAACAAATCACTAACAGTTAAAACATACTATCATGGCAAAAAGTCAAGACGCAAAAAAGAACGTAAAAAAAGAACCAGCTAAAACAGCTAAAGAGAAAAAAGCTGAAAAGCGACTGAAAAAAGCAAAATAGCTTTTAAAACATTGTAATACAAAAGATGGATTTTAATTAAAAGGAGGAAAACACGAACCAACTTTCAATCAAAATCCATCATTTTCTTCTCCTAATATATAGTGTCCTATATTAAAATATGTAAACACACATATTTACCACATAAACGAAACCCAAAAAAGATATAAACAAAGTTATCAAAAATAACTCCCTACTCTATTTGGTAATCAAATATATAATCGTAAATTTGCAAACTCTTTTAAAGAGAGGAATGTTTAATTAGAAAAATTAATAAGTGTGGACACATTAAGCTACAAAACGATTTCAGCCAACAAAGCTACTGTTAATAAAGAGTGGGTTTTAGTTGACGCTGAAGGTCAAACATTAGGCCGTTTAGCTTCTAAAGTTGCAAAACTTTTAAGAGGAAAACATAAGCCTAACTTCACACCACACGTTGATTGCGGTGATAACGTGATTGTTATCAATTCGGAAAAAATCAACTTGTCAGGTAACAAGTGGACAGATAAAACATATATCCGTCACACAGGTTATCCAGGTGGACAAAGAAGTTTAACTGCTACTGAATTGTTTGGAAAAGATCCAGCAAGATTAGTAGAGAAATCAGTAAAAGGAATGTTACCTAAAAACAAATTAGGTGCCGAATTATTCCGTAACCTTAACGTTGTTGTTGGTGCAGAGCATACGCATGCTGCGCAAAAACCAAAAACAATTAATTTAAACGAATTCAAGTAAATGGAAGTAATTCACAAAATTGGCCGTAGAAAGACGGCTGTTGCTCGTGTATATCTTGCTGAAGGAACTGGCAAGATTACAATTAATAAAAAAGACATGACGGTTTATTTTCCTACTGCAACATTACAGTACAAAGTAAACCAACCTTTAGTTATGACTAACAATGATGGCAACTTTGATATTACAGTAAATGTATATGGAGGTGGTATTACAGGTCAAGCTGAAGCAATCCGTTTAGGTATTTCTCGTATTATGTGCGAGTTAGATCCTGAAAACAGATTGACATTAAAGCCAGAAGGCTTGTTAACTAGAGATCCAAGAATGGTGGAGCGTAAGAAATTCGGACAGAAGAAAGCGCGTAAGAAATTCCAATTCTCGAAACGTTAATATTATCGAATGTTACTTTATCTGGGGTTTAATACTTCATAGTAAAGTACATTTCAAACAAAAAAATTAAACAGTTATTGTTGTCCTAGTGTAAAAACAGGATTTAGTTTAGCATCTAAATGGTTCAGGCAATTTTTATTATAAAAAGACCACTAAATCATTGCTAATTCAACAGAACGTAAACTATTACAAAATGGCAGTAGAAGTAAAAGAATTACTTGAAGCAGGTGTACACTTCGGTCACCTAACACGTAAGTGGGATCCAAACATGGCGCCTTACGTATATATGGAGCGTAATGGCATCCATATTATCAATCTTTATAAAACAGCAGCTAAAATAGAAGAAGCAGGCGACGCGTTAAGCAAAATCGCAGCATCTGGTCGTAAGATCTTATTTGTAGCTACTAAAAAACAAGCTAAAGATATTGTTGCTGAAAAAGCAGCAGATATCAACATGCCTTACATCACTGAAAGATGGCCAGGTGGAATGCTTACAAACTTTGTTACTATTAGAAAAGCCGTTAAAAAAATGGCAACTATTGATAGAATGAAGAAAGATGGTACTTTCAATTCATTATCTAAAAAAGAACGTTTACAAGTAGATCGTCAACGTGCTAAATTAGAAAAGAATTTAGGTTCTATTACAGATATGACACGTTTACCAGCAGCATTATTTGTTGTTGATATTAAGCGTGAGCACATTGCTATTAAAGAAGCTCAAAAATTAAACATTCCTATTTTTGCCATGGTTGATACCAACTCTGACCCACGTCAAGTTGATTATGTAATCCCTGCAAATGATGATGCTTCAAAATCTATAGACAAAGTGTTAACACACGTTACAGCAGCTATTGCAAATGGTTTAGCAGAACGCAAAGCAGAAAAAGACGCTCCTAAAGCTGACAAAGATGCACCAAAAGCAAAAAAAGCAGCTAAAAAAGAAGTTGTAAAAGACGAAGAAGAATAAAAACTTAAGTAAAACAATACTAGAAAAGTCGTTTGATACCGTTTCCGTAAAGAAAACACGTTAAACGACTTTTTTAAATTTAAAATACATTTTCAAGCTATGGTAAAAGTAACAGCCGCAGAAGTAAATAAATTAAGACAAGCCACAGGTGCAGGTATGATGGACTGCAAAAAAGCTTTAGTAGAAGCTGAAGGCGATTTTGATAAAGCAATTGACGTATTACGTAAAAAAGGTCAGAAAGTTGCAGAAAAAAGAGCCGACAGAGATTCTTCTGAAGGTGCTGCAGTAGCTAAAATTAACGATGCAAACACTGTTGGTGTTGCGCTTGTTTTAGGTTGCGAAACTGATTTCGTTGGAAAAAATGAAAGCTTTTTAGCGTTAGCTAATGAGTTAGCAGATGTTGCTATCAACTTTAATACTAAAGAAGACTTTTTAGCAGCCGATTTTAAAGGTATGACTGTTGCTGAAAAATTAGTTGAACAAACAGGTGTTGTTGGTGAAAAATTAGAAATCACTGGTTTCGAAAAATTAGAAGCACCTTATGTTGGACAGTATGTTCACATTAATAAAATTGCAGCTTTAGTTGGTTTATCAAAAGAAGTTGATAATGCTGAAACTTTAGTAAAAGATGTTTCTATGCAAGTTGCTTCTATGGGAGCAACCTCATTATCTTACAAAAATTTCGATCCTGCTTTTATAGCTTCAGAAACGGAAGCGCGTATTGCAGTTATTGAAAAAGATAATATTGAATTAGGTCGTTTAGGTAAAACACTTAAAAATGTACCTCAATATATTTCTATGGCACAATTAACACCAGAAGTTTTAGCACAAGCAGAAGCCGATGCAAAAGCAGAATTAAAAGCAGAAGGTAAGCCAGAACAAATTTGGGATAAAATTCTTCCAGGTAAAATGGAGCGTTTCATTTCAGATAACACCACGTTAGATCAAGAACAATGTTTATTAGATCAGCGTTTTATTAAAGATGAAAAACAAACAGTTGCACAATATGTAGAGTCTTTTGGCGATGTTGCCATTACAGATTTCAAACGTGTTTCTGTAGGATAATTTAAAATCATCAATCATATACGAAAGCCTTTCATTAATTTGGGAGGCTTTTTTATTTTTTCATGTAAGTTTTAGCAAAAAAATAAAATCTCGTTAGCATAAAAATGTTTCGTGTTTAAAGTATAAAATCTCATTTTATAAAAAATTCAAAAAATAAAAAAATTATGTAGCTTTGCACAACGCTTTATTCCTGCCAAACGTGGGAATCTTATATATCTAAAACAACACATGAAATACAAAAGAATTCTTTTAAAATTATCAGGCGAAGCATTAATGGGTAATCGTCAATATGGTATTGATCCAGCACGTTTATCAGAATATGCTAATGACATAAAAGAAATTACAGATAAAGGTATCCAAGTTGCCATTGTTATTGGTGGCGGAAATATTTTTAGAGGTGTTGCAGGTGCTAGCAACGGTATGGATCGTGTTCAAGGTGACCACATGGGTATGTTAGCAACAGTTATAAATGGTTTAGCACTACAGAGTGCTCTGGAAAATGCTGATGTACCAACACGTTTGCAAACCGCTATTCATATTGAGCAAGTTGCTGAACCTTTTATCCGAAGAAAAGCCATGCGTCATTTAGAAAAAGGTCGTGTTGTTATTTTTGGAGGTGGAACTGGAAATCCGTATTTTACTACCGATTCAGCAGCCGTTTTAAGAGCTATTGAAATTGAAGCCGATGTTATTTTAAAAGGCACACGTGTAGATGGTATTTATACAGCAGACCCTGAAAAAGATTCGCAAGCCATTAAATTCGATCATATCACCTTTGATGATGTGTTACGAAAAGGATTAAAGGTTATGGATACAACTGCTTTTACCCTAAGTCAGGAAAACGAATTGCCAATTATTGTTTTTGATATGAATAAAAAAGGCAATTTATTAAAAGTGGTTTCTGGCGAAAATATTGGCACAAAAGTTAATTTATAATATTACATTTACGGTTTGGCTTGTTTTTTGAAACACGTTTAAAACTTATAAAATTCTTTAAAGATGGAAGACATTCAATTTATATTAGACTCGGCAAAAGAGTCTATGGATGCGGCAATTAAGCATTTAGAAAAACAATTAGTAAATATTAGAGCTGGTAAAGCCAGTCCAGCCATGCTTGGTAGTGTTATGGTAGATTATTACGGATCTCAAACACCTTTAAGCCAAGTAGCCAACGTAAACACACCAGATGGTAGAACCATTACCGTTCAGCCATGGGAAAAAAATATGCTTCAAGAAATTGAACGTGGTATTATGCATGCTAACTTGGGTTTTAACCCAATGAATAATGGCGATACGATTATTATAAACGTGCCACCATTAACGGAAGAACGCAGAATTAATCTAGCCAAACAGGCAAAAGCTGAAACAGAAGATGCTAAAGTAAGTATTAGAAGTGCTAGAAAAGATGCCAATACAGATATTAAAAATCTTGAGGACACCTCTGAAGATCTTCAGAAAAATGCTGAAACGGATATTCAAAAGATGACCGATAAATACGTTATGAAAATAGACAGTATTTTTGAGGTCAAGGAGAAAGAAATAATGACTGTTTAAATTTAAAAAGCGACACAAAACGTCGCTTTTTTAATAGAATTAACGTGCCAACTATTCATGTGGAAATATTTTCTAACTGTTTTTTGTATTCTATGTGTTTTGCGTGTGCAGTCTCAAACACCTATTGCATCTAAAGACACGGTTGTTGTTCAGCAAGATTCCATAAAAAAAAGAGATTTATTAAGGCAACTGGGTAATGGCTTTTTTCCAACCAAGTACTTTGATATAGATCTGCGTTATCTTATAAAATATAATCAATACGAAGGATTCCGAACGGGCTTTGGAGGTGCAACAAACGATGGGTTTTCTGAAAAATACCGCGTGCGTAGCTATGTTGCTTATGGATTTCGTGATAATCGTTTTAAATACGGTATTGGTGGTAGTGCGCGATTAAATGCCAATGGTCAAACTTGGTTGAATGTTAATTATACCGACGATTTGCAAGAAACAGGTAGCTCCAAATTCTTAACCGATAAACGCTTCTTTAGCTTTTTTGAACCCCGATTGTTGAATATAGATTTATTCTATAAATTCATAAAACAATCCGTTTCCATTGAGCATGCTTTAACACCAAAAATCCTTTCGGAATTACAGTTTGCGGTCAGCAACATCAACCCAACTTATAATTATCAATATTTGGATGGTGGCAATACCTATTCGGAATTCAATTTAAGTACCGCTATTATTTCCTTTCAATTCAATCCGTTTAGCGAGTACACATTAGTAAAAAACCGGTTAAGAGAAACAACAGTAGGTTTCCCTAAATTTTCACTTCAATTTACTCAAGCGGTTAGCGGTGTTTTTAAAAGTGAATTAAATTTTTCGAAAATTGATTTTCGCACCCTTTATGAAATAAAACACCAACCGGAATCCTTTACGCGATTTGTACTAACCGCAGGATATGCCAACGGTAATGCGCCATTATCGCATTTATATCACGCCTACCCAAATAACATTAATAAAGAAACTATTTTACAGCGATTTTCAGTTGCTGGCATTGATAGTTTTGAAACCATGTTTTTTAACGAATTCTTTTCAGATAAGTTTACAACCGTTCAATTTCGCCATTACTTTAAACCCTTCCAAATTGCTAGTCGCTTTAAACCACAATTGGTTTTAATATCTCGATTTGCTATTGGAAATATGAATAATATTGATAAGCACCAAGGTATTACCTTCGGCACACTAGATAAAGGGTATACGGAGTCTGGTTTTGAAATTAACAAACTCCTTTTTGGTTTTGGTTTAAGTGGCACCTATCGCTATGGTGGCTACCATTTACCTGAATTTGAAGACAATATTGCGGTAAAGTTCACTTTTAACGTGACATTATAAAGCAATATCATCTGTAATACATCGCTTTTCCTTACCTTTGCGCCTGTTTTTAATAGCGTATGTTTAAATTATTTTCAAAAAATTTCTGGGATGTTGTTGCGCGACTTATTTTGCGGAACAAAATCGGTATTCTTATTAGTATCCTTGCAGTAACTATCTTTTTTAGCCTGCAGTGGAAAAACATGCGTTTTACTTACACCGAGGCCAACCTGCTACCCGATGATCATGAGGTAAATGTTGTATATCAAAACTTTCTTGATATTTTTGGTGAAGAAGGCAACCTGATTGTTCTTGGTATTAAAGATTCAACTTTATTTACCGTTGAAAACATGAACGCTTGGAACGCTTTATCCGATCGTTTTAAATCCTTTGATGCGGTTGATGCTGTCATTTCTTTAAAAGATTTACAAAAGCTTGTTAAAGATGATGTTAATGAACGCTTTGTATTAGAACCGTTTATTAAAGACTCCATTCATTCGTTATCACAAATTGACACCCTTCAAAACGAGCTCTTTAACCAGTACCCATTCTACGATAATTTCTTATTTAATAAAGAAACCAAAACAATCAGAACGGCTATTTACATGAATAAAGCTATTGTAAATACAGCAGCACGTAAGGATTTTGTTTTTGATGAGTTAATTCCAATAATTAGAGCGTTTGAGGAAAAAACCAATATGGACGTTCGGGTTTCTGGTATGCCATATGTACGGACCTTAAATGCCCAAAACATTGTAGACGAAATAGGTATTTTTATTGCTGGTGCGCTTTTAGTAACGTCGCTAATCTTCTTTTTGTTTTTCAGGTCCTTTAGAGCAACGCTCATATCCATGCTCGTTGTTTGTTTAGGCGTTATGTGGACCTTTGGTATCATTGGGCTTCTGAATTACGAGATTACGGTTTTAACAGCTTTAATTCCGCCTTTAATTATCGTTATCGGAATTCCAAACTGCATTTTCTTAATTAACAAATATCAACTTGAAGTTAAACTGCATGGAAACAAAGTTCGGTCCCTTCAACGTGTAATTACCAAAGTTGGAAATGCCACGTTATTAACTAACTTAACAACGGCATCTGGATTTGCCACCTTTATCTTAACAGAAAGTACCCTATTAAAAGAGTTTGGTATTGTAGCTTCCTTGAGTATTATTGCTATTTTTATTTTATGCCTTCTTATAATCCCTATTATTTACACCTTTTTACCCTATCCAAAAGATAGACATCTAGAACATTTAAACAAGCGTTGGATTGGTGGTTTTGTAAATTGGATGGAGCGTATGGTAAAAGAACGCCGTATTACCATTTACATTACAGCCATTGTTTTACTCGTTGTAAGTATGATTGGTATTTATCAGATAAAAATTTCTGGTAGTCTGATTGAAGATATGTCCAAGGAAGCTGAATTCTTCGAGGACATCCGCTTTTTTGAAGAAGAGTTTAGTGGTATTATGCCTTTGGAAATTTTAGTGGATACCAAACGTAAAAAAGGCGCAACTAAATTGGCCACGCTAAAACGTATGGATGAATTAGAACAGCTCATCCTAGAAACACCCGAATTATCAAAACCAATTTCTATTGTGGGGTTAGCAAAATATGCGAAACAAGCCTATACAAATGGAAATCCAAAATATTATCAATTACCGACGAGTCAGGAAAATTTATTTATTTCATCGTATATAAAAAATTCGTCTTCCAATGTTAATCTATTAAAAAGTTTTGTAGACAGTACAGGTCAATACGCCCGTATCACATCCTTCATGAAGGATATTGGCACGGATAAAATGGAGCGTATTGAGGAAAATCTTCAAACCGAAATAGATAAAACATTCCCTGAAGAAAAATATGAAGTCACCATAACCGGTAAAGCACTTGTTTTCTTGAAAGGAACAAAGTTTTTGGTTAAAAACTTAGCTATTTCATTATCATTAGCCATTTTATTGATTTCTCTTTTAATGGCATATATGTTCCGATCCTTTAAAATGATTATTGTGTCATTAATCCCAAACCTATTGCCTTTGGTCATTACGGCAGGATTAATGGGTTATTTAGGAGTCCCAATAAAACCATCAACTATTTTAGTATTTAGTATTGCGTTTGGTATTTCGGTGGATGATACCATTCACTTTTTGGCAAAATACAGACAAGAACTTCAAGCCAATAACTGGAAAATTAAGAAATCTGTTTATGCCGCTTTACGTGAAGCTGGTGTAAGTATGTTTTACACCTCCATTGTATTGTTTTTCGGGTTCTCTGTATTTACCATTTCTAGTTTTGGTGGAACTGTTGCACTAGGCGCATTAGTATCTACAACACTCTTGTTTGCTATGCTATCCAACCTATTATTATTACCGTCCCTTTTATTATCCTTGGAACGAAGTATTGCCAATAAAGAAGATTTAAAAGAACCAAGTATCAATATTATTCCAGATGATGATTATGATGATGAAGAAGATGCCATCGAAAAAAATGCTTCTGGCTTAAAATAAATAGCGAAACAATTTCAAAAATTGCATTTGATTTTTGACTTGTAAAACTAGTATCTTTGTACCCTCTAATTTTTTATAAAAATGAAAATGCAAACCGTTGCTGAATTATTAAAAAAAGGAAACACCCTTCAAGAAGTTATTATTAAAGGATGGGTAAGAAGTTTCCGATCCAAACGATTTATAGCCTTAAATGATGGCTCCACCTTACATAATATCCAATGTGTTGTTAATTTTGAAGAAACAGAAGAAACGCTATTAAAGCGTATTACAACAGGTGCTGCTGTTTCCATTACCGGTGAATTAACGGAAAGTCAAGGGCAAGGTCAAAGTTTAGAAATTCAAGTGAAAAAAATTGAAATTTTAGGCGATTCGGATCCGGAAAGTTACCCAATTCAACCTAAAAAACACTCCTTCGAGTTTTTAAGAGAAAATGCCCATTTACGCACCCGTACAAACACTTTTGGGGCCGTTATGCGTTTGCGTTCATCCTTATCATTTGCTATTCATAAGTATTTTAATGAAAATGGCTTTTACTATATGCACACACCAATTATTACAGGGAGTGATGCCGAAGGTGCTGGCGAAATGTTTCGAGTAACCGGTTTAGATCCTAAAAATCCACCATTAACAGACGATGGTAAAGTGGATTACTCCAAAGATTTCTTTGGAAAAGAAACTAATTTAACGGTTTCTGGTCAGTTAGAAGCTGAAACCTACGCCATGTCTCTAGGTAAAGTGTATACATTTGGTCCTACCTTTAGAGCTGAAAATTCCAACACGTCACGCCATTTGGCCGAATTCTGGATGATTGAACCAGAAGTCGCTTTTATGGATTTAGCTGGCAATATGGATTTAGCTGAAGATTTTATGAAATCCGTTTTAAGCTACATTTTAGAGCATAATAAAGAAGATTTAGAATTTTTGGACCAACGTCTTTTAGACGAAGAAAAAACAAAACCACAAGCAGAGCGCTCGGAAATGTCGCTTATTGAGAAAATTAAATTTGTGGTTGATAATAATTTTAAACGTGTAAGTTATACGGAAGCTATTGATATTTTAAGAAATAGCAAGCCTAATAAGAAAAAGAAATTTAACTATATTATTGAAGAATGGGGTGCTGATTTACAAAGTGAACACGAACGCTTTTTAGTTGAGAAGCACTTTAAATGTCCTGTTATCTTATTTGATTATCCGGCAAACATTAAAGCATTCTATATGCGTTTAAATGAAGATGGAAAAACGGTTCGTGCCATGGACATCTTATTTCCTGGTATTGGAGAAATGGTTGGTGGCTCGCAACGTGAGGAACGTTTGGACGTTTTAAAAGAAAAAATGAAAGCCCTAGATATTGACGAAGAGGAATTATGGTGGTATTTAGATTTGCGTAAATACGGAACTGCCGTACATTCCGGTTTTGGTTTAGGCTTTGAGCGTTTGGTCATGTTTGCAACAGGAATGGGTAACATTCGCGACGTGATTCCATTTCCAAGAACACCTCAAAATGCGGAGTTTTAAATTTAGGTATGTCATTCAGAACAAAGCGAAGAAATCTTCAGATTCAGCGTAGCTAATCTTATTTTTAAAGACTTCGTTATAAAATTGAACTCAAAATAATTTTATAAAACAATCTGCGTTAATCCATAAATGTAGATTGTTTTTTTTATTTTTATAGAAACCCAAAACACACGCATGCTCAAGCAATTTTTACAATTTAAATTATCACAGAAGCTTTCGCCGCAGCAGATTCAATTAATGAAATTGATTCAGTTACCTACGCAGGCATTTGAGCAACGCTTAAAACAAGAGTTAGAAGAAAACCCAGCACTTGAAAGTGGTAAAGAGTCTTTAGAAGATGAGTACGATGATGATTTTGATAACAGTCAAGACAATTATGATGATACTGAAACCATCAACACCGAAGACATTAATGTTGATGAGTATTTAAGTGATGACGAAGTTCCCGATTACCGTACCCAAGCTAATAATTACAGTGCTGATGATGAGGAAAAAACCATGCCGTATGCCGCAGGAACCTCCTTTACGCAACATTTAAAAAACCAGTTAAACACGTTTCGTTTAAATGACGAAGAGCGTGAAATAGCGGAGTTTTTAGTAGGAAGTGTTGATGAAAGTGGTTATATCCGACGGGAATTAATAGATATTACAGACGATTTAGCCTTTACACAAAATGTGTACACCACAGAAGATAAAATTGAAGCCGTATTAAAAGTGGTCCATCAATTGGATCCTGCAGGTGTTGGTGCGCGTAATCTGCAAGAATGTTTAAGCATTCAATTGCATAGAAAACAAAAAAATCCAGATGTAGAATTGGCCATTGAAATTATTGACACTGCCTTTGAACAATTCACCAAGAAACACTACAAAAAACTAATTCAAAAGTTTGATATTACAGAGATACAACTAAAGGATGCCATTCATGTGATTGAGCATTTAAATCCAAAACCTGGTGGATCTTATGCAGGAAATAACCGCATAGTGGAACATGTGGTACCCGATTTTGCGATTCGTATTGTGGACGGCGAACTCGAGTTAACACTTAATGGCCGAAATGCGCCTGAATTACACGTTTCGCGCGAGTATAGCAACATGATGAAAGGCTATAAGGAAAGTAAGGAGAAATCTAAATCACAAAAAGATGCCGTTCAGTTTATCAAACAAAAATTGGATGCAGCCAAATGGTTTATTGAGGCTATTAGGCAACGTCAGCAAACGTTATTTGTTACCATGAGTTCTATTATGCATTACCAAAAAGAGTACTTCTTAACAGGTGATGAGCGCAAATTACGCCCAATGATCTTAAAAGATATAGCTGACGAAATTGAAATGGATGTATCAACCGTTTCGCGTGTAGCAAACAGTAAATATGTGGATACACCGTATGGAACAAAGTTGATTAAGGAATTCTTTTCGGAGTCCATGACCAACGATCAAGGTGAAGAAGTATCAACCCGAGAAATTAAAAAAATATTAGAGACGGTTATCGAAGATGAAAACAAACGAAAACCCATGACAGACGACGCTTTAGCCAAAATACTCAAAGAAAAAGGCTATCCTATTGCCAGACGAACCGTTGCTAAATACCGTGAACAATTAGACATTCCTGTGGCTAGGTTACGAAAGAAAATCTAATGAACTTTATATTAAGAAGTGTTTCGTTTATTTTCCACCCTATAGTGATGCCATTGCTTGGTGTGATTTTCTATTTTTCAAAATCACCAAGGTATTTACCTATGGAAATCATTCAAGCAAAAGTGGTTTCCTTATTTATACTTACCATCTTACTGCCTATTTTGTTATATTTCTTATTAAAGTCTTTAGGTAAAACAGATTCTATTTATCTACAATCTACAAAAGAGCGCATTTTGCCGCTTATTTTAAACGCTATCATAACACTCTTAATTGTTATTCGCGTTTTACCGAGTCATGAAATAATAGAATTGTACTATTTTTTTGTAGGTATATTACTTTCCACTTTAAGTTGCCTCATTTTAGCTGTCCTAAAATTTAAAGCTAGTATTCATATGATGGCTGTATCTGGGGTGTTTATGTTTTACTTGGCCTTAAGTATTCATTTCAGTATAAATATTAATGGCACGTTGGCATTAATGGCCATCCTCATGGGCGCTATAGCCACTTCTAGATTACATGTAAAGGCACATACCTATCCTGAATTAATTACAGGCACATTCATTGGCCTTGTTCCTCAAATAATACTAGTGAATTATTGGTTATAGAATGTAAAATATGAGTCCCACTTTAACGGCGTTCATATCAACCGACTCATTGTTTACTCGTGCATTATTGAAAATAGGGTTCAAACCATAATACACAAATATATTCCAGGTATTATATCCTGCACTCATAGTAAGACCGTATTGAAAATCGTTAAAGGAATCAATTTTACTATTTTTAATAGTTCCCAAATCACCACGAAATTTAGAGGAATTGTATAATACATAACCTACATTAATACCTGTGTATATGCGCCAAAATTTATATTCTTCAGCTGTAGAGGTTCGCCAACGCAGTTGTAATGGCATTTCTACCATATACATAGTGAACTTATTTTTACTATAATTAATATCACTTTTATCCAACACCAGATAATCCAAATTACCAGAAGCATCTTTGGTAATTAAAAAATTATGATTAAAGGAGTTAGAAGACAACCCTAAACCTACTCCAAATGCCACATTTCGACGTTTGTTAATAGGTATATCCCGAATAAACCCCAAATGAAAACCACTTGAAAAACCACTTTGAGATACACCTTCTGGCCTATTGCCTACCAGGTTATAGGTAATACCTAAATAGAACTGATCTTCCCGATATTTGCTATCTACTTCTTGAACTAAAGAGTCCTGTACTTGTTCTTCCACCTGCGAAAACATCATGTGCAGTGACATAAAAAAAATTAATAATAAAAGGCGGTTTTTCATGAATACATTAAAAAAAGTGTCGGGTTTAATTTACAAAAAAAGGCGTTTAGATTTCTCAAAACGCCTTTATTTATAAAATTAAGAGTACTTTATTGATTTAGACTTTGTATGGCATCGCCTTTTCTAGTCTTATAATTTATTTTAAGAGCGTTTACTTCACGCAATTTTTGTTTTACATCAGATACAAGACCCATGTTGGTTTCCTTATCTACGCTTAAAACAGTAGTTAAGAAAGGAACTTCTTCCTCACGTTTACTGTCACGTTCGGCTGCTATAAACGCTGGAATTTCTGAAACGTCAGCAAACTTATCATTTAACTGAATACGTGCTTCTGATCCAAACTGCTTATAGGCACTACTTGGTTTTCCTGCATAGATATACATTAATAAGTTTCGTTTCGCTAACTTTTCAACTTGATCGGCTGCGGGCAACGTATTTTGAATTTTTAATGTATTCTGACGCATAACCGTAGCAACCATAAAGAAGAATAACAACATAAATACAATATCAGGTAATGATGCTGTAGATATAGCTGGTACGCCACCATCTTTTTTCTTTTTAAATTTAGACATAAATAATATGGTTTATCTAATTAGATTTTTTAGGTTCTGCTTCTGAAAATTTCTGCGGTATTAAAAGTTTAATTTCTTCAATTTTATCTTTTAATTGTGCTTTTCTTTCAGACGATGTTCTAGCATCGTTAAATTCAATATCGGCTTCTACAAAGTTAATACCTAAATTACCATAACGTTGTTCAAACTCACGATTACGCAACACATTATAGGCTGCTATAATCTCGTTTTGAACCGCTATATAGGTTTCGTAACTTGTACTTCTATCATTTTGTAAAGAAATAATTGCTTTCTGGAAATTATCTGAAGATTGCGGATTACGCTTTCCTTTACAAGCTTTACAAGCATCTTCTCCCGTTCCACCACCATTGTCTAAAAAGGCAACAGCAGCTTTTCGTAAATCTTTAAGCTTGATTAAATCTCCTTCACTTCCCGCTGCTTTCAAAAACAATTCATTGTTTCCATTCACGGTTAATTGAAAAATATTTCTTTCTTTAATAATAGGTGGTTCCGTTTCTTCAATTGGCGGCAACTTTCGGTTAAGACCAGAGTCTATCTCGATGGTTGTTGTTACCAAGAAGAAAATTAATAGTAAGAAAGCAATGTCGGCCATGGAGCCTGCATTAACTTCCGGTGCTGCTCTTTTTGCCATAATTATTTATTCGTTAGTTTTTTAACGCCCGATAATAACATAATTACCGCAGCTGAAGCTATTAGTATATAAAACGCTATTAATCCAGCGCCTACCAATTGCGATTCTCCCGAAGTTGCTTCTACGCCATTATAAAAATAAGGCGTTGTATCACCACCTGAAACCACATAAGCCACTATTAAAACAGCTGCAAAAATACCCACACTAATTAGGGTGTTTTTAAGCGTAGCTGTATTTGTAAATAGGTTCTTTAAAACGAAAACTACTACAAGCAGAACGGTTATAAACATAATAACATATGCTATATATGCCAGAGGATCTACAATACCAGTGTCGCCACTTAATGCGCCAGCTTTTATCGCTTCATCACCTTCAGATATTATTCTTACCAAGAACACCACACCTAAAAGGCCAAGGATTCCTGCTAAGATTTTTAAAATTTTGTGTAAATTCATAATTTAAAAAATTATTGCTGTTAATTATTACTTCTTGTGTCTAATCAATAAATCCATTAAAGTAATGGATGCATCTTCCATATCATTAACAATACTGTCAATTTTGGCAATGATGTAATTGTAGAAAACTTGAAGAATAATAGCAACAATTAAACCGAATACGGTTGTTAAAAGTGCTACTTTAATACCACCAGCAACTAAAGATGGTTGCATATCACCAGCAGCTTGAATTTTATCAAATGCTTGAATCATACCAATTACCGTACCCATGAATCCTAACATAGGAGCCAATGCGATAAATAATGAAATCCAAGATACATTTTTCTCTAACTGTCCCATTTGAACACCACCATAAGCAATAACCGCTTTTTCGGCAGCTTCTAAACCTTCGTCTGTTCTATCTAAACCTTGATAGAAAATAGAGGCAACAGGTCCTTTTGTATTTCTACAAACTTCTTTTGCAGCTTCAACACCACCTGATTGTAATGCATCTTCTACGTCTTGAGTTAATTTTTTTGTATTTGTTGAAGAAAGGTTTAAAAAGATAATTCTCTCAATAGCTATTGCTAAACCTAGAATTAAACATAATAATACAATTCCCATAAATCCTGGACCACCTTCTATGAAACGTTTTTTTAGTTCCTGATGAAATCCTAATGACTCTTCTGCTGCAACATCTTCTGTTGCATCGTCTTGAATTGAAGTAACAACTGTGTTTGCACTTGAAATTGCATTTGTAGTTGCGTTAGCTGTTCCGAATGCCACAAAACACATGATGGCGAGGATAGAAAATAATCTTTTCATTTGTTCTTGTTCTTAATTTTATTAGTTAAAGTGTTAAAGATATAAAAAAATTGTAATTAAAAAATTAAAATTAGAGCAGAGTTATTAGAGCTATTTTGTTCTAGCCC
The DNA here is from genome assembly GCF_023205095.1 of Bizionia sp. M204. Taxonomy (GTDB): domain Bacteria; phylum Bacteroidota; class Bacteroidia; order Flavobacteriales; family Flavobacteriaceae; genus Algorimicrobium; species Algorimicrobium hallyeonense. The sequence continues at coordinate 3,225,272 of NZ_CP046242.1, read as the reverse complement.
ATTAAAAACACTACAAAAACCAAAGTAATTTATGATTTTTACCTGACAATTCACAACATTATTGTTTGTAATTTTTCAATAATTATATGCATTTCAAATTGTTACCAAAAATACTTTTGCAGAGAGGAAGGGATTCGAACCCTCGATACCCTTTTGAGGTATACACGCTTTCCAGGCGTGCGCCTTCGACCGCTCGGCCACCTCTCTGTTTTAAGTTTTCTTTTACAGGCAGCCAAATAACGAAAAATCTTTAAAAGGCGAAAATTTTGTAAGTTAATTTTATGCCATTTCTCCTCTTAATGCCGTTTCGAAAACCGTTTTAAAGGTTTTATTGGATATTTTCTCACCTAAAAGATACATTAACTTGGTAATTGCCGCTTCGGTTGTGATATCTTTTCCCGAAATAACACCAATTGTTTTTAACTGTGAACTGGTTTCATATTGACCCATATTAACACTCCCTCCTGAACATTGGGTAACATTAATAACTTGAACACCTTTTTTAATGGTATCTTTTATCAATTGTACAAACCAATCTTCTGTAGACGCATTTCCTGCGCCATAGGTTTCTAAAACAACACCTTTAATATGAGGATTGTTCAAAATACCTTCTAAAATGGCTTTAGAAATACCGGGAAATAGTTTAATAAGTGCAATATTGGTATTAAAATTTTTATGTACCAGCAGTTTTTTTCTAGCATTCGGCACAAAAAGCGCATCGTGGTTAATAGTAATATGAACACCAGATTCTGCTAAATGCGGATAGTTTAAACTTTCAAACGCTTCAAAATGCTCGGCATTAATTTTTGTTGTTCTATTTCCTCTATAAAGTTTGTATTCAAAATATAAACCAACTTCTCGTATAACTGGACGGTTTCTTACTTGTAAGGACGCCATTTGTATAGATGTAATTAAATTCTCTTTAGCATCTGTCCGTAAATCGCCAATAGGCAATTGCGATCCGGTTAAAATTACAGGTTTTGCTAAATTCTCCAACATGAAACTCAAAGCTGAAGCCGTGTAACTCATAGTATCACTACCATGAAGTAATACAAATCCATCAAAAGCCTCATAATTGGTTTCAATAATTTCTGCCATTTGCACCCAGTATTCTGGACTCATATTAGATGAATCTATAGGGTCATCAAAGGATATGGTTTCAATATCGCAAGTAAGTAGCTTTAATTCGGGAATCCGTTTAAGGAGATTATTAAAATCGAACGTTTTTAAAGCGCCCGTATTGGGGTTTTTAATCATCCCAATGGTACCTCCTGTATATATTAAAAGAATTTTTGGACTCGTGTTTTCCATAATTATATATTAAAAATGGCTTTTGAATTTTGGGTTGTTATCTCAGCAATTTCCGCTTTTGGCACATTATACAATTCCGACAGTTTTTCTAATACCTTTATAATGTATCCACTTTCATTGCGTTTCCCACGGAATGGTTTTGGAGCAAGATAAGGCGAATCTGTTTCCAAAACAATGTGTTTTAATGGGATTTGATTCAGGAATTGATCTATTTTTCCATTTTTAAACGTTACTACACCACCTATTCCCAACTTCATATTATAAGAAATGGCTTGTTTAGCTTGGTCTAACGTTCCGGTAAAACAATGAAAAATCCCAAATAAATCATCCGATTTTTCGGTTTCAAGAACTTCAAAAATTTCATCAAATGCATCACGACAATGAATAACGATTGGTAATTTATATTTTTTGGCTAGTTGAATTTGATGTTTAAAAGCAATCTTCTGGATGTCTAACGTAGACGTATCCCAATACAAGTCAATGCCAATTTCACCAATAGCAAAAAAGGAGCGCTTGGACAATAAATCTTCAACATGAGCTAATTCGTCCTGATAGTTTTCTTTAACAGATGTTGGGTGCAAGCCTGTCATTAAATACACGTAATCTGGATAATCCGTTTCCAATTGTAACATGGCTTTGGTATAAGACGAATCTATTGCAGGAATAAAAAATCGTGAAACGCCAGAATCTAGAGCGCGTTGTATCATTTGGCTTCTATCGTCATCAAAAGCATCACTATATAAATGCGTATGTGTATCGGTAACTATCATGTTGCAAAAGTAAAAAAGTAACCACCAATGTGATTACTTTCTACTTTATAATTTTAATTTCTTCTGAAACGCGTCGGAAAGCATCTACTACTAATCTAATTTATGTAATAACTTTTGTGCTTGCTCATAATCTTCAGCATCTTCAGGAATTGATTTTAATATCTGGATACAGGATTCTTCATCCTTTTGTTTCAGTTTACTTAAAGCCAAATACCATGTTGCTTTGTGCTTATAAACGGAAGGTGTTTTCATAATTCCGTTGAAAAGCGCATCTGCTTGCTTATATTGATTCAACTCTACCAATGAAACAGCTTTATACAGTTGGTATTCTATATTATCAGGATCTGATTGTAATAGTTCTGAAAAATAGGTTTCAGCATCTTTATAATTACGATTATTAAAAGAGGACTCTGCCTTGGTTAACACCTCATCTTGATTGCCTCTAACGGTTAAGCTAATTGTGCCATAGTTGGCGAAATCATCATAAATAGGATTTGAAAATTGCTGACCAATAAAAAACCCGATAATTAAAATAGCTGCAGCCGCTACCGAATAAAACCATGGGTTTATACGTCTTACTTTAGACTTTGAACTTGGCTTATCTTTAAAATAATTATTTGAAACGGTTTCTAACGTCTTCTTAAAGGCATCCGTTTGTTCGGCATTTTTATAATGATTTTCTACAAATTGGGATGTTTTTTTATAGATTTCAAAGGCGTCATTATAAATAGGGTCTGTTTCTAATTGCTGTTCAAAAGCTTGTTTGCTTTCGTCATCCAGGTTTCCCGAGAGATAGTCTTCAAATAAAATATAATCTTGGTCTTTCATGGTTACGATTTTAGGTTGTTAAAACGAGGCGCTTCTTGAACCATTTTGCTAAGCTTACCAATACATAAAGATTTCTTTTTTCTGGCATAAGCGTAGCTTACACCTAAACTTTCCGCTACTTCCTCCATGGATTTAATTTTAAAGGTAGCTTTTAATAAATCTTTACAGGCTTTTCCTAATTTTTGAAACATTTCAGTAAATAATTCATGTTGTTGTTCAAATAATGTCGTTTCAAAAGCCAGTTCTTGCGCATCATCATCTTTAGATAACACCTCTTCATTAATTGTTACCTCTTTATTGCCAATTTTTTTTAATTGATTGAGCCATTTGCGTTTACAAAGCAGAAAAAAATAGGCATCAAATGGACAGGTTAGTTTTAAATCCTTTTCAATAGCTTGATTATAGATAGTAATTATGGTTTCTTGAATAACATCTTGTGCATGCGACTCATTACCACTATTCATTTTAATATAGTTTATCACTTTAGGCGCAAACGTATCATATATAGATTGTATAATGAATGGATTGTTTTGTACCAAACCATCAATATATTTTTGATCTTCATGAATTATTTTTTGGCTCATAAACCCTTGTATTTTCTACTAAAGTAAAAAAACTTTCAAATGTACGGGTAACAAAATGAAAATGATTTTGATATAAGGTTGTAAGCGTTAAAAAGCTTGCAAGCAGAAATTAAAAAATTTATTAATCCATTAAAACTATAGGTCATGAAAAATTCAATTTTAATTATCGCACTGGTGGCTTTTTCCATATTGCAAGTGAATGCCACTGACAAAAAACCCTTACTAAATTTAGAAACTGCCATTGCTACGGCAACATTAAAAAAAATAGTTCAAGTTTACGATTGGAATGTTACAACTACTAAAAATAGCTATTCAGGAACATCGCCAAATTTAGAACACGCCAACAAAATGATTGGTTTAGTAAGTTCTGGAGAAGTTGTTTTAAACAAAAAAATAGAGAGCTATTACATGTTTCAAAACCAAGCTAACAACAATAACCGCCTTTATTTCTGGGAAGTTACCAGTAGTAAAGGATACGCTCGAGGCTTCTCCTCTACAGAAGCAGATGCATACAACATGATAAAGCTTGTGGCTTCGGGTGACATTATTACGTCAAAAGTTATAATAAGTGGTGTTATAGAGTAAAACCAAAAACATATAAAGATGCTATTAATTGAGGGAGCTGAGAACTTCAACTCAGCTAAAAAAGAGCCTTTCATTCATTTGAAAGGCTCTTTTAATTGACGGCTCATTTCCACAAAAATATTAACGATAAGCAGTTTTTAAGGTTTTTAAAATAGCATTAAAAAAAATTATAATTAAAGTTTCAGCGGAAAACCACTGTAAAACATACACTTTTAAAAATAATTTTAAAAATAGGGTAACAAATAACAGACACTGTTTATATAAGTATGAATAACAATTTTAAAACTCAATGTATTATGAAAACAACAAATCAAAATCACGAATATTTATACACTTTAAATAACGTGAGCAAACAAGTAAAAACATTTTTTGGCATTGCAGCCATTGCATTATTAACCTTATCAAGCTGTACATCTAATGATGATAGCGAAATAACACCAAGTTCTGTTTTAGAAATTCCATCAGGACAAGATTTTGCAAATATTAGAAGTGAAGCTTTGAGCAACATAACCCAAAACTTCCAATTTAATGCCGATGATGGTCTAATTTCTTTAACATCAGAAAATGGTGTAGCCATTTCAATCAATGCAGGATGTTTAACTAAAAATGGCAATCCTGTTACCGGAATGGTAGATTTAGAATATGTTGAAATATTTGAAAAAGGTAATATGTTAACAACCAACAAACCAACTATGGGATTGCGGGATAATGGTAACAAAGCCCTATTAATTACAGGTGGCGAATTTTTCTTTGAAGCAACGCAAAATGGTGTGGCTTTAGAAACAACTTGTGCCATGCAATTACAAGTTCCAACAAGTTTGACAGGATCTGACGACCCAGACATGATTTTATGGAATGGTGTTATTGATGAAAACGGGGACCTTACTTGGGAAGAGGAAGCATTGGACGGTCAGCAAGGTGTTTTTGCCGAAGGTGGTTTATACTATGCTTTTTTAAACAATTTTGGCTGGACAAATATTGATCGTTTTTATAACGACCCTAGACCAAAAACAACTATTTATGCGCAAGCACCTATAGGTTATAACTTTTCAAATAGCGCCATTTATTTATCTTATGATGGTGAAGGGCCAGGACTAGCAGCTTTAGATACCTACGCAAACGGATTGTTTAGTGAACATTACGGTGAAATTCCAATTGGATTAGAGTGTCACGTTATATTTGTAACAGAAGTCGAAGGCGCTTGGAGATATGCCATAAAACCATATACTATTGAAGCCAATCAAGTTATTACGTTTTCTATGATGGAAACTGCCATAGCTAGTGAAGCCGATTTGATATCTATGATTAATGATTTGCCTTAATTTAACCTAGAGAAAGGCGATGGTTGTAATGACCATCGCTTTTTGTATTTTAGCAAGTACCTAACCCATTTTACTATGAGAACCTGTTTAACACTTTTCGTTTTTAGCTGTTGTTTTCATTGGCTTTCTGCACAAGAGATCCAAGCTCCAGATAGTATTCCGCGTGTAGCAACTATTAAGCATCGTGTAGAGAATAACGCCGTACAATTTACACCAGAAACACCAATTTTAGAACAAATTGCAGGAGCTCCAAAAGCGTTCTATTCTTATTATTGGGAGTTTGATGATGGGACTTACAGCAAAGAAGAAAACCCAAAACACAACTTTAAAAAACCTGGCGATTATGAGGTAAAACTTTGGGCAACCAATCATTATGACACCGGAAAACCACCAAGCACACGACCTAAAAAAATAACAGTTTCCCAAACCAATAACGATTTTCAAGATGAAGCCTCCATGAGTGAGGATTTACTTTTAGAGCGCAATAGAGAACCTATGCCAAATGAAAATATGGTGGTAATTATGCGTTATAAAAACTACCTAAATTATAAGACTAATGGGAAACTCTATTTATTTTATAATGAAAAAGCGTATAAAACCGATAATTTTGAATTATTAGAAACCCGAACCTATCATAATGAAAAGCAACTCATTACTCCTGAATTTGCTTTTACAAATACAGTGGATGATGCCGATCAAACCTTAATGGCTTCAGCAGAAAATGGATTGTTTCACCTCAAAGCCAAACCACAAGATTCTACTATTAAAACCAACTTACCGCTAACTTTGGAAGAAAGCAAATCCTATTATAGAAATTCACAGCAATTGGCGTTTAATGATATGGAACCTAATGAGGAACGCAATGTTTTTTTCACCTTAAGAACACCGCCTGAAATGTTGAAGGATACGAGCGCCATAATTTCTATTCGCGGTGTGTATGTCCCAGACTCTAATTATGACAATCATAAAGTGAAAGACATGGAAATGGAAATTGTAACATCTCATGACCCTAACAAAATGGCGAGTAATGGCACCTTTATGAATTACCGTTTAGTCCGTTTTAAAACCTTAAAGTATAAAATAAAATTTCAGAATAATGGCGAAGGTCCAGCCAGAACCATCCGCTTGGAAACAGATATTCCAGATATGTTAGATAAATCTACCATTGAAGTTACCGATATGTATCCAAAATGTAAAATTTGCCCTAAAAACATAGAAGTACGCTATAGCTGTTTAGATACAACGTTTACAGATACGCAAGCAATCTTTACTTTTAAGAATATATATTTACCTGGTAGCGAACAAAAAAACGTGAAGGCATATGATTCCACCAAAGGCTTCGTAAAATACAATATTAAATTTGCGAAAGATTTTCACAAACAAAAAACCAAGAGTAAAACGGCCATTATTTTTGATAAAAACGATCCAATTATAACTAATTATTCCACCACCAGATTTGTTCCTGGCATTTCCATTGGCGCCAAAGCTGGATATAATTCGTTTTCCGATTTAAAAAACTCTGAAAGTTATTTTGTGGGTGCTACCATTTCTCCATATAAATCGTATCGCTGGTATTGGCAAGTGGAGTTGTTAAACAGTTTTCATAGCTACGATGCCGAAACCCATATTTCCGAACAATTTGTTAGAGAGGCTCAAGGATTTGAATTTTTAGAACGTACTACTACCAACGCAAGTTATCAAAACATAGACTGGGAGATTCCTGTATTAATGCGTTACAACATTAATAATTATATTGGAATTGGTGCTGGTTTACAGGGAATGTTATCTATCAGCGAAAAAGAAACTGAAGCCATTTTAGTAGAACAATTTGAAGGTAGAACAGATGATTTTGTTATTAATAGTTTCTCAACTTCCAACAAGGAATCCAATTCCTTTACCAATTTTAAAGCAGGCTTGTTGTTAGATGTTACGGCGGGATTTGCCCGAATTGGCCCTAGTATTGGCGCACGATATGTTATTAATTTCAAAGACGATTTCAACTATTTACAATTATACGCCATCTGGAAGTTTTAAAAATCATTCAAGAATCTATTAGAATTAATGTTTCAGTATTTGCAAAATTTCAAAAACAAGCAGCCGTTTGCAATTCCAAAATTTTGGATTTTTGCTGTGTTTTTATGGTTTCAAGTTCAGGTACAAGCCCAAAGTTTAGAGGATGCCATTTATTCGGCAACTGAAACATTTATTGCCCATAAAAACCAACAAACTTTTCAAGTTTTAAGTACGAAAGAAACCACTTTCAAAAATCAGATATCTTCAAAAAATGAGGAATTGGCCTATGTATTTCTACTTTGCAATAAAGCCTATTATTTAAACGAAAACAACCAACTACCAGATGCTATTTTAAATTACGAAGCAGCAAGAACACGCTATAATAAAAATCAGCTTTACACCATTTCTGATTATGATATTACAGAGTACTGCTTAAAACCATTGGGTAATTTATATACCAAAACAAACAATTACACCAATGCAGAAAATACCATTAAGCAATATGTTGCTTTGGCAGAAAAAAGCAAAAATAACACACATTATATTTCGGGCATTATTAATCTTTCGGTGTTATACCAAACGCGAGGCATGCATGAATCCGTTTTAAATTTGATTAAAAAAACAGCTAATATTCCTAACATATCAGAAACGCAAAAAAATAAACTGAATACCTTAAAAGCTTCCAGTTCCATAGCTATAACTGGCACTTCCAATTATAATTTGGATAATGATGTGATATTTTCAAATCAAGATGGGCTGTACAATACCAATCGTTTGGCCTATGAATTAGCTTTAAAAAAAGGTGATTATGAGTCGGCTTTAAAACATTTAAATCTTTCCACAATATATCAAAAACGGGATTCGCTTACTTTGAGGGAAATAGCTAAAAACCGTTTAGAAAAAGGGCAATTACACTATTTATTAAACGATTTTGAACAAGCAAATCAGCAATTACAAGTAGCCTTACATACCTTACTCCCAAATTTGGAACGTAAGGCTGTTCCTGCCAGAACAACTTTATACCCAGAAAACACCTTTATAGATATTTTCGATTTGTTAGCTAGACTTCAATCTGATTCAGAAAAAGCGCTTCAGTATTATGATTTAAGTTTTTACGTTTCGCGTTTAATTACTTCAAATGTAACATCTCAAGAATCTAAAATTGCGAATCAATCTGCCAACCGCAAACGCAGTGAGAATTGTTTGGAGTTACTTTATAAAATTTATCAAAAATCATCTGATCCAACCATTTTTGAGCGCGCCTTGCAATATTCAGAAATGCAAAAAGCTTCAGTTTTAAAAGATATGTTTCAGAAGAAAACACTTTTAGAAGAACATCCAACCGATTCATTACTTCTTAAAGAACAAGCCCTTTTACGGGAACAAGAAGAATTAACTACTATCATGATTAAAAAACAATTGGGTTACCAAGCTATTAAAAATGATAGCCTAAACACCCTGCTTTTAGATATTAGTGTCCAACTAAAAAGACTTCAAAAAACAATTGCAGATCGGTATCCACAAATTGAAAATCGGGTTTCCAGTTCGGAGATTCATAAACAATTACAACAGGATGATGCCAACCTCATCCTATATTTTTATGGCCAACGTGCGGTATATCACTTTATCTTTTCCGAAGAAAATACCGCTTTTATTAAAACACCTATAACAGAAACCTATACGAATAGCATAACAAGCTTTATTCATTTATTTGATGACCCTTCTTTTATTAACAATAATATTAAGGCATTTACCAACCAAGCACACGCCTTATACAAGCAGCTTAATTTAAGTGAAATATCACCTTCTAAAAACCTCATCATTATTCCAGATGGCATCCTCAATTTTATCCCTTTTGAAGCTTTACTAACAGAGCAAATGGAAACGAATAGTTTTAAGGATATGCCATTTATTGTAACGCAACAAGCGGTTGTTTATAATTCTAGTTTGGCATTTTATCTACAACCAAAAAAAACTTCTAAAAACACGAGTTTATTGGGCATTTTTCCGGTTTTTGAAAACACAAATCAACCGCTCACGTATTCCATCCAGGAAGCGGAAGCCATAAAAAAGGAAACGCATGCTTCGCTTTATATGCATACACAAGCTACTAAACAGCGTTTTATGGATGATGCGTCAAAATTTAGTATTTTACATTTATCGACACATGCTACTGGTGGCGATTTTAGCAATCCAGCAAGTTTAGCTTTTTCTGATGAGCCTATGCTACTAAATGAATTGTACAGTTTAAATATACGTCCAGATTTAGTGGTTTTAAGCGCTTGTGAAACAGGAATTGGCAAACTTCAAAAGGGTGAAGGCGCCATGAGTATTGCCAGAGGTTTTCAATATGCAGGAGCTAAAAATGTGTTGTATTCATTATGGCAAATTAACGATGCTTCCACAGCTAGATTAATGTCATTTTTTTACAAATCACTTCAAGAAACAAACTCTGTCTTTACCGCTAATAGGCAATCCAAATTAATGTATTTACATGATGATTCAATTAGTAACATTAAAAAATCGCCTTATTATTGGAGTGCCTTTGTATATTACGGTAACGTTGTAGCACCAACAGTAAAAGACCAAACAGTTTATTACATCCTTGGCATTTTAGCGTTTTTAATTATTGTATTTTTGGTAATCAGAAAAGGAAAAACGAATGAGCGAAAAACCAGAAACCAGTCTTAAAGACTTTCTTTTAGAAAAAGGCTACACCAAAATAAAATTAAAGTTAACCAAAACCAATCACTTTGAAATCAAATCGACTATCAACGGTATAAAAGGTAATTTTATATTAGATACTGGCGCTTCTAGTTCTTGTGTGGGTTTTGAAGCTATTGAAACCTTTAAGCTAAAGGTTATTGATTCTGAAGTCAAGGCTGCAGGAGCTGGTGCCATAGATATGTTGACGCAGATTTCGAAAAAAAATCAAATTAAAATTGGCCAATGGAAACAAGATAAGGTTCCGCTAATATTGTTTAATCTAACCCATGTAAACACGGCATTAATCAATCATAATGCGCAACCAGTGGATGGTATTATAGGTGCTGATATTTTAAAGAAAGGAAAAGGCATAATTGATTATGAAAAGAAATATTTATATTTAAAACTGTAAGATAAAACTTCAACATCTTAAATTTACTTATCTTTATCCTAAAGACCTATTAACTAACCACCACATGCAATCTTCAATTATTATAGCGGACGATCACCCACTCATGTTACGTGGGCTTCATGATTTTTTGAAGTCCAAGGGGTATAATATTTTGGGTAGTGGGAAGGATGGTAAAGAAGCCTATAATTTAATTGTTAAACACAAACCAAACATTGCTATTCTAGATATCAGGATGCCTTTTTTAACGGGGCTGGAGGTAGCGGAAGAGTGTTTAAAAAATGGGATTAAGACTAAAATTATTTTAATAACCTTTGATAAAGGTGAAGAGTTGTATGATAAAGCTCAAGAATTAAAAATTTTTGGATATATTTTAAAAGAATTTGCCATTGAAGAAATTGAGCTTTGTATTGAAAGCGTAACCAATAACAAACCCTATTTTAGTGCAGAAATTGCTCAATATTTGAATTCACAAACTAACACCCAACGACCGCATTCCTTAAGCGAATTAACAAAAACAGAGATTAAGGTGTTATCGTTAATAGCTCAAAACAAAACGGCTAATGAAATTGGCAATGCCCTATCTGTATCTGGTAGAACTATAGAAAAACACAAGAGTAATATTATTAAAAAACTAAACCTGGAATCCAAGCACAATAGTCTTTCTCTATTTGCTAAAGAAAACGAACAGTTTTTAGAGTCCTAATAAAAATACGTAGAACTACGTATTTCACAACACAGAAGGATGGCGTATATTTACAGTGCTATTAATCGGAGACCTTGTTTTACAGTAACAGGTTGAATATCAAAAGGCTTTAAAGGTTTTACCTTTAAGGTCTTTTTTTTGCGCTATAAATGAAAAACAGCAAAAATACGTAGAACTACGTATTTTTTATATGGTTTATGTAACATACCTTTACCATGCTATTAGTTAGTTATTTGAGGGGATTTAATAGAGGGCTTTTAATCATCTGATTAAAAGCCCTTTTTTTTGGATTCTAATGTAAAAATCAAAAAATACGTAGTTCTACGTATTTCTTAAATGATTCTTTAGTCTTACCTTTATCATGCTATTAATCAAAGATGTGGAGTTTTCTATTTTTAGATTATTTCTTCTTTAAAAACAAATAAAATGGAACATTCCAATCTACCAAACAACCTTGAAATCATGCAAAATTCAAACATGAGTAAATTTTTCGTTTTCGGGATTATCGTACTAGTCGTTATTGTTATATCGCTAAATATTCTTGTTTGCTTTTTTTAGTAAGTTAGTTATTATGTATTCAAGAAAAAAGCGCTACTTCTTTTAGAAGTAGCGCTTTCGTATTATATAGAATTGTATTTTATTAAAGCTCTAAAGCTTTCATAACATTATTATCCATTAATAATTCTGTTGGATTTTCTAATGCTTCTTTTACTGCTACTAGGAAACCTACAGATTCCTTACCATCAATAATTCTATGATCGTAAGATAAGGCTACAAACATTATTGGACGTATTTCAACCTTACCATCAATAGCTACAGGTCTTTCAACAATGTTGTGCATTCCTAAAATTCCACTTTGAGGTGGGTTGATAATTGGTGTTGAAAGCATACTTCCAAAAACACCACCATTAGATATGGTAAACGTTCCACCTGTCATTTCATCTACCGTAATTTTCCCATCTCGTGCGCGAAGAGCCAAGCGTTTCACCTCATTTTCAACACCTCTAAAGGTTAAATTTTCGGTATTTCTAATTACAGGAACCATTAATCCTTTTGGACCAGAAACAGCTATAGATATATCAACGAAATCATAAGTAATCATTTCGTTTCCATCGATCATAGAGTTTACATCTGGATACATTTTCAAAGCTCTAACAACAGCTAAAGTAAAGAAAGACATAAAGCCTAACCCTACACCATGCTTGTTTTTAAAAGCTTCTTTGTATTCATTTCGCAATGCAAAAATTGGCGACATATCTACTTCGTTAAACGTAGTAAGCATAGCCGTTGTATTTTTAGCTTCCACTAAACGTTCTGCTACTTTACGTCTTAACATAGACATTCTACTTCTAGTGCTTGATCGGTTTCCACCTGTTGGTGTTCCCATAGAAGGCACTGCTTTTACAGCATCATCTTTAGTAACGCGACCGTCTTTTCCAGTCCCTGAAATTTCTGAAGCATCCATATCTTTTTCAGCTAGAATCTTTTTAGCTGCAGGACTAGCAACACCAGATGCGTATGATTTATTAGCAGGATTTGATGCTTTATCATGATTAGATTTCTTCTTATCTGAATCCAAATCTTTAACTAATTCTTCGGTTTCTTTTTTTGTAGCGCCACCTTCATCGCCACCACCTTTATAGGATTCTGGCGCATCCTTTTCTGATCCGCCTCCTGGCTTTTCAGCTGACGTATCAATTAAACACACAACCGCTCCAACTTCTACAGCGTCACCTTCTTCTGCTTTAAGTGTTATGGTTCCACTAGCTTCGGCAGGCAATTCTAAAGTTGCTTTGTCACTATCTACTTCTGCAATAGCTTGGTCTTTTTCTACGTAATCACCATCCGCAACTAACCATGTTGCAATTTCTACTTCTGTAATAGATTCTCCTGGCGAAGGAACTTTCATTTCTAAAATCATCGTGATACTGTTTTAGTTTTTAATATTTTAATGTTGGTTGTTTTTCGTTTTGTCAAACACGAAGTCTATAACTTCTTTATGACGTTTTTTAGAACGTACAGAACTACCAGCTGCTGGTGCTCCATAAGGTCTACGCGATACCGCTCTAAATGTTTTGGTTTCGTCTAAATGCATTAACATGTGGCTATATGCGCCCATGTTTCTTGGTTCTTCTTGAGCCCAAACAATTTCTTCGGCATTTTTATATTTCTTCATTATCCCTCTAATAGCTTCTGTTGGCAATGGGAATAATTGTTCTATTCTTACCAAAGCTACATCTTTACGATTTAAGTTTTCGCGCTCTTCCTGTAAATCATAATAGAACTTACCAGTAACAAATACTAATGATTTTACATCAGTAGTTTTAATTTCCTGATCGTCTATTACTTCTTGGAAACTTCCATTTGCAAATTCGTCAACGGTTGAAACCACTTTAGGGTTACGCAACAAACTTTTTGGTGTAAATATAATTAAAGGTTTGCGGTATTCAGCTTTTACTTGTCTGCGTAATATATGAAACATATTGGCTGGCGTTGTACAGTCGGCCACAAACATATTATCCTTGGCACACAGTTGCAAATAACGCTCCATACGTCCGGAAGAATGTTCTGCTCCTTGCCCTTCATAACCATGCGGTAAAAGCATAACTAATCCGTTTTGAAGTTTCCATTTATCTTCGGCTGCAGAGATGTATTGATCCAACATAATTTGTGCACCATTACTAAAATCGCCAAACTGGGCTTCCCAAATAGTTAAAGTTCTAGGGCTTGCCATGGCATAACCATAATCAAAACCTACAACACCATATTCTGATAGCAATGAGTTATAAATATAGAATTTACCTTGATCATCACTTAATTGATTGTGAAGGATAATTTCTTCCTCACTATCCTCTACTTTTACAACGGCATGTCTGTGAGAAAACGTTCCACGCTCCACATCTTGACCAGAAATTCTAACATCGTTACCATCTAATAATAAGGTTCCATAAGCTAAATGTTCTGCCATAGCCCAATCTAGTTTGTTTTCATCAAACATGGTTTGTCTAGACTGTATTAAGCGTTCAATTTTACGAATGAATTTTTTATCCTTTGGAAGATTTGAAATAACTTTGGTTACTTTTTCTAGATCGGCTTTGCTACAAGTTGTATCAACCGGTTCCATCATTTTATTTTCGTCCGCAGTTGTGTAATCTTCCCATTCGTTTTGCATGAATGGTGTGATTTCCGTTTTATCTTCTTTTCTAGAATCTTCTAAATTTTCTTCTAGTTTATTTTTATAGTCTTCTTCCAGTTTTTTAACATAATCCTCATCAATAATTCCTTCAGAAATAAGCTTTTCAGCATAAATATCTCTTGGGTTATGATGTTTTGCAATAGCTTTATACAATTTTGGTTGTGTAAAACGTGGCTCATCCCCTTCATTATGACCATATTTTCTATAGCCTAATAAATCGATAAATACATCACGTTTAAATTTCATTCTGAAATGCAATGCGAATAACATGGCGTGAACAACAGCTTCCACATCGTCTGCATTAACATGTAATACAGGAGATAGTGTTACTTTGGCAATATCTGTACAATATGTACTAGATCGTGCATCCAAATAATTGGTAGTAAAACCGATCTGATTATTAACAACTATGTGAATGGTTCCACTCGTTTTATAACCATCTAATTGCGACATTTGAACAATTTCATACACCAAGCCTTGACCTGCAATAGCAGCATCACCATGAACAACTATTGGTAATACTTGCGATGGATTATCGGCATATTTATCATCTTGTTTAGCTCTAACTATACCTTCAACTACGGCGCCTACGGTTTCTAAATGCGACGGGTTTGGGGCAATATTTAAATTAATTTTATTGCCGTTATTGGTTTCTCTATCACTGGTCCAACCTAAATGATATTTCACATCACCATCAAAAACCTCCTGCTCATAATCTTTACCGTCAAATTCACTAAAGATATCTTTAGCCGATTTTCCGAAAATATTTGTCAATGTACTTAAACGGCCACGGTGTGCCATTCCCATTACAAATTCTTTCACATCATAATCCGAAGCACTTTCAATTAAGGCGTCTAATGCTGGGATTAAAGACTCACCTCCTTCTAAAGAGAATCGTTTTTGTCCTACATATTTGGTATGTAAAAAGGTTTCAAAGGAAACGGCCTCGTTTAATTTTTTAAGAATATGTTTCTTCTGATCTGCATCAAAATTTGGCAGATTGTCATTAATACTCAATTTTTCCTGAAACCATTTAATTTCTTCAGGTTTTCTGATATACATATATTCTACTCCTATTGAGTGACAATATATATTATCTAAATGCTTAATAATGGCGCGCAATGTTTTTACGCCAGAACCTATGGTGTCTCCTGCATTAAAGGTGGTATCCAAATCGGATTCTGATAGTCCGAAATTTTCAATAGCCAAAGTAGGCGAATACGTACGTCTGTCACGAACAGGGTTTGTTTTTGTAAACAAATGTCCACGATTACGATACCCATCAATTAATTGTAATACCTGAAATTCTTTGGTGACACTAATAGAAACATGTTCGCAGGAAACATCCGTTCCCATAACTTGCTCTGTTTCCACCTTGTCTGTTATGCCATAGCTTTCACTACCAAAGTCGTAACCTTGAAAAAAGGCTCTCCAACTTGGCTCGACAGAATCTGGGTTTTGTAAATATTGGTCGTATAAATCAGCAAAGTATGCTGAATGTGCTGCGTTTAAAAAAGAATATTTATCCATAAATGAATTAAAACTGAATCGTTCAGACTAAATTTATACAAAAGTACAACTTTTACTAAAATTAGATATGGTTTTCTTACATTTATAACATGTAATTAACTAAAATTTTGAAAATGAAACAGGATTCTTTATTTCGTAAATTAAATAGTATCTTCATAGGTTTTTTCTGCCTCATTACTTTGAGTGTTACCGCACAAAATAATTCAAATGATTTTTGGAGTCATGTGCGTTTTGGTGGCGCCGTTGGATTAAGTTTTTCTGGTGATTACTTCAGCGGGACGTTGGCACCAAGTGCTATTTATCGTTTTAACCCGCAATTTGCCATGGGTGTTTCACTAAACGGAACCTATTCTTCTAGAAAGGACTATTACAAATCTACTATTTTAGGTGGAAGTGTTCTTGGACTTTTTAACCCTATTCCACAATTGCAGCTTTCAGCTGAATTTGAAGAATTAAATGTGAGTCGGAATTGGGAAAATAGACTTCTAATTGCAGACGAGAACTATTGGTATCCAGCATTGTTTTTAGGCGCTGGTTACACCATAAGTAGTGGGCGCGTGTCTACAGCTATTGGAATTCGTTATGATGTGCTGTATGATAGAGATAAGAGTATTTATGGAAGTTCTTGGATGCCGTTCTTTAGAATTTATTTTTAAAAATAAATTTATGAATACCTATTCTTAAACCAAACCTTTTGCCACTCGCGCTGTAACACTAAAAAAGCCACCTGTTCTGCCATAATAATGGTATCTGAACCGTCCAACTCGCGAACTTTGGTTTCAGAAACATCAATAATGTAGAGCAGATTTAAATAATCCATGAACTTTTCTTGGATTAATTTATAAACCATTTCATGCAACATGAATTTTAAACTAGTTGGGAGTATTTCCAGATCCAATTCCAAATCCACATTTGCCAAAGCTAAATCCTTATTCAATTGCTGAATTAACTTCTGATAGAGTTCGGAGTGATTGGCTTCATCAATTAAATCGGTAAAAGTTGTAGGTAATTGCATTATACATTCCTGTTCATTAACTGCTGACCAAACGTTTTTAATAACATCTTTTTTTCTTCAGAAATTTGTAGCTGCTCTAAAATACCAAAAGCTTTATTGGTATATTCCTCTATAACCTGCTTGGTTGCTAAACTAGAGCCAGAGGTGTTAAAAATATCTTTAATGGTTTCTATTTTATTGGTCTGGTCGGTAGGTTTTAAACTGAATAAATGTAAAAGCTGCTGCTTATCATCATCACTAGAAAACTCCAAGGCTTTTAAATATAAATAAGTTTTTTTGTTTTCAATAATATCACCACCAACTTGTTTTCCAAATGTTTCGGGATTGCCAAATGCATCTAAATAATCATCTTGTAGTTGAAAGGCAATTCCTAAATTTAAACCAAACTCATACATATTGCGTTTATCTTGTTCCCGAACCTGCGCAACAATTGCACCCATTTCCATAGCAGCACCAACCAAAACGGCTGTTTTGTATTCAATCATTTTTAAATATTCAGGAATAGACACATCGTCACGAGTTTCAAAATCTACATCATACTGCTGACCTTCACAAACCTGTAAAGCTGTTTTGCTAAATAATTTAGCAAGTGCTTGAAACGTTTCGGGATCATAGTTTTCAAACAACTGATACGCCATAATTAGCATGGCATCACCGGATAAAATCCCCGTGTTTAAATCCCATTTCTCATGAACGGTTTCTTGACCCCTTCGCAGAGGTGCATCATCCATAATATCATCATGAACCAATGAAAAATTATGAAAAACTTCAATACTTAAAGCCGCATTTAACGCTTTGGTATAGTGACAATCAAAAATCTCTGCAGTCATTAAAGTTAAAACAGGACGCAAGCGTTTTCCACCTAATTGTAATATATAATTAATTGGATCGTATAACGATTTTGGTTCTTTTTCTTGAATATACGCATCCAAGTAATCCACAAATGCTTGCTGATAATAAGGTGTGTTTTGCATAAAGCAAAAATAAGGCAATTCATTTAATTATTACAACACCTTTCTCCAATATTAAGAAAAGGTTAATACTATGGAAACTTTTTTGGTTTTTAAAGTTTCCTTTGATATATTTGCACCTTATTATGAAAGATAAAATTCTTAAAAGTTCGGCTGATTTGTTTTTAAACTTCGGGTTTAAAAGCGTGACTATGGACGATATTGCCAATGAAATTGGTGTATCGAAAAAAACCATATACCTACACTATGCAACGAAAACGAAATTAGTTCAGGCAACAACCTTATATATGTTTGAATTTATTTCGCAAGGTATTGATTGTATTTGTGCTTTAAATCAAAATCCTATTGATGAAATTTTTGAAATCAAGAAATTCACCATGACCCATTTAAAAGATGAAAAATCATCACCACAATACCAACTTAAAAAATATTATCCGAAAATTTTCGAATCACTAAAAAACGATCAATTTCACATCATGCAAGATTGTGTAAAAAACAATTTAATTCGTGGTGTATCAGAAGGACTATATCGTGAATCCATTGATGTTGAATTTGTATCCCGACTCTACTTTAATACCATGATGAGCTTAAAGGATGTTGATATATTTCCAACCAATGATTTCCCCATGAAACAGTTAATGGATAATTATTTAGAATATCATATTCGCGGGATTAGCACCAAAAAAGGAATTGACAAATTAGACACCATATTAAGTGACAGCTCAAAAATAAAAATAGACTAAAACAAACAATGAAACATAAATCACTATTAATAGTCAGCCTATTATTTTCCACTTGGTTAATAGCTCAAGAAACGCCAAGTACATTAACCTTACAAGAAGCGATAGATTATGCCTTAATAAATAACCGATCCATTAAAAATGCTGTTAGAGATATTGAAGCTGCCGAAAAACAAAAATGGGAAACCACAGCTACAGGTTTGCCACAAATAAATGGCGCTGTAGATTACCAAAATTGGATAAAACAACAAGTTTCCTTACTTCCAGCAGAACTTGCAGGTGGTACGCCAGGCACATTTGTACCTGTTGAATTTAGTCCAAAGCAAAGCATAAACGCTACGGCTACTTTAAGTCAGCTACTTTTTGACGGCTCGTATTTGGTTGGGTTACAGTCTGCAAAAGTGTTTCTAGAAATTTCAGAGAATGCTAAAATCAAAACCGATTTAGAAGTAAGAAATGCCGTAATCAACGCGTATGGAAACGTGCTTTTAGCCGAAGAAAACTTGAACATTGTCAATAAAAACATTGAGGTGCTTGAAAAAAATCTTTTTGAAACTACCAAAATATATCAAAATGGTTTAGCGGAAGAAGAAAGCGTGGAGCAATTGCAAATTACTTTAACGGGTTTAAAAAACTATTTAAATAATGTCAAGCGTTCTAAAGATATAGCCTATCAATTATTTAATATTACGTTGGGAATTGATTTAAACACGCCCATTTCTCTAATAGATAGTTTAGAAACTCTCACGCTCCAAAACATATCATTAGAGCTCTTGGAGGCAGATGAAAATATTGAAAACAGTATTGATTACCAAATTGCAAAAAACCAAGAGGAATCTCAAGAATTACTTTTAAAACTTGAGAAAAGCAGCTTTCTACCAACCTTAAGCGCATTTATAAACGGTGGATATAGTGGTTATGGTGAAAAATTTAATTTTGCTAACAATAATCAAGAATGGTATGGGTCTTCTCTTTTTGGTGTAAATATGTCCATTCCCATATTTAGTTCTGGTATGCGGAGTGCCGCAACCCAGCGCGCTCAAATAAATTTAGAAATAGCTCAAGAGGAACTAACAGAAACCGAACAGCAGTTAAAATTTCAAATATCAGCTGCAAAAAGTGACTACCAGTTTGCCATTGAAGAATATCAAAACAAGCAACAGAATTTAAATTTAGCAGAACGCATTGAAGAAAAGAACCAAACTAAATTTTTTGAAGGTATTGCGTCCAGTTTTGATTTAAGGCAAGCACAAACACAACTGTATACGGCTCAACAAGAATATTTGCAGTCTATGTTTAATGTTATTACCAAAAAATCTGAACTAGAAACCGTACTAAACACACTAAATTATTAAGCCAATCCATCACAATAAAATCATGAAAAATATAAAAATCCTAATTATTCTTGCCCTTATCATATCGTCTTGTGGCAGTAAAAATGAAAAATCGCTTGATGCTGTTTTAGCATCAAACAATTTATCTGAATTAAAAGAAAGACGTTCGCAAATTGATACCAAGCAACAAGAGCTTAATGACCAGATGGCCTTATTAAATGAAAAAATAGCAAAACTAGATACTATTAAAAAAGTACCTTTAATAACTACTTTTAAGGCAAAAGAGGAGGTTTTCAAGCACCAATTAGAAATACAAGGTAATGTTACCACTAAAGATTTATTAGTTGTAACGCCAGAATACAATGGTATTTTAACCAAGGTTTATGTAAAGGAAGGTCAGCAGGTAAAAAAAGGACAAATTCTTGCTAAAATTGATGATGGTGGTTTAAGTCAGCAACTAGCACAATTAGAAATTCAAGCAAATTTAGCCAAAACAACCTTTGAACGTCAAAAGCGTTTGTGGGATCAGAATATTGGCAGTGAAATCCAATATTTACAGGCTAAATCTTCTTCAGAATCGCAAGCAGAAGCAGTGAATCAACTAAAACAACAAATTTCAAAAACCACGGTTACTGCACCTTTTTCTGGTACCATAGACGATATCATTACCGAACAAGGAAGTGTGGTTATGGCAGGACAAAGTCAACTAATGCGTATTGTAAATCTAGATAATATGTATATAGAAACGGATATTCCTGAAAGCTATATTGGTAGTGTAACAAAAGGCAAAGATGTTACGGTTGAATTTCCAATTTTAGGAGAAACCATTGAGACTAAAGTGCGTCAAGCTGGCGATTATATTAATCCTGCGAACCGAACCTTTAAAGTAGAAGTGAGTGTGCCAAATAAGGACAATAATATTAAACCAAACTTAACAGCGCGTCTTAAAATTAACGATTATACAAGTGAAAAGGCCTTACTAATTCCACAAAGTATTATTTCTGAAAATGCAGATGGCGAACAGTACATTTATATTCTTTCTAACAAAAACAATAATGGTGAAGGAGACGTTAAACGCGTTATTATAAAAACAGGAAAAACACAAGGAGACGTTATTGAGGTTTTAGAAGGCATAGAAGATGGTGCTGAAATTGTTCAAGAAGGCGCTAGAAGTGTTAAAGATGGTCAAACCGTTAGAGTTGTAGATATGCAAACTGAAAGCACTAACAACTAAAAAGAAACTAATGACTAAAAAGAAAAAACAAGTCGATAAAGAATTTGGTTTATCATCATGGGCAATCAACAACAAGACCACCATGTATGTCCTAATTCTAGTGATGTTTTATTTAGGTGTTGCTGCATTTTTTGAAATGCCTCGTGAAAATTTTCCTGAAGTAAACGAAACTAAAATATATGTTAGCTCAATATACCCTGGAAATACTGCAGAAGATATTGAAAAACTTATTACAGACCCACTTGAGGACGAACTAAAAACCGTTAGTAATGTGGTGGAAATAACCTCAACATCACAAGAAGATTTCTCCATGATTATTGTGGAATTTGATGAAAATCTTACCGTTGAGCAAGCCAAACAAAAGGTAAAGGATGAAATAGACACCAAAACGGCAGGCGAAGATTGGCCAATGTCCAATGGTGCCAAGGTAAAACCTGATGTGTTTGAATTAAGCCTTTCTGAAGAAATGCCCATTTTAAACATTAATATTTCGGGCGATTATCCTATTGAAAAACTTAAAGAATATGGCGAAGTACTTCAAGATGAGATAGAAGATTTATTAGAAATCAAGAAAGTGGATATTCGTGGTGCTCAAGATAAAGAAGTTGAAGTTGCCGTAGATATTTATAAAATGATGGCTGCCGATGTTACTTTTAACGATATTATAGGCGCTATTAATAACGGAAACGTAACCATGTCTGCTGGAAACTTAATAGCCAGTGGTCAGCGTAGAACCATTCGTATCCTTGGTGAAATAGAAACACCAAGTGAGTTAGAAAACTTTGTAGTAAAAGCAGAAAAAGGTAAAGCCACGTATTTAAAAGATGTAGCAACAGTAACATTTCACGAAGAAGATAAAACAACATATGCGCGTGAGTTTGGTGAACCTGTTGTTATGCTAGACGTTAAAAAACGTGCTGGAAAAAACATGGTTGATGCTGCGGAACAAATTAGAGTTATTGTTCAAAATGCCATTGACAATAAGTTTCCACAGGATTTGAAGGTGAGCATCGCTAATGATCAATCGCCAGTAACTATTGGTCAAGTAGACGACTTGGTAAACAACATTATTTTTGGTGTGATTCTAGTCGTTCTGGTTTTAATGTTCTTTTTAGGGTTTAAGAACGCCATATTTGTTGGGTTTGCCATACCTATGTCTATGTTTATATCTCTTATGATATTGAACCTTTTAGGCCAAAGTTTAAATACCATGGTTCTTTTCGGATTAATTATGGGTCTTGGGATGTTGGTAGATAATGGAATTGTGGTAGTAGAAAACGTGTATCGTTTAATGGACGAGGAAGGCATGAGCCGTATTGAAGCGGCTAAAAAAGGTATTGGCGAAATTGCCTTTCCTATTATTATTTCAACAGCCACAACGGTTGCCGCATTTATACCTTTAGGTTTATGGCCAGGCATTATGGGACAGTTTATGATGATATTGCCCATAACACTTTCCGTAGTTCTAGGTTCATCCTTATTTGTTGCTATTTTCTTTAATTCGGTTTTAGTCTCGCAGTTTATGAGTACCGAAGATAAGGATATGGAACTTAAAAAAATTATCCGTAACACGTCTATAATAGCAGGTTTCGGTATTTTGATACTTATTTTTGGTGGCGAATATCGCGGTTTAGGAACACTAATGATTTTCACCGCTATAATGCAGTGGGCTTATAGATTATTCCTTCGTAAGTGGGCCAATAACTTTCAAACTAAAACCTTGGTACGTTTAGAGCGTTGGTATGAAAATCAGTTGCGCTGGGCTTTATCTGGATGGCGTTTATACGGTTTAACCATTGGAACTTTTGTGCTTTTAGTTTTTTCTTTTGTGGCTTTCGGGATATCATTATCTACACAACGAACCAAAGTAGAATTTTTTCCAGACAATAAGCCAAATCAAATTATTGTTTATATAGAATATCCACAAGGAACAGCTATTGAAAAAACAAACGCCATAACCAAAGAAATTGAAAAGCGCGTTTACACCGTAGTTAATGATGAACAATACCGTGATGGTGATTATAACTACATGGTAGAAAGTGCGGTTTCACAAGTTGGTGAAGGTGCAGGAAATCCACAAACAGATAGTGGGTCATCGGCTGAAATGCCACACAAAGCAAAAATTACAGCATCCATGCGCGAGTATAAATATCGCCAAGGTGAAGATAGTGAGTTGCTGCGTCAAAAAGTTCAAGAAGCATTAGTTGGTATTTATCCTGGTGTTCTTATTTCTGTTGAAAAAGATGCCAATGGACCACCAGCTGGATCTCCAATTAATATTGAAATTGAAGGCGATGACTATGACGAGCTGATTAATACCGCTGAAAGCATGCGCGAATTCATTAATACTAAAAATATTTCGGGTATTGACGAATTGAAAATTGATGTGAATAAAGATAAGCCATCCATGCGTGTTATTATTGACAGAGAAAAAGCAGGAGAATTAGGTATTAGTGCCGCTCAAGTTGGCCAACAATTACGTAATTCTATTTTCGGAACCAAAGCAGGTATTTATAAAGAGGATGGCGATGATTTTGATATTTACGTGCGTTTTAATGAAGAAAACCGCTACAATACCAGTGCTTTATTTAACCAAAACATCACGTTTAGAGATAACACCGGGCAATTAAAAAGTATTCCTGTATCTGCGGTTACTAAACATGAAAACAACTCTAGTTTTAGCGCTATAAAACATAAGGCTACTAAACGTGTGGTTACCGTTTATTCAGCCTTGTCCCCAGGCTATACCGATGCGGGCGCCATTGTTAAGCAAATTCAGAATGAAATGAAGGGTTACAAAAATCTTCCAGCAGACATTCACATAGATTATACCGGTCAAATTGAAGAGCAAAATAAACAAATGGCATTTTTAATGGGTGCATTTGGTACAGGTTTAGGGTTGATTTTCTTTATTTTAATATTTCAATTCAACTCCATTTCTAAACCAACCATTATTATGCTCGCCATATTTTTAAGCCTGATTGGTGTATTTGGTGGTATTGTAATGACGGGAAGTGCTTTCGTTATTATGATGACCATGGTTGGTATTATTTCTTTAGCTGGAATCGTTGTAAATAACGGTGTGGTATTGCTCGATTATGCGCAATTATTAATTGACAGAAAGAAACACGAATTAGATTTAGAGGACCATGAGTATTTGAGTAAAGAAGATTTATTCGAAAGTATTGTAAGAGCGGGTAAAGCACGTTTACGTCCAGTTTTACTAACGGCTATTACAACTATTTTAGGATTAATTCCATTAGCAATTGGGTTAAATATCAATTTTTTCACGTTATTTAGTGAATTAGACCCAAATATTTACATGGGTGGAGATAATGTGGTATTTTGGGGTCCATTAGCATGGACGGTAATTTACGGCTTGCTAGTTGCAACATTTTTAACCTTGATTGTGGTTCCAATTTTATTCTTTTTATCCATGCAATTAAAAATGTGGTATCGGAAGAAAACAACAAAAACAGAAAATATTTAAGGCCAATTCTTGTACCCTCAAATAAAAGATTGGCTAATAGCGGGAAGCCTCAACAAATGTTGAGGCTTTTTTTATTTGATAATCGGTTAACTTGCTTAAATTTGCATCCGCATATACCTGCTAGGTATAAAAACAACAAATTTATGTATAGAAGTCATACCTGTGGTGAATTACGAGCATCACATACCAATACCGAAGTAACCCTTTCTGGTTGGGTTCAAAAATCACGCGATAAAGGTTTTATTGTTTGGGTCGATTTACGCGACCGCTATGGTATTACCCAACTCGTTTTTGATGAAGAACGCACACCAAAAGCCATGATGGAAAAAGCACAGAAATTAGGGCGTGAATTTGTTATTCAAGTTACAGGAACCGTTATTGAGCGCGCTTCTAAAAATGCCAATATCCCAACAGGTGATATTGAAATATTGGTGTCTAAAATGGATATCTTAAATGAATCCTTGTTACCTCCTTTTACAATTGAAGATAAAACGGATGGTGGCGAAGATATTCGTATGAAATATCGCTATTTAGATATTCGTCGTAATCCCGTTAAAAACAACCTGATTTTTCGTCATAAAGTGACACAAGAGGTTAGGAACTACTTATCAAAAGAAGGTTTTATAGAAGTGGAAACACCGTACTTAATCAAATCAACGCCAGAAGGTGCTCGTGACTTTGTGGTGCCTTCTAGGATGAATGAAGGGCAATTTTATGCACTTCCGCAAAGCCCACAAACCTTTAAGCAATTGTTGATGGTTGGAGGTATGGATAAATACTTTCAGATTGTAAAATGTTTCCGAGATGAAGATTTACGAGCTGACAGACAACCCGAATTTACACAAATTGACTGCGAAATGGCTTTCGTAGAACAAGAAGATATTTTAAATGCTTTTGAAGGTTTAACCAGACACCTTTTAAAAGAAGTGAATGGTGTTGAAATTTCAGAATTCCCACGCATGCTTTATGATGATGCCATGCGTTTATATGGAAATGACAAACCAGATATTCGTTTCGGAATGGAATTTGGCGAGTTAAATGATGTTGCTCAACATAAAGACTTTGGTGTTTTTAATGATGCCGAATTAGTAATTGGTATTGCTGTTCCTGGTGGAAATAGTTATACGAGAAAAGAAATTGACAAACTGATTGATTGGGTTAAACGCCCGCAAATTGGCGCTTTAGGCATGATATATAGTCGTTGTAATGATGATGGCACGTATAAATCATCGGTAGATAAATTTTTTGACCAAGACGATTTAGCTAAATGGGCAGAAAAAACAGGAGCTAAACCTGGGGATTTAGTCTGTGTACTTTCTGGACCTACAAATAAAGTGCGTGCACAATTAAGCGCACTACGTATGGAATTAGCAGAGCGTTTAGATTTGCGTAAACCAAATGAATTTGCACCACTTTGGGTTATGGATTTTCCACTTTTGGAATGGGATGACGAAACGGAGCGTTACCATGCCATGCACCATCCGTTTACATCACCAAAACCTGGACAGTTAGAACTATTAGAAACCAATCCTGGCGAAGTAAAAGCCAATGCTTATGATTTGGTATTAAACGGAAACGAAATTGGAGGTGGCTCTATACGTATTCACGATAAAAAAATCCAAGCCTTAATGTTCGATTATTTAGGTTTTACAAAAGAAGAAGCTAAAGCCCAATTCGGCTTTTTAATGGATGCCTTTCAATATGGTGCACCTCCACATGGTGGTTTGGCATTTGGATTGGATAGATTGGTTGCTATTTTGGGTGGTCAAGAAACCATTCGTGATTTCATTGCATTCCCGAAAAACAATTCAGGACGTGATGTCATGATTGATGCGCCTGCGCCACTAGACAATAAACAACTAGAAGAATTGAGTTTAAAGCTGAACTTAAAATCTTAAAATTTATAATTTGTCCCGATAGCCTATCGGGACAATTTTTTTAGTAGTTTTAACTAATGAAGTGGAAACGCGTTTTTAAAATTATTATGTATGTTGTTTTAGGGCTTACCATTGCCTTATTTGCTTTATATGGTTATGCCTATTATGTGTTTAATTATAAGTTTGTACCTGAACAAAAATATACACATGCCGTTGAGTATATTGAACCTGAAACAGCTTTGTTAAGCAACGGTTTTGAAGTTTGCAATGAAAACTATATTTTACAATATTATAATCCAGAACGCGCAACTTATAGCAAAGGTAAAAATGGTTTACGCACCTTTATTCTTTCAAATTATAAAAACGAGAATTACACAGATTCAGGATATTTAAACATCCGATTTGTTATAAATTGTAAAGGGGAAGCTGGACGTTATGTTATCCATGAAAATGATTTAGACCTACATCCTAAAACCTTTAACAAACGGTTGGTAGACCAATTATTTCAACTTACAACAGAACTTAAAATATGGAATCCAAATTATGTACATGATGATTTTAGAGATTCCTATATGTATATATCCTATCGAATAGAAAATGGCGAGATTACGGAAATTATCCCTTAGTATCTTTGTAGTTCTTTGTCTGTTTTCATGTAAATCAAAGCGTGAGAAAGCCGAAGAAGCCTACAGTTTTGGTGTTACCAATTTTGGACAAGGTTCAGCTGGTAGCATTAACGGTATTGCACGCGCTATTGAAATAGATTCTACGTATGAACAAGCAGTTTATGAACTTTCCGTTGCGTATTTAAAACGAGGTATACCTCATAAATGGAAAGAACAATATGATAAAGCTATTCCCTTAGATTCTGTGACCCGTATTCCTTGGCGAGGGTATTTATATTTGTGGTTTTATAGAGATTATAAAAAAGCCATTGCCGATTTTGATGCCTCTGATACCTTAACACCAAATTTTGTGGATCAGCCGCAAGGTCATAGTGTAGACTATTGGCGAGGCATTGCCTATTTAGGCCTAAAGGATTATGATAATTCTATTTTTTATTTTGACACATACATTAATCAAGAAATAGAAGAGTCAGGCGAAGACTGGGTAGAGCTTACCGCATTTTTATATCGTGGCATTGCCTATTACGAATCTGGAGATTTTGATAAAGCGACATATAATTTTGAAAAACGCCTAGAGCACGGTCGAGGCATTAGTGCCGACGCAAATTATTATTTAGCTTTAATAGCCCAGCAAACAGGAAATATAGCTTTATCAGAAACGTTAATCAATACGGCTATTGAACAATTCAAACAAGGCTATTATAACAAAAGACCGTATGTGGAAACCTTACGACAAATATATTTAGAGGATTTACTAGTCACAAAAGCGGAATTACTACAATAAATGAATATTAAATCGGCCATAAAACACGCTATGATTTGGAGGTATAAATATATCTCTCAAAAAAACTTTGTTTTATTGTTAAGTATTTTTGTTGGTTTATCTACAGGTATCGCTGCTTTAACCCTAAAAAACATCACCTATTCTATTCAACTGTTTTTAGACAAGGGAATTGTTTTTTCTGAAAATCAACTCTATTTTATTTTACCATTTATAGGTTTATTTCTGGTTTATTTATTAAAAAAATATGTGTTTAAAAAAGCCATGACGCCATCTGTCCCTCCTTTTATTAAACGTGCTGTGCCATCGCTTTTATATTCGCTTTTAAGACAAAAAGGACTGTTATCCTATAAGTTAATCTATCATCCAATAATCATGGCGCCATTAACCGTTGGGTTTGGTGGTTCTGTTGGTTTATTGGGTCCAGCTATTACGTCTGGTTCGGCCATCAGTTCTAATTTAAGTAGATTGATGCATATTGATAAAAAGACACGAACATTATTAATAGCCTGTGCTACTGCTGGCGCGATAGCTTCAATGTTTAAATCACCTATTGCAGCTATTGTTTTTGCTGTTGAAGTATTCAGTTTGGATTTAACTTTTGCTTCATTATTACCTTTGCTTATTGCTTCTATTTCTTCGGTTTTAACCTCGTATTTCTTTTTAGGAGATGAGGTGCTTTTCGATTTTACAGTTACTGATAAATTTACCATTAGAGATACCGCTTTTTATATCATTTTAGGTTTGGGTACGGCCATTGGCTCCATTTACTTTACTAAAATTTATTTCGCTGTTTATGCATTTTTTGATCGATTTAAATCCAAATTCACGAAACTACTTGTCGGTGGTTTTGCAATTGGTGTTATGCTTTACTTTATTCCGCCGCTTTACGGTGAAGGTTTAAGCTTTACCAGAGACCTTTATGATGGAAATTACCTCCATGCATTGGGTTCTACTTTTTTTGACAAGTATCTTGATAACATTTGGGTTGTAATTGTCTTATTAATTGGCTTTACTATTTTTAAAGCTATTGCTATGACCACGACATTTGCCGCGGGTGGTGTTGGAGGTGTAATTGTTCCAACTATGGTTATGGGAAGTGCTTTGGGGAATGTCGTGGCTAAAATAATCAACAATATAGGTTTCGGGCATCAGGTATCTGAATCAAACTTCACATTGGTTGGAATGGCCGGACTTATTGCAGGTGTTATTCACGCCCCTTTAACTGCCATTTTCTTAATTGCTGAAATTACCGGTGGATATGTTTTATTTCTTCCCTTAATGATTACCGTAGCCATTTCATATATGATTACGAAAAACTATATGGAACATACTATTTATACCCGAGAATTAGCTGAAAGAGGTGATTTGCTTACCCATGATAAAGATCAAAATGTGCTGACATCTATGGATATTGATAGTGTTATTGAAAAAAACTTTATAGCGCTTCGTCCGGACATGTCTCTAGGAGAGATGCTTCATGAAGGTGTTGCCAAATCGAATAGAAATATGTTTCCTGTTATAAACGAAGACAACAACCTTGTTGGTATTATTTTGTTAGATGATATTAGGAATATTATGTTTGATCAAGCATTGTACAATACTACTTCGGTTGAAACTTTTATGCATTTACCTCCAGGCTATATTGATTATAAGATTGATAGTATGAGAATGGTTATGCAAAAGTTTCAAGACACGAATGCTTGGAACCTACCTGTTATTAAAGACGGAAAATATTATGGATTTGTATCTAAATCAAAATTATTAACCGCATACCGAACTAAACTTATTAATATTACTAATTAGTTATGAAATACATTATTATAGTTTTACTAATCACCTCATTAACTGCTATAATTTGTGGTTTAACACTGGATTTAGAATACGCTCCTAAATTAGTTGGAGGCGGCGTATTAGGCTTGTTTTTTATCGTTTTTCCGCTCTTTTCTTGGTATCGATGGAAAGATAAGAAAATGAGTGACTACATGCTTACACAAGAAAATCTAGATAAAATGCGCGAAAGCCAAAAGCGAAATAAGTTTTAATTTAAATTTCTTCTTTCAATAAAAAAACGCTTTAATAATAAAGCAGCTTCATCTGCCAAAACACCTCCTTTTATAAGTGTTTTAGGATGTAGTTTGATTTGTAAGTTTATGCAACCACGTTCTTCATCACGAGCGCCATAAACAATATTACTTATTTGACTCCAATACAATGCACCAGCACACATTTGGCAAGGCTCTAACGTAACATATAATGTGCAGTTGTGTAAATATTTACCACCTAAAAAATTTGCAGCGGCTGTAATGGCTTGCATTTCGGCATGAGCAGTAACATCATTTAGCATTTCGGTTAAATTATGACCTCGAGCTATAACTCTATTATCAATTACAATAACAGCACCAACTGGAATTTCGCCTTTATCAAAAGCTATTTCAGCTTCCATTAAGGCTTTCCTCATAAAATAAGCATCATCAAAACATATCTCCATTTTACAAAAATAAAAAAGGCAACTAAATTACTAGTTGCCTTTTTAAAATATCATTTAAAAATTATTAGTTTTTAATAATTTTATGGTTAGCATCAATATTCTGGCCTTTCATGTTTAATATATAAATACCAGATTGTAGTGTATTCATGTTAACTTCAACTGTTCCAAATAAATCAACTTTCTGACTGTAAACCTGTCTTCCGTTAATATCTGTAATAGTCATAGTTACTTGACCAAAACTCTTATTCGTTTTAATAAACAAGTTATTATTTGTTGGGTTTGGATACACTTTGTAATCGCTTTGTTTAAATTCGTCCACACTTAAGCTAGTACAGTTTTGTAACGTAGGATCTGTTTCTAGAGGCATATCGAAATTCTCAACTTGATCTGTTCTACTAAATTTACTACCACCAGATGCATTAACACCTAGACCTCTATTAGAGAATATTTCCCAAATCATACATTGGTCTTCACCTCCTGTAGTTGCCATATCGGCAGCTAAAATCGCATCACGACCTTCAATAAAATCAGGGTTACAAGGTTGTAATTTAAGTGCATCTATTACTAATTGCATTACTTTATTATTTCCGCCTGTTCCATTGTAAATATCGTCATCAAAACCATATTTAGAAACATAAGCCTCCGTTAAATCATATAACATCGTGCCCCAAATAAAGCCAATACCATGTGGTTGTGACACTTGAGCCGTATTATTGGTGTCTCCATACGTGAAACCATTTACAGAAAAATCAGTTGCATATTTAGCATTTCTAATACCTATTCCATTTACGCCTTGCCCAGAAGCATAGGTTACCATACCACGTCCAGCAGCATAGTCTTCAGTTCCTTGTAAGGTAATCATCATTGCAAACCAATCAGACCAACCTTCACCCATCTGAGTTTCGTTTGTTAAACAACCTGCTTGGCTAGGCCCACCTGTTAAACGATTTGAAATACCATGACCATATTCATGTGCTACAATCATGTTATCCAAGCTGCCATCAAGCATAAAAGGACTTGGTCCTTGCAAAGTAACATTAACGGTTTCATTCGCCATGGCTGCAATTAATAATTCGCCATCATCAAAATTCATAAATACAGATGGAATTGAGAAAACAGGATTTGTTTCTCCTGCCATGTTTACGTAAGGAACGTAAGCTGGATCATTAGTTGGGTTATTATGATTAATAACAATAACGGCAACGGCTCCAGCATCCTGCGCATTTTGTATTTTATCTATAAAAGGACAAGTTCCTCGTCTTATTACGGCAATTTTACCGGCTACACTTGCAATTGGATTACAGCCTTCCGTTGGGTTTACAGACCCATCATTAACCAATTGTAAATCAGCTGTAACAGGTGTCACGCCAATTCCTGGTATATTGTTTGGTGCTGCCGTTGCTGGATTAACAGCTGTATATGTTCCGGCTACAGAACTATTATTTACAGTAACTAAATCTTGTAAACCTGCAGCAGGTGACCATAAAAACATGCGCATACTTGGATTATTTCCATCTGGAGGCGTGCCAAATGTAGCATTGTTAATGGAGCCATTAAGCCCATTCCCATCTTGAGCATCAGCACGTACGTTGTCATTACCCAGGCCACCATTTCCGTATGTATTAGATTGAAAGTTACCACTTGGTTCATCAAAACCATATTGATACCAAATATCATGCATCACATTATTTATATAAAACAAATTCGTGATCGAAACGTTTTGATAACCTTCAGGTTCCTGATTGATATCCAATGGAAAATCGAAGTTTAATGAAGCTGAGCCATTAGGAGAGTAGCCTATGCCATCATTTCCATCTCTATCTTCCATAGCCCATACGTTATTTCCACGGGTTACATTAAATTCAGCACCAGCTAAACCATTCGTATCATGCCATCCATAAGGAGAAGCATTAAGGTTTGCCGGTTCTACTAACAATGTTCTGTTTCCATGGTTTGGACTTTCTACTGGAAGTGCAAACACATTATATTGAGAGCCATCAGCTAAATAAGAGACCTCTTTAAACAAAGTGAAATTAGATTCTACTTGTTTTACAGTATTTGAAACATGACCATGATTATCATGATCCAAATCGCCGAAATTACACGTTAAAATCCAATCGTTTTGATTAATAATTTCACCTGTAATTGCATCAACACGAACACTGTACCAATTAGCACCATCCAAAGTATGAATACTTAAATCCCATGAAAGGGTTAAGTTTCCTGCTTCGTTTTGAAAATACACTAATTTAACTGGAATGGTAGTTTGAGAAACAAAACCATTTGAATACAGGTAGATATTATTATTCTTTTCAATTAAATCTAAATCCTGTACAGCGCCCAAATTTAATTGTGCCGCAACATTATGAATTGCTTGCTTTGCCGTTAATTGTGGAGATGTTGTATTAACTCTTTGATTAACATTACCTGTAAATCTATTGGCATAATAAAAGACAGCATTCCCTTTAATAGCAACACTTGACAGAGCATTTAAAATCGGAATACCTTGGTACCTTTGATTAACATAAACATGCGTAATTTTGCTGTTTTTTGAAAGGAATTCATTATCCACTGATAAATCTGAAATATCACTTACTGTTAAGCCATATTTTTCTTTATTTTGATTCAGATAATTTTGAATTACAGAGGCGTAATTCGATTCCATTAAGTTACTTTGCGCATAAACCACATTGGCGAACACCAAAATGGCTAAAAAAAGCAACTTTTTTGCGTAGTTATTTTTCATTTTCCAAAATTAAAAATTAGAGGTTTTAATATAATTCCTCAAATATAAGGAAGTTACTAGAAGTATTTATTCTATTTAATAGGAAATAATAAAAATATTTGGGCTATTTTAATAATTTTACAACATATTCCTCATAAATGAATTCAATTATTCTTGATACAATTAATAACCCAGCAGATTTACGGGCATTAAATCAAAATAAACTACCTGTTTTAGCTAAAGAATTACGTCAATTTATTATTGATATTGTGGCTACCAAAGAAGGCCATTTAGGTGCTAGTCTAGGTGTTGTGGAATTAACTATTGCTTTGCATTATGTATTTAATACACCAGATGATGTATTAATTTGGGATGTTGGGCATCAAGCTTATGTTCATAAAATACTAACGGAAAGAAAAGCCAATTTTGACACCAACCGCCAACTACATGGCATTAGTGGCTTTCCCAAACGTTCTGAAAGTATCTATGATATGTTTGGCACAGGACATTCATCTACCTCTATTTCGGCAGCATTAGGCATGGCTATTGCAGCACAAATTCAAGATGATTTTAAAAAGCATCATATAGCCGTTATTGGTGATGCCTCCATTGCCAGCGGAATGGCTTTTGAAGGTCTGAACCATGCAGGCGTTACCAATGCCAACTTGCTCGTTATTTTAAATGATAATGCCATAGGAATAGACCCAAGTGTTGGTGCATTAAAACAATATTTAACCAACGTAAAAAAGGGCACTCAAAAACAAGATAATATATTTGAAGCCTTAAATTTTAATTATTCAGGACCTATTGATGGTCATGATATTTTTAAAGTGATAACAGAATTAGAGCGTTTAAAAACCATTGAAGGCCCTAAATTCCTTCATATAATCACAACTAAAGGCAAAGGCTTAAAACAGGCTGAAGAAAATCAAGTGGTTTATCATGCGCCTGGAAAATTTGACGCTGTTACGGGAGATATTCCTGCTAAAACGAACACCTTACAAGCTCCAAAATACCAAGATGTTTTTGGTTTAACCCTGGTAGAATTAGCAGAAATAAACAATAAAATTGTTGGTATTACACCTGCTATGCCAACTGGAAGTTCCTTAAAATATATGATGGATGCTTTTCCCAATCGCGCATTTGATGTTGGTATTGCCGAACAACACGCCGTAACACTTGCAGCTGGTATGGCCACCCAAGGTATGATTCCGTTTTGCAACATCTACTCTACTTTTTTACAACGTGCTTACGACCAAATAATTCATGATGTAGCCTTACAGAATTTACCAGTTATTTTCTGTCTAGATCGTGCTGGTTTGGTTGGTGAAGATGGCGCCACACATCATGGTGTTTTTGATATAGCCTATTTACGTTGTATTCCGAATATGATTATTGCAGCGCCAAGAAATGAAATTACCTTAAGAAATTTACTTTATACGGCACAGCTCGGAAAACTTTCAAATCCTTTAGCTATAAGATATCCAAGAGGTCGAGGAAACAATGTAAATTGGCAAGTACCTTTTGAAAACGTAATAATGAGCAAAGGCGAACAATTAAAACAAGGTGAAAAAATAGCGATTTTAAGTATTGGTAGCGTCGCCAACAACGTATGCGAAGCGATTTATGATATATCCATTTCCCATTACGATATGGCGTTTGTTAAACCACTTGATATAGATTTATTGCATACTATTTTCAACAAATACGAAACTATTATTACCGTAGAAAACGGAACCATTATAGGTGGATTTGGAAGTGCGATTGCCGAATTTAAATCGCAATTTAATTATAACAATACGCTGAAAGTATTGGGTATTCCAGATCAGTTTATTGAACAAGGTTCTGTAGAAGAGCTAGAAGATATAGCAGGCATTAGCCCTAAAAAAATTAGAGCCTTTGTATTAAAAAATTATGGTGATGTAAACTAGTAATCTTCTGCGTAGAATTGGGTTGAATCAATGTCAGAATCATTGTTATTTGATAACTCACTTAAGGCTAATAAACTAGCAAAGGTTACAAAAAATATAACGATAGCACCTAATATATTTTTTCTCATTTTAGTCAAGTTCAATTAATTTTATAAGCTAAATATAAAAAACACATCGTTAATATGCAAATAATTTCGATTAATAGCTGGTTTTGAGAGTTTTATCTTACTAAAAAGCCATTCCCTTTATTTTCTTATAAATTAGAATTGCGCGACTATCTGATAAAGACGCTACATAATTACAAACATTTAAAAGTCGTTTATAAATTAAATCTTCTTGAATATTGATACTCTCGGATAAGGTGTTTAAAATTAATGTATCGTAATTGGAAGCTGTGCCATTATGAGCATTGTTAACAGCAGACACATAAGTTTCCAATAATGTATTTATAACACGGTATCCCATTATTTCCTTTTCTAGAACTTCCTTGGATTGATAGACGTTTTTAATACTAATATTAATAATATCGGTAATTTGTGCTTCATACTTACTTTTATCCAATAAGGCAGTTTGGAAGGTATCATTTAAAATAGCTTCCTCATTTTCAATAAATACAGAAACGGCTTCATTTATCAATGTATTTATTGCCAATGCTCGTAAATAACTAATGCGGTCTTGGGTAGTTGATAATTGGTAGTATTTATTGGTTTGTATATTATCTCGAACCAATTTAATTAAATATTCCAAAGCAAACTCCTCTTGAATAAGACCTAAATTAATACCATCTTCAAAATCGATTATGGTGTAGCAAATATCATCAGCTGCCTCTATCAAAAAGGTTAATGGATGCCTAGCATAGCTTATATTATCATCCGTTCTCCTCGTAATTAAACCCAATTCACTAGCCACATCTTCAAAAGCGGTTTTATCTGCTTGAAAAAAGCCATATTTCTTATCGGCAATATGTTTAGTTGGCTTTTTAGGCAAGGATTCTTTAGGGTATTTTGTAAAAGCACCAAGCGTAGAATAGCTTAAACGTAAACCACCTTCCCGACCAATACGGCTTTCCGTTAGGATTTTAAACCCATTGGCATTGCCCTCAAAATCACATAAATCTTGATATTCTTTATCAGTCAATTCCGACTGGAATGTTTTGCCTGCACCTGTTTTAAAAAATTCACCTATGGCTTTTTCTCCTGAATGTCCAAAAGGTGGATTTCCAATATCATGAGCCAAAGCGGCAGCGGCTACAATAGCACCAAAATCGTTTGGTTGATAGCCATGAATATTTTGTAAATGTGGATATTTTTCAATTAACTGTTTGCCTGCTAGTCGTCCAAGTGTTCTTCCAACCACACTGACTTCCAAACTATGGGTTAATCGTGTGTGAACAAAATCTGTTTGGGATAAGGGAATAACCTGCGTTTTATCTTGTAAACTTCTAAATTCTGAAGAAAATATGATACGATCATAATCAACTTCAAAACCTAAACGTGTTTCATCTTGCTCTTTTCGCAAGCGTTTATTCGTATCGCCAAAACGCTTTAATGATAATAATTGTTCCCAGTTCATTGTACAAATCTATTGACTTGCAAGATAGTATTTTTTCAATGTTAAGAAACCGTTTCGAAATCAGATTATTTAGAAAATCTCATAACTTTTAGGTAATGTTTTTATGATACAGGTTTAATACCTAGTTAACCGTGACTTTACATCTCTACAGTTTCTTTGCCGTAAGAAATTTTGTAAAAAACCACATGAAATATTTACTTCTTAATCTACTATTATTTACAACGCTAATATCCTATTCTCAAAATACGGGTTCTTTAGCTGGCAAAATTGCTGACAAAGAATATAACAATGAGCCGCTTCCTTTTGCCAATGTTTTAATTAAAGGAACTACAAAAGGTACTACAACCGATATGGATGGTTTATATCTAATAGACAATTTAAAAGCTGGCACATACACCATTGTTTATAGTTTTGTTGGCTACGAAACTCAAGAGGTAGAAGCAACTATAATTGCCGGAAAGGTTACTGAGATAAATTTACCTATGGCTGCAAACGCAGCATCATTAGATGAAGTTGTTATAACAACTACAACCAAACGAGAAAGTGAAGTAGCTTTATTATTAGAACAGAAAAAAGCCGTTGAAATTAAACAAAGTATTGGCGCCGAGGAGTTATCACGAAAAGGCGTGAGCAATGCGGCAGGAGCTGTTGCCAAAATATCAGGGGTTTCTAAACAGGAAGGTTCCAGCAACGTATATGTTCGTGGATTGGGCGATCGTTACTTAAACACTACCATGAATGGTTTATCACTTCCATCCAATGATGTGAATAAGA
Organism: Bizionia sp. M204; assembly: GCF_023205095.1. GTDB lineage: Bacteria > Bacteroidota > Bacteroidia > Flavobacteriales > Flavobacteriaceae > Algorimicrobium > Algorimicrobium hallyeonense. The sequence goes on along the minus strand of NZ_CP046242.1, from coordinate 3,187,751 downwards.
AAAACATGGATTTAGATTTGTTCTCTTCCGATATTATTGAAAACGTTTCTATCAGTAAAGCCTATGCGGTTGGTTTTTATGGTGATTTTTCAGCGGGAAATGTTAACATCAACTCTAAGGACTACAATGGAAATGGGTTTTTAGATGTTTATATGGGAAGTGGTTTTAATACCAATGCCATTGATAAAGATTTTGTGAAAAGCGAAGGAACTGGGTATTTCGGATATTATGGTCGCTATGATCACAACCCGTTTGCTGTGGTATTATCCCATGGTATCGATCCTGTTTCTGCTGGAACACCTATAAATGTAAGCTATGGTGCTTCTACTGGAACATCGTTTCATTTTAAAAATGGTTCGCGCTTAAGCATTTTTGCTACCGGTTCTTTTGAAAACAATTTTGAATACCGCCAAGGAACTACAAGAGATTTTACGCTTACCGAGAAAAAAGCCTTTGTGGATAGTGCTGAAGAGTATGAATATGCCACAACAACAACAGCTATGGCAAACGTAAACTACAAAATAGACGATGCCAATTCCGTTAAATACAGCTCGGTTTTTATTAATAACGCATCCGATGTTGTTGGGTATTTTGGCACCAATGGAAATGGAAAAAACAGAGATGCCATTCAAAATACAGATGAAGGTTTCTACCAAATGAATGTACAGTTTGACCAAACTAAAATGTTTGTTAACCAATTATTAGGTAATCATAAATCGGGAAAAATTGAAGTGGATTGGGGGTTTGGCTATAATTATGTAAATGCCGATCAGCCAGACCGTAAACGAATCAGTTTAGAAAACTACCATTTAGCTTTTGATAACAATCCCAATACAAACCCAATTTTTTATAGCAATGTGGATTATGATAATCAACGTTACTTTCAAAGTATTACCGATGATGAATATAACGGAAACTTAAATTTAGCTTATCAAGCTACCGAAAAACTCACATTAAATATTGGTTATAATGGTAAAAGCAAAACGCGTAATTTTAATAACATTCGTTATGGTTATGATATTGTTCAAGGTAATTATCCCGTTACGGATGTCAATAATTTCAACAGTATATTTTCATTAAATAATCTTCAAGTTAATGAAAACAGCGGTGGACTTTATGAAATAAAAGTAATTAAACCCATTCCTGGATACACCAACACCAACAGACCTGGACTTCCAGAAAACACCTACCAAGGCCGATTAGATATTTATGCAGGTTATGTAAATGCCGAAATTAAAGCAGGCGATAATTGGTTGTTTGTTCCAGGTGTCCGTTTAGAATCTATTGAGCAAACTATTGCTTTTGATGTGATAAATTTAGGATTACGAGGCACTGATGAAATTACTTCCAAAAACAACTTATTCCTGCCAAGCTTAAATATTAAGCATAGCCTGAATGAAGACCAAAACTTACGGTTTTCTGCCAGCCAAACAGCATCCCTACCAGAATTTAAAGAAGTAGCACCATTTGTTTACGAAGATATTTCAGTTCGTGTTGGTGGAAATCCAGATTTGCTAGAAGCAGGCTATTCTAAAATTTATAATTTGGATTTAAAATACGAATGGTTTTTCAGCAAAAGTGAAATTTTATCGCTTGGCGCTTTCACAAAAATCATTAAAGACCCCATTAATTTAGTTGTTGGTGCGGATGCTACAGGCACACAACGCTATTTTAGAACAGGTGATAAAGCTAATGTTTACGGCATTGAATTGGAAGTCAGAAAAAATTTGATAACCAATGAAAATGATGACACCGATTTATCTATTGGACTAAATGCCACGTATATGTACACCACTCAAGATTTGTATGAGCGTATTGATGGCGATTTTTACGATGTGAGTTTTAATAGAACAAAAGACCAACTTCAAGGTGCCTCACCTTTCTTACTGAATGCCGATATTAGTTATTCTCCAACATTTAAAAACTACAAACCCGTTGCCAATTTAGTATTCTCTTACTTCTCGGACAGAATTGATGCTTTAGGTTCTGGACAATTAGGAAATGTAATTGAAAAGGGTGTTCCAACGCTAGATTTTATTTGGAAAAACACATTTAGCAACACGTTTGAAGTCAACTTAAGTGTCATGAATTTATTAAATCCAACCGTTACATATATTAGAGAAACCACTTTAGGAGATGTTGTGGTTAATTCAGCAAATGGCAAAGGCGTATCAGATTACAAACGCGGCATGGATATAAGCTTACAACTTAAATACACATTTTAACAATCACTTTAACAATAGAAATTAATTAAACAAAAACACAATGAAAAACAATGTAATTTTAGGATTAGCAATTGTAACCATGCTTTTCTCTTGCTCATCAGATGACACCGCAGATATTGTTATTAATGACAGTAGCAGTGTGGTAAATAACAATGGCAATGGTAATGACAATACGAACGATTTATGTACCACTATTCCAGCTGCCGAGTACACGTCAGATTTAGAATTAGAAGCTAACAAATGCTACCGTATTAGCGGTCCTGTAATCATGGCTTCAGGAACGAATCTCATCATTAACGAAGGTGCAACAATTTATGCTGAAGCTACAGGAGCTGATGTATATATTGCTATTTCCCAAGGCGCAAAAATTATTGCAACTGGAACGGCAAATAATCCAATTGTCATGACATCTAATGCGCCATCGCCAGCTGCTGGAGATTGGGGTGGATTAATTATTTTAGGTAAAGCGCCTATTAACTCCGTAACAGGTTCTGGAACATCAACATCTGAAATTGCTAGTTTACCTTACGGTGGAAATATGAGTAATGATTCCTCTGGCACGTTACGTCATATGCGTGTAGAATATTCCGGTGGTGCGGCAGACGGTCAATCTGAAAATAACGCGTTTTCATTTTATGGTGTTGGAAACGAAACCGTTGTTGAGTACATTCAAGCCTATGAAGGAAAAGATGATGGTGTTGAGTTTTTTGGCGGAACGGTTAACGTAAGCTATGTATCCGTGATTAACGCCCAAGACGATTCTATTGATTGGACTGAAGGTTATACGGGAACCATTACAAATGCCTATATTAAACATGGTTCTGAGCATGACAAAGGCATTGAAGCCGATGGGTATAACACAGACTTTAGTAATGAAGGCGGTTATTACTCAAAACCAACGGTTACCAATTTAACAATTATCGGTTTAGGAACTGCCAATGATCCAGATAGCGAAGCCATTCGTTTAAGAGCTGGAACACAAGGGATTTTTAACAATATACTTATTCAAGGTTATGGAGAGGGCTTTGATTTAGATGGTGATTTAGGGGATAATCCAACAGGAAATGGCGTAATAAATGGTAATTTACAGGTTACAAATGTCACATTTACTGACGTTACCCTTACCATGAAAAACGACACACAAGTTCCATTTGAAGAAACTGATTTTATATCAGGAGCCACAAACGGAACAGGAACAGATTATGCTACTTGGGGTGCACTATGGACTGCTGAATAAAAAAACAGAATTAGTTTAGAGTATGGAAAGACTGCCTGAAACTTTTAGTTTCGGTCGGTCTTTTCGGGTTATGCACCTTAACTTATTAAGCTTTAACCTTGTTTTACAGTTTTCTGTTTTCAAAAATATTTCACATCAAAAAATATGAAACGCCTAAAAGTTAACATTTAGGTAACATTACAATTCCAAACACTATAGATATTTGCAAACTATTTTAAAGTAACGTATGGATAATATATACTTATTAATGATTATTGCCTTGGCCGTATTAGCAGTTGCTGATTTGGTGGTAGGTGTGAGTAATGATGCGGTGAATTTCTTGAATTCAGCCATAGGCTCAAAAGCCATTTCATTTAAAACAATCATGATTGTTGCTAGTGTTGGTGTAGCCGTAGGAGCCGTTTTTTCTAGTGGTATGATGGAAGTTGCCCGAAAAGGTATTTTCAACCCACACGAATTTATGTTTGATGAAATCATGATCATCTTTATGGCTGTCATGATTACAGACATCCTATTGTTAGACTTTTTTAATTCAGTTGGGATGCCAACATCTACAACGGTATCCATAGTATTTGAATTATTAGGAGCTTCCGTTGCAATGTCTTTAATTAAAATTGGTCATGATGGAGGAAGTTTCACTGATTTAGTAGACTACATCAACACCTCAAAGGCGGCAGAAATTATCTTTGGAATACTCCTATCCGTCGTCGTCGCATTTTCTATTGGTGCAGCTGTTCAGTGGGTTGCAAGGCTATTGTTGTCTTATAACTTTGAGAAAAAAGCTAATTGGGTAGGTGCCTTTTTTGGAGGTATAGCTTTATCATCTATTACCTATTTTATTTTTATCAAAGGTTTAAAAGGTACATCATTTGCAGATGATGCTTTCGCAATTCTAAATGGCGATACGATAAACGAATTTATTGAACACCAACTTACCTATATTTTACTTGCTAGTTTAGTACTTTGGTCATTAATATCATATCTATTTATCACTGTTTTCAAAGCAAATATTTATAAACTCATTATTTTAGTCGGAACCTTTGCTTTAGCATTGGCTTTTGCTGGAAACGATTTAGTTAACTTTATTGGTGTTCCAATTGCTGGCTGGCTTTCTTACAGTACTTGGGTCGCTTCAGGTCTTCCTGCAGAAACGTTTAGTATGGGCTTCCTAGCCGATAAGGTAGCAACACCTACTTATTTATTAGTTGGTGCAGGTTTAATTATGGTTGCCACATTATGGTTTTCTAGTAAGGCGAAAGGTGTTGTAAAAACCTCATTAGATTTATCAAGTCAAGGTGAAACAAAAGAACGTTTTCAGCCTAACTTTTTATCGCGAGGGTTTGTGCGTTTTGCCGTTTTAGCATCGCAAATGTCATCTTATATTTTACCAGAATCATGGCAGAAAAAAATTGATAAGCAATTTGAAATACCTGTTTTAAATTTAAAAAAGGATAAAACCTATGAGTTACCAGCTTTCGATTTAGTTCGTGCTGCCGTTAACCTTATGGTTGCTGCTGTATTAATTTCTATTGCAACCTCTATGAAATTACCGCTTTCTACCACTTATGTAACGTTTATGGTTGCTATGGGTACATCATTAGCGGATCGTGCTTGGGGAGCAGAAAGTGCCGTATACCGAGTAGCTGGTGTTTTAAATGTTATTGGAGGTTGGTTCTTCACGGCGTTTATTGCATTTATTGCTGCAGCCTTAATTGCCTACTTATTGAATTGGAACGTGAATGTTATGGTTCCTGTTTTATTACTTTTCGCTGCGGTTTTATTAGTAAGAAACTATATTTCTCATAATAAGAAATCTAAAGAATTAAAAGCTGAAGATAGTTTAACGCGTGCTGAGAGTAGCTCTATTCAAGGTGTAATTCATGAAAGCACCAACAATATTGCCAACGTTATAAAACGTGGTAACCGTATTTATACCAATGCAATTAATGGTTTAGCAAAACAAGATTTATCCTTACTGAAGAAGAACAAAAAACAGGTTGTTAAACTTGGAAATGAAATTGATGAATTGCGTGATAATATCTTCTATTTCATTAAGAATTTGGATGAATCCAGCGTAGCCGCTAGTAACTTCTATATTAATGTGTTAGGTTATTTACAGGATATTACACAGTCTTTAGAGTACATCTCTAAAATCAGTCACAAACACGTTAACAACAACCATAAGAAACTGAAATTTAGCCAAATTAAAGAGCTGAAGGAAGTTGATGAGCGTTTTGAGCGTCTATTCGTTAATACCAAAGCCGCCTTTGACACCCGTTCTTTTGAAGAAATTGGCGTTATATTAAGTAGAAAAAAGGAGATTATGGATATGGTAACGCATAAAATCCAGAAACAAGTAGAGCGTACTAGAACCGAAGAATCTAGCCCGAAAAATACCACCTTGTATTTTAGTGTGCTTTTAGAAACGAAAGATTTACTAAATGCTACTATGAATCTGTTAGAAGAATATCATAATGCACATGATAGCTCTGTAGAACCTGCAACGGTTCCGGATTCTGAAAGTTAATTTAAACCTATAGTAATTTTATAAAAAAGCATCTCCAATGGAGATGCTTTTTAGTTTTTATGAGTTCTGGTTATTAAAAATGCAGGCAACTATTTAATCAACTTAATTTACCAAATTAGATTTCATATACAAACCGTTTCAGTAACATTTAGATATTGAGAAACTGATAAAATTTCGGTTTGGCAAAAGCAATTTCAATAAATCCTCAAATAAAAAAAGCACCTCTCTCAAGGTGCTTTTCAATATAGTAATTACATCTTTTAAATCATTAAGATCCACACATCAAGCAATCATCACCTTCTGCTTCTTTTGCTTGGGCAATAAGCGCTTTCATTTCATCTGCAGACATGGGCTCCACCTCTTCCGGAGTTTGCTTTTCAGCAAATTTAGCAGCTGTTTTTACGGCCTGCTGTTTTTGTTGGGCCATAACTGTATCAACCATTGGTGTGGACTCTATAATGGCTTCAGCAACTGGTTGTTCCTTTTTCTTATTATCCAAGGTAAACTTAATAGCATCTACCGCACTTTTCGTTCTTAAGTAGTACATACCTGTTTTTAAACCACTCTTCCAAGCATAGAAATGCATAGGTGTTAATTTTGCCATGGTTGCACCTTCCATAAACAGGTTTAAGGATTGAGATTGGTCAATAAAATAACCTCTATGGCGTGACATATCAATAATGTCTTTCATACTTAATTCCCAAACCGTTTTATAAAGCTCCTTAATATCTTGAGGAATAGACTCAATACCTTGAATTGATCCATTAGCACGCATGATATCTTGTTTTAAACCTTCGTTCCATAGACCAAGTTCTACTAAATCTTCCAGTAAGTGTTTGTTGACAATAATAAATTCACCCGATAGCACACGACGCGTATAAATATTAGACGTATAAGGCTCGAAACATTCATTATTACCCAAAATTTGAGAGGTACTTGCTGTTGGCATTGGCGCAACTAACAAGGAGTTTCTAACACCATGTTTTTTAACCTCTCCACGCAGTTTAGCCCAATCCCATCGACCACTTAATTCGTTATCATTAATTCCCCAAAGGTTGTGTTGAAATTCCCCTTGACTTATTGGCGATCCTTCATATGTTTGGTAAGGACCATCAGCTGTTGCCTCTTCCATACTAGCTGTTACTGCTGCAAAGTATAGAGTTTCAAAAATTTCTTGATTTAATTTTTTAGCAGCATCACTTGTAAAAGGCATGCGTAATTTTATAAACGTATCAGCCAATCCTTGAACACCTAAACCAACAGGTCTGTGACGGAAATTAGAATTTTCAGCCTCTTTTACAGGGTAGTAATTTCTATCAATAACACGGTTTAAGTTTTTGGTAACGCGTTTGGTAATTTTATAAAGTTCTTTATGATCAAACTCGCCATTTTTAATAAACATTGGCAACGCAATAGATGCTAAATTACAAACAGCCACCTCATCTGGGGAGGTGTACTCCATAATTTCCGTACATAAATTAGACGACCGAATGGTGCCTAAATTTTTCTGATTGGACTTGCGGTTAGCGGCATCTTTATACAACATATACGGCGTTCCCGTTTCAATTTGCGATTCGAGGATCTTTTCCCAAAGCTCACGAGCCTTAATGGTTTTTCTACCTTTGCCTTCCGCTTCGTATTTTAAATATAAGGCTTCAAATTCTTCACTGTGCACTTCATCCATTCCTGGACATTCATTCGGGCACATTAAAGTCCATTTGCCATCTTCTTGAACCCGCTCCATGAACAAATCAGAAATCCACATCGCATAAAACAAATCGCGTGCACGCATTTCTTCTTTACCGTGATTTTTCTTCAAATCTAAAAAATCGAAAATATCAGCATGCCAAGTTTCAAGATACATGGCAAAACTTCCTTTACGTTTTCCACCACCTTGATCTACATAACGTGCTGTATCGTTAAAAACTTTTAACATAGGAACAATACCGTTGGATGTTCCGTTAGTTCCAGAGATATAACTTCCTGTTGCACGAATATTGTGAATAGCTAAACCAATACCTCCAGCTGATTGTGATATTTTGGCGGTTTGTTTCAATGTATCATAAATACCATCAATACTATCATCTTTCATGGTTAATAAAAAACAGGATGACATTTGTGGTTTTGGTGTACCGGAATTAAAAAGTGTGGGTGTCGCGTGTGTAAAATATTTTTTAGACATCAGTTCATAGGTTTCCAGAGCGGCATCTAAATCATTTAAATGTATACCTATAGAAACACGCATCAACATGTGTTGTGGTCTTTCAGCAATTTTACCATTTAGCTTTAATAAATACGAACGCTCAAGTGTTTTAAACCCAAAATAATCATAACCAAAATCGCGATTATAAATAATTGTAGAGTCTAATTTATCTTTATTATCCATAATCACTTGGTAGACCTCATCTGATAGTAATGGCGCATCTTTTCCTGTTCTAGGATTTACGTAGTTATACAAATCATGCATCACCTCACTAAACGTTTTTTTAGTGTTTTTGTGTAGGTTAGACACCGAAATTCGAGCAGCCAAACGCGCATAATCAGGATGAGCCGTTGTCATGGTTGCTGCAATTTCAGCGGCTAAATTATCTAGCTCGCTGGTTGTAACACCATCATAAAGTCCTTCTATAACTCGCATAGCTACCTTTACAGGATCTACTAATTCGTTTAAACCGTAACACAGTTTTCTAACTCTTGCTGTAATTTTATCGAACATCATGAGTTCTTTCCGGCCATCTCTTTTTAATACATACATAATTTTACACGTTTTTTGTTTCCTGTTACACCTTACAGGAAAATGGATTAATTAGCTAAAAGGGTAGTCTAATTTTATAAGAAATTAGAACTTTGAATTTATATAAAAGTCTAGCAAGAACACAGGTAGATGAATATCCACACCATTGTTGCTATTAACTATTATTAAGGGTTGTTATTTAAAAATCAGCGTCAAAACTGAACTTATCTTTATCTTCCTCTTTATTAAGAACACCTGCCTTTTGATATTCCGACACACGCTTTTCAAAGAAATTGGTTTTTCCTTGTAAGGATATCATATCCATGAAATCAAAAGGGTTGGCTGTATTGTATTCTTTTTCACAATCCAACTCACTTAAAAGTCTATCAGTTACAAATTCTAGATACTGCGACATTAATTTGGCATTCATACCAATTAAGCTAGCTGGCAATGACTCGGTAATAAATTCACGTTCAATATCTAAAGCATCTATAAGGATTTCACGAATACGTGCTTTTGGCACTTTATTTATTAAGTGGTGGTTGTGTAAATGCACAGCAAAATCACAATGCACACCTTCATCGCGAGAAATTAGCTCGTTAGAAAATGTTAAGCCAGGCATTAAACCACGTTTTTTTAACCAGAATATAGAACAAAAGGCACCAGAAAAGAAAATACCTTCAACGGCCGCAAAAGCAATTAAACGTTCACCAAAACTAGGCGATTCTATCCATTTTAAAGCCCAATCTGCCTTTTTCTTAATAGCTGGAAAATTATCTAAAGCATTAAAAAGCTGATCCTTTTCAACTTCATCTTTTACATAGGTATCTATTAATAGTGAATAGGTTTCGCTATGAATATTTTCCATCATTATTTGAAATCCATAAAAAAACTTAGCTTCACTATATTGCACTTCGTTAATGAAATTTTCAGCTAAATTTTCATTTACAATGCCATCACTAGCAGCAAAAAAAGCAAGAATGTGTTTAATAAAATAACGCTCATCATCATTTAATTTACCTTTCCAATCGGTTAAATCTTGATGTAAATCAATTTCTTCAGCCGTCCAGAAACTGGCTTCAGATTTTTTGTACCATTCCCAAATATCGTTATGTTGAATAGGAAAAATAACAAAGCGATCTTTGTTTTCTTGTAGAATAGGTTCAATTTGTTGAGACATTGTTAGTTTTTTTTTAGAATTAATAATTTGAATGGTAATGTGACTAACAAATATTGAAAATAGTATCTGTAATTGAAAGGTAAATTCAGAAACATTGTCAACAAGTTTTTAACAAACCAGTATTGACGCAGTATGACATACTTTTTTCCTAAAAATCCATTAAATTACTGATTTTCAATAATTTAAATAAACAAGATATGTAAAAAAAATGTAAGATTTAACCTGTTAAAATCACTCTAACAATAGGCGAAACCTATGTAATAAGCACTAGAAAATAGCTCAATAATTTCCATAAAAAAAGAGCGAGAAATTCGCTCTTTTAATAACTAATTAACTAAATAACTAATGAGATTAAAGTCAAAAAGCTAGAAAATTCTAGCCTTTTGTTGATTAATAGCACATACCCTTTAATAAATGCTTAATCGTATAATAATTTAATAGCAAAGCTAATATCTGAAATTTCTCACCACACCAAGAACACTTTTGTATAGTTGGTATTGAATTATGTGTAATTGGCAAAAAACCAATTTTCGCCCTCATATTTTACGAATTTCCTACTTTTTAAGATTAATTTACTCATCATTTATAACCATTTCAAGTTCAAAATGTTAGAATATTATTATATTTGAAACCATGATACGAGCAGTAATTGTAGATGATGAGCAAAAAGCAATAGAAAGTTTGTCTTGGGAACTCACAAACTTTAGTGATGAAGTTGAAATAATAGCCACTTTTAACAAACCTGAAGAAGCTATTAGTTATTTAACCACCAACAAGCCTGATTGCGTTTTTTTAGACATCAATATGCCAACCATGGATGGATTTCAGTTTTTAGACAAATTAACTGAAAGAGATTTTTCTGTAGTGATTACTACCGCTTATAATGAATATGCCTTAAAAGCATTAAAACACGAAGCCATAGATTATCTTTTAAAACCTATTGACTCTGATGATTTAAAAGAAACCTTGGCGCGTATAAAAAAGCATAATTCTACAGCGTTTCCAGTGGCTAAAATTGAAGAAATCCTTATTAATTTCAACAAGAATTTTAATCAGAAAAAAATAACCTTAAATACCGATGGGAAATTAATATTTTTAGATACAGATAACATTATTTTCATAGAATCAGACGGTAATTACAGCACCTTTGTTATGGCAGATAACCAAAAGATTTTAGTTACCAAAAAACTAAAAGAGGTGAATGCACTTTTACCCGAAAATTATTTTTTCCGAATCCACAATTCTTACATTATAAATCTTAATAAAATTAAGGAATTTATTAAAAATGATGGTTATGTTGTTATGCAAACCAACGAGAAAATTCCAGTGGCCAGACAGCGCAAATCCGATTTTTTAGACAAAGTTTAAGCCACAATGAACACCAAAAACCACTATAGGCTTTTTAAAAACACCATTTTTATTATGCTTTGCTTTGCAACTACAATTAGTAGTGTAGCGCAAGAACTAGATTTAAAATCCTTTTACAAAAAGGTGGATAGCATTTTGATTGAAAGACCAGACAAACCCGCTATTCTGGATTCTGTTTTTCATAATGTGAAATTTGACACCATTAAACTTTCGTATTTAGTTCATAAAAGTCACCAGAAGGATTATTTGGAAGGCGAATGGTTTGCCTTAAATTCACTAGGTAATTGTTTTAGAAACATTTCTGATTACGAACAATCTATTGGTTTATATAAAAAAGCATTTGCCACAGCCAAACAAAGTGGGAATTTGGAAATGGAGGTCATTAGTCTGAACATGCTTGGTGTTGTTTACAGACGTATGGACGCTATTCGTTCTGCTTTGGATTACCATAAACAAGCACTCCATTTAGCCGAAAATGCACCAGAAATTACTTTAGGTTTAAAACGAAGTATTGCCGTTTCTCAAAACAGTATGGGAAATATTTATTTGGCTTTAAAACAATATGATTTAGCACTTATTCAATTCTATAAATCATTAGCTATTGAAGAAGCATTAGACAACAAGCTCGGTCTAGCTATTAACAATCATAATATTGGATATGCTAAAGAAAAAACGGGGTATTATGAAGAAGCGTTGGAATACTACAACAAATCTTTAGATTATAATTATCAAATTGAATCTGAAATAGGCATTGTTATCTGTTTTAATAGCATTGGTAAAGTTTACATTTATCAAGATAAGTTTACAGAAGCGAACACCATAATTAAAGACGCCTTACAACGAGCGATTAAAGAAAACGATCAGTTTTACATTGCTATTTCTTATGTTAATTATGGCTTATCGGAATTAAAACTCAACAACTTAGAATTTGCCAAAACCCAATTAAATAAAGGACTAGAAATTGCCAAAGAATTTAATTTGAAATCTTCAGAAATTGAAGCTTATAAATATTTATCCGAAATTTATGAATTGTCTGGGCAACATGATGCCGCTTTAGATACGTTCAGGAAACACGTAATTTTAGATGAAAGCCTAACAAACGAACGCAACATTCAGTATGTTAATGATTTAATTATAAAATATGATACGGAGAAAAAAACCAATCAGATTAAAGAATTAGCCAGTGAGAATGAAATAGTAAAACTCCGACTAGAAAAAAACAAACGAACCCTATTGTTAAGTCTGTTAGGTGCCAGTTTGGTTTTTATTACCTTATATGTTTTATACCGTCAACGCCAACTTAAAAACGAGAAGAAAATTTTAACGTTGGAACAAGATATGTTGCGCAATCAAATGAATCCGCATTTTATTTTCAATTCCTTGAACTCTATCAAACTTTACATTATAAATAACGAAAAGGAAAATGCTGTTTATTACCTCAATAAATTTTCAAAACTAATCCGAAAAATACTCATTGCATCCACCGAAAAGGAAATATCGCTTCAAGATGAAATTGAAAACATGTCACTCTACATGAATATAGAAAATATCCGGTTTTCCAATGAAATTGACTATCAAGAAAAAATTGATGAAAGCTTAAATACATCCTCTATAAAAGTACCTTCACTTATTTTACAGCCATTTTTGGAGAACGCTATTTGGCATGGATTATCAAGTAAAACTCAAAATAAAAAAATAGAATTAGTTGCTAAAAAAACCCATGACAACCATGTATCAATTACCATAACAGATAATGGAATTGGACGCGTTGCTTCGGAGAAAATTAAAAATGAAAAGAAAATAAAACGTCAATCGGTTGGTTTAAATATTACCAAAGCGCGACTTGAAAACTTCTCGAAAACGTTCAAAGAAGATTACAGTATTGATATAATAGATTTATATGATGATAATAATATGGCCTGTGGAACACAAGTAATTTTAAATATTCCTATCAAGTAGGTTTTAATTTTATTTTTGCGGTTTTCTTCTATTTCACCATTTTCAGCTAACTCTCTAATGGCTCTATTTTAATAGGTTATGGACTAACGGTATTCGCACAAGAATTCTAATTTATAGATAACATAAAGTATTCTCAACTTGATGTTTTCATATACTTATAGTTTAAAGGCTATTTTTTGTTGCACGGTTTTTAATAACTAATTTTGAATAAAATCTCGAAATAGGATTAATTATTAGCATATTAAAACCTAATTATGTACTATTTGGTGCTATATTTTTAAAAAGGTAAACACCATTTTAATTTTTTATTGAATAATCTTGTTTACTTTTGAATTCCCAATGACATTAATATGATAGATGAAGACATTGTCAAAGCTTTAAAAAAAGGCCATATAGAAACTTTAGAAGCCGTTTATTTGGAGCATAAATCTGCCTTTATTGGATTTGCTAAAAAATATACCGCGGACGAAGACTTGATAACCGACATGTATCAAGATGCCATTATTGCATTGCGGGAAAATGCTATGAATGGAAAATTGGATAATTTAAAAAGCGAAGTCAAAACCTACCTTTTCAGTATTGGAAAATATAAGATTTTTAAAGCCTTAAAACAGCAACAAAAATTACATTTAGTAAGTGAGCCTGCATTATTTGATAGCTTAAAGAATGAATATGATCTCTCTACAGAATTAATAGGCGAGCTAACCGACGAACAAAAACAGTTACAAGCAGCCTTTATTAATTTAGAAGGGAAGTGTAAAGAAATATTGACTTTATTTTATTACAGAGGTTTTACCATAGACGATATTACGGCCGAATTAAATTATAACAACAAAGATGTTACCAAAAGTCAAAAATCACGTTGTTTAAAAGCTTTAAAAGCAATGATCTTTAATTAATAGCATGAATAAAGAGAACTTAATAGAACACTATTTTTCTAAAACACTTACTGAAGAAACTCAGAAAGCGTTTAACCATTTAATGGAAACAGATCCTGATTTTGCAAAAGCGGTTGCATTTGAAAAAAACCTTAAAACGGTTATTGCCAAAGAAGAGCAAACACAACTGAAAGAAAGGTTTCAAGCATTAGACAACACTGCTAAAAGCGCTTTAAAAAACACGGGGAATCCATATTTAAAATGGGCAATTGCAGCTGTAATTATTATTTTATTAGCAATTCCTAGTTTCTGGATTTACCAACAAAACAATGTGAGTAATCAGGCGCTCTATGCCTCCCATTTTGAACCTTATAAAAATGTGGTACACCCTATTGTAAGAGGTCAAGATACTCATGATTTAATGTCCCAAGCTTTTATTGCTTATGAAGCTAAAAATTATGAGTTGGCGTTAAAGCATTTCAATACAATTTTAAAAGATAATCCAGATACAGCATTATATTTTTATAAAGCAAATGCCCTTTTATATTTGGATAAGAATAAGGAAGCTATTACCATATTATCCGACACCAAAAATATTTCTGAAAATTTTAAAGCGCAACAGCTTTGGTATTTAGCACTTGCATATATTAAAACAGAATCTAATTTAAAAGCAGCAACCACCTTAAAAGCCTTAATTAGCAATGGTACGTTTAAGAAGCAGGAGGCCGAAAAACTTTTAAAACAAATTAATTAAATATTAAGCCGCTTGCTTTTTCTGTTTTCTATAGAAGAGCACAACTAATAAAATTAGAGCGCCACCTCCTATTAGATACCAGATTGTATTATTTTTCTTGTCTACGATAGGCGAAATATCTCCAGACATTACAAATCCTGCCCAATAATAAGGATGATCCAAAGACATGTTTTCATTTGCGCTTAAAAAATCTTGTTTCGCCTTTTGTAAAGCTTCAGCTTTATCATTTCCATCTTTTAAATGCTTATAAAATGAAACCATAATTTCTTTAGTAGCATCATCCGGTGCGCTCCATAAACTGGACAAAACTGATGGTACTCCTGCTGCCGTAAAGGCGGTGTTCATAGATACAATGCCTTTTCCTGTTTTAAATTCTCCAACACCTGTATTGCACGCACTTAAAACCACCATATTGGCATTTAGGTTTAAGCCATATAGTTCAGAAATATACAATTCGTAATCGGCCTTCGTATCTGAAAAAACTAAACTACTCAACTCGGAGTCCGCATCATTTAAAAAGGAATGCATAGACAGATGAAGAATAGAATAGTCGTTAGAAAGTGATTTGAAAGCTTCTTTAGAGGCATTATTATTGGTGTAAACATCACTGTTTTCAAATAATTCTGAAATGGAATTCACTTCTTTAATAGCACCATCCAAATAATAAGGCTCACCTCTTACAGCCAACTGCGTATCTGTAGGCGCAAACAGATTGTATGATGGTGCAAATAATGCAATTTTGTCATTCTCTTTATTAATTTCTACCGGCGAATCGATAAAGCTTAATGCAGAAACATAACTAATTTTAGTTTGGTTTAGCAAATAGTCATGGTTGGATACTAATAGCTCAAAAGGCAAATAATGCAAAATACCATCTGGAATAATATAGATGTTATTATTACTGGCCAAATCAACGTCGGTAAGTAAAATACTGTGCAAATTTGCTCCGTGTTTTTTAATTTCAATTATTGGAACATTAATATTTTTAGTTTTAGATAGCATTTTAGTGACCTCTGGTTTTATGTCCAAATAACTACCCAGGTTAGTAAATTTAATATCATTGTTATTATAAATAATTCTGAATACTTGATTGTTTACTATTTTATACTTTATTATATAACGATCTTTAAAAATCTGTTTTTGCTTTTGCGAATCCTCTGAATTTATAATTTGAGAGATATAAAAACCTTGCTCTTTTATTTGATCTTTTATAGCATCCAACTTTAAATTTTCTTCAAAAATAAGTTCACGCAAGCTATCCGATTTTTTTTCAATATTTTTCTTTTTCAGATAGGTAATATTAGACCGTAAACGCTGCTCATCATGAATGAGTTCATCCGTTTCGTTCAGATTAGATTCCGCCCTGTTGGCAATAAATGTATTCAGCAAATATTTAGCTTCAATAGTTTCGGTAAAATTTAAAAATAAATCAATGTCGCTTTCTGCTAATTGGTTGTTGGATGCTTTTTCAAGAAAGTAAAAACTTATTTTATCGTAGGTCTTTTTTAGTTTTTCATTTAGAAACTCATGATGAAAATTAGATTCAAATTGTTTTAAAGCTATGAGATATAACGTATGTCTTACGGTATCATCTTTAAATGATGATTTTTCAAGATTTTCTATAAGTTCTAAAAGATACTGGATATCATTCAAAACGAGACTTGGTGTAAAATCCTGATAAGCCATTGTTTTAATATCTAAAGCTTTATTTTCTTCAGAAATCCCATAAATTAATTTATTGATATAAGTATAAGCTTCGTTATTCTTCTTTTTAAAATTTAATGAGGCATGAAGAACTAATATGTCATTTTCAATGGTTGGACGTAATTTTTCTTCACCTTCAATTTCCTTTAAAAGTTTTTCTGCTTCTACATATCGCTCCTCATCAATTAAAATCTTAATTTTTTCTATTGTAAATTGATCTTCAAGCTTCTTAAAATTTATTTTTTTATGAAATTCTAAACCTTCATTGAGATAGGTCAAGGCTTTTTCATTATTTTTAAAACGGTAATATCTTGCTACGATTAAATAAGCAGTTGCTATAAAATCTGTTTCAATATCGTCCAGTGTGTTTTCTGAATTAATGGTTTTCATTTCCTGAAAAAGCGACAACATATTATCTTCCTGTCCTGTTTCACGATAAATTTTTAGTAAAGATGCCTTAAACTGCAAATCTCTTTTAAAACCTATTTTTCCTCTTCTAGATTCCTGTGCTAAAGCTGCATTATCTTTATATAGTTGAATAGCTTTTTTTAAATAATTTTCTGCTTTCTTATAATTTCCTTCAAGCTCTTCGTAATCGGATAGATTGGTATAAACACCTATAAAGTAGTCCATATTTGGTTTGTCCACACTTTTAAATGTGGCTTCAGACTTTTTAAGATATTTTAAGCGTTTGGATGGAATGTTTAAAAATTCATAGTTATAAACCATGGCCAAGTCTAAATAAATACTAGCCATATTATTGGTGTTTCTCACTTCAGGATCAATATGTTGATACAGATCTTCAGCCTTTTTTAATACCGCAACAGATGCGTTAAGCCTACCAACCACACGAGACACGACACCAGAAGTATGCAAGGTTTTCATTAAAACGACAGAGTCTATTTCTTGACATTTGTAATGATAATCTATAGATTTAGCCACGTATTTATCCGTGTCCCGCATGTTCCTCATGTAATTATGAGCAAAAATATACATGCGTCTATACGCTTGGTAAAGTCTTTCTGGTTCAGCACCAGACTCTTCTAATTCTAAAATTTGTGATTGCAGACTTTTATAGGCTTCAGATTTCAGTTCTGCGTTAGAAGTGGCAAGTTCATTTTTACTCATCTCTAACAATAAATTTAGAAATGGAACCGTATCTTTTTGCTGTGTTTTTGCTATATCAATGGCTTTTTGTCTAGGTTCAATAACATCTTTAAACTGAAAATTAAGCTGTAATGAATCTGCATTTTTGGTGTAGTCTTGCCAAGTAGTTTGGCTAAATAACACGTGAAAGGTTAACGAGCTAATTAAGAAAAAAATTACTTTTTTCATAAGGAATAGGTCTCATTTGGGTTAAAAATATTAAACGCAATTAGTCTCTAATATAGGCGAGTCTATATTAGAGAATAGATGGACAATATAATATATTTGAGTAAGTTATGACAACTTTTCGGCTACCTTTTCTAAATCGGTATACCAGTCTTCACCAAATTTTCTTATTAACGCCTGCTTAACAAACTTATAAACAGGCACTTGTAATTCTTTACCTAGAACGCAAGCATCATCGCAAATTTCCCATTTATCATAATTTACCGCAGAAAACTCGGAATACTCTTTAATTCTAATAGGATATAAATGGCAAGAAACGGGCTTCTTCCAATCAATAGCACCTTGATTATAGGCCTCTTCAATCCCGCACAAAGCCGTTCCCTTTTTATCAAAAGTTACATAAGCGCAATCCGCTCCATCAATAAGTGGTGTTTCTAATTCACCAGTTGCTGTGGTAATAAAAGTACCTTGAGCTTCAATAGCATCAATCCCAATTTGACGTAAAAAGGGTTTTACTTTTGGGTAAATATCCTCCAGGATTTGGGCTTCCGCCTTTTCAAGTGGTGCACCTGCATCACCATCTATACAACAAGCACCTTTGCACGCCGACAGGTTACAGACAAAATCTTTTTGGATAATATCCTCCGAAACTATGGTTTTTCCTAATTGAAACATGCTGCAAAAATAGAGAAACTTTCGGTTACTATAATGATGGAACTTTAGGAATAATGGTCTAATTTTGTAAAAACTATTAATTACGTCATCTTTGTTAGATTCTTTTTGGAATGTTCTTTCGAAAAAATTCAGAAACGTAAACGAAAACTATTTTTATTATGAAAATACTCACGCTTGTCCTATCCATTTTAGCCATTGTTTTAATTGGATTTAATGTGACTAAAATTAATTTTAGCGCACCTTTTGAAGGTGAAAGCATGGTGGCGTTGATTACTATTTTTGCTTCGCTTTGCGCAATTGTACTTTTACAGATTTTATCTATTTCAAAAAAAATTGATCAAAAAGCTAAAAACAATAACTAATGTTTGATGTTTTAATTATTGGTGGTGGTGCAGCTGGTATGTCCTGCGCATTAGTTCTAGGTTCAGCAAAAAAACAAGTGTTTGCGGCAGATAAACATATTGGTATTATTCTTCATCAGAAAACATCGCATTTACAAAACGCCTTATTTAATAATGTTTTAGGTGTAACACCTGGCACTACAGGCGCAGATATTTTAGTTTCCGGAAAAGAACAATTACACACCTTATATCCACATGTAGATTGTATTGAACATGAAAAAGTACAAACTATAGCCAAAACTACTGATGGTTTTTCCGTTATTACTAACAAGGCAACCTACATATCTAAACTAGTAGTTGTGGCTGTTGGATACACGAATTTACTCACTATTTCGGGTTTGGAACCATATATTAAACCACACCCACGAGCAAAAACGGAGAAAGAACGTATTTGGTTACAAAACGATAACCATCTAATAGAAGACGGGTTATATGTGGCTGGAACGCTTGCTGGTTGGCGCAGTCAATTCGCCATAGCTTCAGGAAGTGGTGCTCATGTGGCAACGGATATTTTAACACTATGGAATAACGGAGAACACGTTAAAGTTCATGATAAAGTTTAGTGGTTAATGAGACTATGAATAATCGTAACCAAAATTGATAACTTTAACTAAAAGTTAAACGGCTATAACTTGGCATCCAATTTTAGAACCTCTTCAATCATCACATCGCTTTTATTGAGCACTTCTTCAAAAGCACCTTTGGTATAAAGTTGTGCCGCCAATGTTGCTTTAATGTACTGTTTTACCTCATCATTATAAGCTACAAAAGTTATATTGGCACTTGTTTTAGAGTTGAGATAATCTTGAAAAGCTAATACAAAATCGTCCGATACGATGAAATTATCAATAAAATCCTTACGCGAAAAATCATCATAAGCATGGCGATTTTTCTCCAATTCTTCAAACACAAAATTACTCACAAAACCACGACGTTGTAAAAAGGTTAAGGTTTCGTTTTGCATGCTTAAATCTAGTGGCACAAAAACGTCTGGAATAATGCCACCACCGCCATAAACCACTTTACCTTTTGGTGTGGTAAACTTCAAGGAATCGGCTACTTCTATTTTTTCAGGATCTAGGAATTCACCACTGCTTAGACGTTCAAAATAATCATCGTAATAATCTTTATTACCATTATTATAAGAACGTTGAATGGAGCGTCCTGTTGGTGTATAATAGCGCGACACGGTTAAACGTACCGCACTACCATCTCCTAAATTCATTTCTCGCTGCACCAAGCCTTTTCCATACGATCTTCGGCCAACAATGGTTCCCTTATCGTTATCTTGAAGTGCGCCAGCTACTATTTCACTTGCCGATGCAGAATTTTCATCAATAAGCACATATACTTTACTGTTTTCAAAATCGCCTTTTTTGGTAGCATAACTTTCTTGAATACTTCCACGTTTATTTTTTGTGAATAAAATAAGCTTATCATCTTCTAGAAACTCATCCACTATTTGTTCGGCAATGGTTAAAAATCCACCTGGATTACCACGTAAATCCAAGACCAAATCCTGAACATCTAATTTTTTTAAATTTTCTAGTTCTTCCTTAAACTCTTTATAAGTAGACTCTGCAAAACGGTTGATTTTTATATAGCCCAATGTTTCGGTAAGCATGTAAGCCGCATCCACACTCCGAATAGGAATATGATCGCGCTTTACTGTAAAGGTCAGTAATTTTGGTTCGCCTTTACGGTAGACTTCTAATTTAACTTTGGTATCAATTGGTCCTTTTAGCTTCTTGATAATATCTGAATTGCTTAAATCTTTACCAAAAATGGAATCGCCATCGGCGGTAATAATCCGATCGCCACCTTGAATACCCACTTTATCACTTGGGCTTCCTTCAATAGTTCGGATTACAGTAATGGTGTCATTATAGGTGTAAAAACTAATACCAATACCCACAAAATCACCTTTCATGTTTTCGGTAACCCGTTGCATATCGGCTTTTGGAATATAAACCGAGTGTGGATCTAGATTTTCTAGAATACCGTTAACAGTAATATCTACAATGCTGTCTGTATTAACATCATCTACATATTCATAATCAATATAATCAATTAGCCGATTTAGCTTTTCCTTTTTACTATTGGAGCTAAATAAACGATCTGGTTTATCAGAAAAATTTAATTTTCCACCTATAAAAATTCCAGCCGCAATTCCTACGCCTAGTATCAGTGGTAAATATTTCTTTTTAAATGTCATTCAGCTGTTAAATCTGTAATTAATTTTAATTCTATTCCTGCTTTTTGTAAAAACTGTAAACCCGAATCATCTTTATAAGCATCCTTATAAACCACACGTGTTATACCTGCTTGATGGATTAATTTACTACATTCTTTGCATGGAGAAAGGGTAATATAAAGGGTTGCACCCATACAGGACTGTGTAGATGCCGCAACTTTTAAAATGGCGTTGGCTTCGGCATGGAGCACATACCATTTGGTATACCCTTCGTCGTCCTCGCAAAAATTTTCAAATCCGGTTGGTGTACCATTGTAACCATCGGAAATAATCATTCTATCTTTTACAATGATGGCACCAACTTGTTTGCGTTTACAATAGGATAATTTTCCCCATTCTGAAGCCATTCTTAAATACGCTTTATCATATTTAAGTTGTTTTTTCTCTTTCATAAACATACTTACTTATAACGAAGATAGTGGCTTCGTATTTTAATTACAACCTCACTATTAAAGATTTATGAAAACTTTAGGCATCAGGCGTCTTTAGGCTATTAAATCGCTATTTAAAATCATAGGAATTACCAATCCAACGACGACTGCTGAAATAACCATAACCCAGTCGCGCTTTGAAAAACGGAAAACAGTTTGCATAATATAACCCAAAAATAGCACCACAAATACAATGATTATTTGGGCCAATTCTATACCAAGAGCAAATTCTAATAAGGTAAGAAGTTTGTTATCCGATTTTCCAACCATCATTTGAAATTCTCGAGCAAAACCTAATCCGTGAACGAGTCCGAAAAAGAGGGTCGAAAAAAATAGCACACCAATTTTCTCTTTTTGGGCACCTTTTCCTGCAGTAAACACATTAAAAAGAGCAACAATTAAAATGGTAATAGGAATTAAAAACTCCACTAACGCTCCATTAACACTCACAACGCCATAGGCAGCAAGCACCAAAGATAAGGTGTGACCTAAAGTAAAAATGGTTACTAAAATGAGAACACGTTTCCAGTCTTTAAACAGATAAGGAACTGTAAGTACAATAAGAAATAGTACATGGTCATAGGCATTAATATCTAAAACGTGATTGATGCCATATTCAACATTAAACCAGAAATTTTCAAGCATTAGTTATGTAGTTTTTAGGGTGTTTTCAAAGATACAATTTAAAATGAATTGATAAAAAACAAGACCTAAAATTACGCAAACTTTAAAACGAAAATACACCCGTTTTAACGGCGTTTATTCTTTATCCTTATTCTTATAATCAACCGTTACTGGAATACTAGTTTGCGAACCATATAATTTAATTTCAGTAATATCAGCAGGCATATTTAAACCATTTTCCATAATTACTTGTTTCACATTTCTCACAACGGTACTTTTTACTTCCAAGGCGCGTTTTCTATATTCCTTTGTTTGAGCCCAAAAGAGAATTTTTAAATTCACGGTACTTACGCCTAACGAATCGACTACCACAAAACACTCGTGTTCTCCATCCTCAAAAACACCTTCAGAATTTCTAACTGTATCTAAAATAACTTTTTTAGCCGTATCAATATCGTCTTCATAATCTATACCTACCATAAAATCTAGTCTAAAAAACCCATCTTCGGTATAGTTATAAACCGCTTTTTTTATAATATCGCTATTGGGAATATACACATCGCGACCATCAAAAGTTTTTACCTTGGTATATCTGAATTCTAACGATTTAATTTTACCAAAAATATTATCTACCATAATGGTATCATCCACATCAAAAGGACGGTTGAAGGACAAAATAATTCCGGATATAAAATTCTCGCCAACATCTTTAAAAGCAAACCCTATAATGACGGCTGATGCTCCGGCAGCTGTTAACAACCCTGTTGCTACACCTTGTAATCCAGCTACTTTTAACGCCATCATAATAACCAATGTTAAAACCGCTAATTTCACCGTTTTAGACAGGAAATTAACCATTAACGGGTCTTGTGTTTTTAATAGATAGGTTTTTTTAAAAAAACGTGAAATAATATTAGCCAGCAGAAACCCAACAATTATCATTATTATGGCCAGAATAATTTTAGGAACACCCATAATGAAAGATTCCCAATAGGCTTTCAAAGATTCTTTCATAAGCTGAATTGATTCATTCATAAGATTTCTGTTTGAGAATTAATAAGAACTAAAAATACGGTTTTACCAGTAATATATTGAACCATTTGAAAATAATACGGACGGTTACGAAGCGGTCTATAAAACTCGTATCCCCGAACCTGCTTTTAAAATTATAAAAATGGTGATAACAAACGCACCATTTTCTCCCACAAATGAATATATTTTGGTCTATCTAACCAAGCTTGTGCATCCATTAATTCAGAATCTTTTAAATCATTTTCAAAAGCTTCTGTAAGTTGTACCGCTATATTTTTGCTATAAATCATGGCATTGACTTCAAAATTAAGATCAAAACTTCTATAATCCATATTGGCCGATCCTACGATGGCCAAATCATCATCTACAACCATTGTTTTTGCATGCACAAACCCTTTATTATACTTGTAAATTTTTGCACCAACTTGCAACAGCTCTGTATAATAAGCACTTGCGGCGGCATTTACCATTCTAGAATCTGAAACACCTGGGATGATGATTTTAACATCTAATCCGCCTTGAACGGCAATAAGTAACGCATCCATTAAACTTTGGTCTGGAATAAAATACGGACTTGTAATATAAATGCATTTTTTGGCAGAACTAATGGCTTCTAAAAGGGAATAAAAAATAACAGGCTGTAAACTATCTGGACCGGAAGCGGCAATTTGAACCACTTCGTTAGAGATGACTTCTTGTTGGGTGCTATCTATAAAATAGGACTCTGAATACTCAAATGGCGTTGTGCTACAAAAGTTCCAATCACCCATAAATAAATACTGTAAATAGGCCGTGGCTTGACCTTTGATTACGACATGCGTATCTCTCCAAAATAAATGATTTTTAGTACTTAAATCATTTCGGTACTTATCGCTCATATTAATACCACCTACAAAACCAACAACTCCATCAATAACAACAATTTTTCTATGATTTCTGTAATTGATTCGGTTTGCAAATGCATACCATTTTATTTTATAGAATGGTGCCGTTTGCACGCCACCATCTTGTAGTTTTTTTATGAATGACCGCCCTAAACCATGACTTCCAAAATCATCATACATAAAACGAACTTCAACGCCTTGACTGGCTTTTTTTATAAGCATATCGGCAATTTGATTGCCTGTAATATCATCTTCATAAATATAGTATTCTATATGAATGTGCGCTGATGCTTTATCCAGTTCTTTTAATAATTCTGGAAATTTTTCATCGCCATTTATTAAGAGTTTTACGTCGTTATTTGCGGTTAATGGGCTACTTCCTGCACGACGAATAAACTCAATCAACGTTTCACTTTTTCTTGCAATTAATCCAGAATTACTTATAGCTTCAGAATAGGTGTTCATCCTATTTCTAATGCGTTCTCGCAGCGGTTCGTCTTCCACTATTTTTTTTGAATAGAGTTTTCGTTTTCTGTAGTTTGTTCCCACAGAAAAGTAAAAAATCATACCCAAGAATGGTACAAATACAATGAATAATATATAGGATAAAGCTTTGGTACTACTACGGGTATCGTACAATACTCTAGAAATAACTAAAATAACTATAATGATATAAGCAATTTCTCCAAGTAAAATCCAATTCATGTAACAGGTGTTTATGATGCTGTTAAATTAACAAAAAAATAGGCCTTATGCCCATTTGGATAAAGAAAAAAGACCTTGCACTAGTATAAAGTTGCAAGGTCTAATTCTTAAAAATATATGCGACTATGGATTTTTAAAGCCTAAATATGTTCTTTTTCAAACGTTTCCTCCAGGGCTTCTTCACTTTGCTCTTGAAACAAATACCGTTCTTTACTATCATCTAATTCATCCATCCATTCGGTATGATGAGTTTCTGCCATCGTACCAGTAACAACGCTTTGGAAAGTTTTATCTCTGTAGGTCAAAATATTTTCATCTTTATCCTGTAGCCATTCTTTAAACATTTCCGCTACTTTTTCTACATTAAAATCCGGATAATCCGATAGGCTTAATAAGTCTTTAATATATGCGGTTTGAAAATCAACATGATCAAAACTCGATTTTAATTTTTCGTTTTCAATTAACCATTTATTTATATCCAAACGGCGTTCAGCTTTTGATGGTAATTTATAACGATCCATCATAAAATCTCGTGCTACCCAAGCTTGAGTATCAAACATATTGAAGGTGTAGTATTGATCTTGCATTCCTAAATAAATCATGTTAGGCACATCATTAAAGAAAACACCTTTATACAAATGATCTGGGTAAAGATTATTTTTTGTCTTCAAGCGTAATTCATCCGGAAGAAATGGGAATTTATGCTGATAGCCTGTACACATAATTACGGCATCAAAACTTTTGGACGTTCCATCTTTAAAATAAGCCGTATTGCCTTCAAAATATTTCAATAAAGGCACTTCTTCAATTCCTTCGGGCCAATTTACACCAATAGGATTACTTCTATAACTTAAAGTTACTGATTTTGCACCGTGTTTATGGCATTGTACACCAATGTCTTCGGCAGAATAACTACTCCCAATTATTAATAAATCTTGATCTTTATATGGATCGGCACCTCTAAAATCGTGGGCGTGTAATACTTGACCAGGAAATTGTTCTATGCCTTCAAAATAGGGCATATTTGGTGTTGAAAAATGACCAGATGCTACAACCAGATAATCAAACTCTTCTGAATAGGTTTTATCAATTTTTAAATTATCTAAAACAACTTTGAATTTTTTAGTGTCTTCATCATAACTTACCCATCGTACCGTAGTATTAAACCGAATATAA
The DNA here is from genome assembly GCF_023205095.1 of Bizionia sp. M204. Taxonomy (GTDB): domain Bacteria; phylum Bacteroidota; class Bacteroidia; order Flavobacteriales; family Flavobacteriaceae; genus Algorimicrobium; species Algorimicrobium hallyeonense. The sequence goes on along the minus strand of NZ_CP046242.1, from coordinate 3,161,671 downwards.
TCGCGAACATTATTCTTTTTTATTCTGCCTTGAATATAATCGAATAACACCGGTCTTGGTGGATATGAAGAAATAGGTTTCTTAAAATGCTCATCGAAAGAATAATCTGAAAACTCCAAGCATTCTTTCGGACCATTGGACCATAAATATTTATACATACTCCCATGAGCAGGTTCACCATACTTACCAACACCTGTTCGCCAGGAGTAATTCCACATACCACCCCAGTTACTTTGCTTTTCGAAGCACACAACTTCTGGAACTTCTAAACCTTGTTTTTTTGCAGCTTCAAAAGCCCTTAACTGTGCTAATCCACTGGGACCAGCACCAATAATTCCTACGCGTTTTTTATTCATAATATAGCATTAATTTATAATTGCGCATCCATCTAAAAAATTAGATTGAGCGCAAATCGTTATTATTTAAAATTTATTAAAATGCTGCGTTTTTGCAGCGGGGGAAGCAATAAACACGCAATAATTAGAAACGTAATTTCTAATTTAGGACTGCTATTGGTGTTATTTTTCCGAAGCGAATAATATATGGATTTTAAGTGAGGATATCTAATATTTACACCATTTAATCAGGTAAATTAATGCGTTTCCTTACTATCCCTTAAAGTTAATTATTGAATAACAAATCGTCTGAATCCGTAGGTTCCATTTCATAAAATGAAGAACAATAAACCTACGTTCTTGGCACTAGTTTAGGATTTACTTTCTTCTCACGTATGAGATAAATACCAATTAAAATCAAAATACCGCCAAAGACGTACCAAATTGTGAATTTTTCGCCATCAATAATTCCCCAAATCACGGCAACAACAGGTAACAAATAACTTGCTGTACTTGCGAAAACTGCAGATGTGTTTTGAATTAATTTATAATACAGTAACATGGCAATTGCTGTTCCAAAAATGGTTAGAAATCCTAAATAACCTAGTGGTTCTACATATTCTGGTTTCATTTCAAAATTTTGAATAAACCCTGTAAAATACAATATAACCATAGCCGGAATAGCCCAGATAGTATAAACAGCAGCTGTTAACTCTACTGCTTTTACTTCTGAAGTCCGCTCTGTAATTACAACGGCGTTTATGCCATAAGATGCGCCTGCTAAAACAATGAGCATTGTATATCCAAATTGCGAACCTTCTGTATTTGCATCTGAAAAATATATTAAACTTGCGGCTCCTAAAAAACCAATAACGGCGCCAATTACTTGTGTCATTTTACTTTTTATTCCGAACAGTAAAAATCCAAATATTAGAACAAAAACAGGCACTAAAGAGTCCAATATTCCCGCCAATGAGCTGCTTACTTGGGTTTGCGCTATTGGAAACAGAAACATAGGTAAGAAATTACCAAAAAAACCAACTATAGCCACCCAAAGCAATGTTTTTTTAGTCATCTTTTTAATTGCAGGGATCCCAATAATTGCTAATAATATACCAGAACCAACAATTCTAATAGCTCCAATCTCATAAGGTGTAAATGCCACAAGTGATTTCTTTATAAGCATAAATGAACTTCCCCAAGTTAATGTGATGACTAATAATAAAACCCAACGATTATTGAAAAATTTTCCCATATTAAAAAATTAAAGCAGCCATTAAAAACAACTGCTTTTTTAAAACCTCTAGCATACCAAATTAAACATTTTATTGCATGTTTAAATTGGTATTATTTTAATTCTACTCTAATGTTTGTTCGCCACCTCCATTTACAAAAATGGTTTGTCCACTCACCCATTCTGATATAGGTGAGGCGAAATATAACATAGCTCCCGCAATGTCCTCGGCAGTTCCTAAACGCTTAATTGGTGTGCGCTTTAACATGGTTTGTTCAATTTCAGGTGTTAAAACACTTTCTAAAGCAGCTGTTCTTGTAGCTCCAGGACCAACAGCATTAATGCGTACTTCTGGACCAAAATCGTGTGCTAAATTGGCAACGGTATGATTTACAGCTGCTTTTGAACCGCCATAGCCACTCATATTAGGACTTTTGTTGATACTAGACATAGATGTTGTAAAAACAATAGAACCATAACCTTCTTTTTTCATATATGGCACAGCCAATTGACATAATCGCCAGCCACTAAACACGTTCAATTCATAATCGCGTTTAATTTCATCTACCGAAATTTTAAAAGGATTTTCGCGTCCACCGCCACCTCCTCCAGCGTTATTAATTAAAATGTGGATTCCACCTAATTCTTTTACGGTTGTGTCTACCAAATTTACCAAATCTGCATCTTTTAACACGTTACATTCTACAGCAATAGCCCTTACACCTAATGCTTCAATTTCTTTTGCTGTATTCTTCGCATCTTCTAAATTAAAATCGCCAATCGAAATATTAGCACCATGTTTTGCCAGTAATTTAGCAGTAGCTTTTCCTATGCCATTTGCACCACCAGTTACAATAGCTGTTTTCCCTTTTAAGTTGAATAAGTCTGATGTATTCATCATTGTTTTGTTTCTATTATCTTAATTTGATATCTCCCCCATCTGCCATTAGTGTTTGCCCTGTCATATACTGACTATCTTCACTTAATAAAAAGGCGACAATGGGTGCCACATCTTTTTGTGGATCTCCAAAACGGCCCATGAGATTTTTACTGATAATTTCTTCATATTGCTCTGGAAAATTTTCTTTCCAATGTTTTACACCATCCGTAAATGCTAACGGACAAACAATATTTACACGAATACCATCTTCCGCCCATTCATTAGCTGCTACACGAGATAATCCACGAATAGCTTCTTTAGCTGCCGCATAACTTCCTTGATTTTTCTGGCCTAATAAGCCTGCTCCAGAACCAAAATTAACGATAGACCCTCCGGTTTTTTTGAGCTCGGGATAAGCCGCCTTCATGAAGTTTAAGGTTCCTTTTAAACCTGTGTTCATCGATAAATTCCAATCATCTTCTGTAAATCCAATATTGGTTTTTGGCGAGATGCATGTGCATTATTTACCAAACTTGTTAGTTTACCAAATTTAGAAAGCGCTAATGCAACGGCTTCCATTGCAACCGTTTCCTTCGAAATATCACCTTTTAAAAACGCAATTTGTTCCGGATTTGAGGCTACTTTTTGCATGCCTGCGTCTTCATTTAAATCTACAGCAACTACGCACGCGCCTCTTTCTGTTAATTCCGTTGTCATAGCGCCACCAATTCCTGCTGCACCTCCTGTTACAATAATTACTTTATCTTTTAAATTTTTCATAATATTCTAATTTATGATAATTCCAAAGATAACGATTACAGCTGCTAAAATTAATTTAACTCGTTAATATTAAGCATATTTTAACAGCTAAATACACCAATTTAGGCGCATTAATACAATAAGATTTACAAGTAATTTATGATGATAAATTATTTAACTATATATCAATAGTCACAAAAAAATTAAGGAAATAGTTTGGGAGAGCTTCGTGTTATCCCTAAATTGTATTTTTCCAGATAAAACTATAAAAATCAATGTTTAAATCACTACTCCTTCTTTTTACTTCATTTTTTCTTATTTCGAGTCTAAATGCTCAAAATGACCTTAATGAAATAATAATTAGTGTTGAATTAAACAATCCATCTTCAGAAATAAACAACGGAACGGCTCAACTAATAGTTAAAGGTGGCAAACCGCCTTACCAATACAAATGGAGTAATCAAAATACATCTTTAAATTCCAATAACGCAATTGGTTTAATTGAAGGCATGACGCACTCGGTAATGGTTACAGATGCTAACGGTATGTCGACTTCAAAATCTTTCAAAATACCTGCTGAATCTATTACTGAAATTTTTAATAGTAATGTACAACCTGCGGTAGATTTTCTTGGTGCCATATTATTTTGGGATCCCTTCGCTTCCTTCGGAATATACGATCCCGTGGTTTATATTTCAAAAGACGATATTGGACTCCCACATATAAAAAACACCAATCAAGACTATTTTTTAAAAGAATGGTTAGTTCCTGATGGAGCTACGGTGCAACAGAATCAGGAAATTGCAATCCTTGAAATTAATGGCAACGAAACAGTTGTACGTGCCAATTTTGGCGGAAACCTTAAACATCTCGTCAATAAAAACGCACACATTTCCATAAGTAGCAAACCAACTTCTACTGATGAGCCTTTAATAGGAACAATTCAATTTAAAAATCCACAACCTTTGTTACACCCCAATGGTGATGTAGTTGAAAACACCATTCCGTTTATTGTTATTTGGCTTATGATGGGAAGTGTTTTTTTCACCATACGCTTAAAATTCATCAATATTCGAGGTTTTCGCCATTCTTTAGGATTGGCTAGCGGTAAATATGACGATCCTAATGCGCCGGGAAGTATTACACATTTTCAAGCTATGGCAACTGCCGTATCTGCAACCGTGGGACTAGGCAATATTGCTGGCGTAGCAGTTGCTATTTCTTTGGGTGGAGCTGGCGCAACATTTTGGATGTTTATGGCTGGTTTTTTTGGAATGTCCTTAAAATTTGCAGAATGTAGTATGGGTGTAAAATACCGTTTTATTGATTCGGAAGGTAGAATTTTTGGAGGACCGATGAACTATTTACGCTATGGTCTTGAAAAGCGTAAGTTTAAAAAACTAGGTAAATTTCTAGCAGGACTTTTTGCGTTTTTGGGTGTTGGTGCTTCTTTTGGTGGTGGAAATATGCTCCAATCTAATCAAGCATTTAAAATAATGTCCGAGCAGGTACCCATTCTTCAAGGTCAAGGTTTTTTATTTGGTATTGGTTTTGCTGTGCTTGTTGGTATTGTAATTATTGGCGGAATAAAGAGTATTGCTAAATTCACAGGAAAAGTTGTACCATTTATGGCCATGTTATATATTATTGGTTGCTTGGTGGTAATAGGCAACAACATCGATAATATAGGCGGAGCTTTTATGGCAATTTATGATGGTGCTTTTTCTGCCGATGCCCTAAAAGGTGGTTTTATAGGCGTACTAATTGTTGGATTACAACGTGCTGCATTTTCCAATGAAGCAGGTGTTGGATCTGCGGCAATAGCCCACAGTGCATCCAAAACCAATAATCCGATTGCGGATGGTTTTGCTTCTTTAGTTGAACCTTTAATTGATACGATGTTGGTTTGTACCATGACTGCTTTGGTTCTAATATTTACAGGTATTCATAAAGATGGTGGAGGAATGGGAGGTGTAGAATTGACGTCTGCTGCTTTTGGAAGCGTGGTATCTTGGTTTCCTATGATTTTAGCTATTGCTGTATTTTTATTCGCATTCTCAACCATGGTGTCTTGGTCTTATTACGGCATGCGTTCATGGACTTACCTCTTTGGGCGAAGCAAAAAAGGAGAATTACTCTATAAATTTATGTATTTAGGCTTTGTGGTTTTAGGAGCTTCTGTAAGCCTTGGTGCCGTATTGAGTTTTGCTGATATGATGATTTTAGCCATGTCGTTTCCAAATATTGCTGGATTATACATTCTAGCACCCGAAATATATGCCGATATGAATGTTTATTTAGATAAACTTAAAAAAGGAAAACTCTACATAGCAGAAAAGTTCGTTAAGGCGTAACGGCACAACCCTTAACTATTTATTTATGTATGAACGTTTAATAAAAAATCAGTTTTTAAAACTATAGGTATATATCGTTTTACCTTCCTTAATGGTTTCTAACACGTGAATATCTTTAATTTCTATTGGCTCTACTTTTAACGGGTTCTTGTCCAAAATGACAAAATCTGCTAATTTTCCTTCAGTTAAAGTGCCTTTTAAATTCTCATCAAAAAGCTCATAAGCTGCATTGGCTGTAATTGCTTTTAGGGCTTGATACGGTGTTGTTCTTTCATTTTTGCCAATGACCACGCCGGATCTTGACACGCGATTTACCGCTGTCCAAATTGTAAAAATAGGATTGATTGGTGTTACAGTAGCATCCGAATGATTGGTAGGTTTTAAACCTAAACGCGCTGCACTTACCATAGGGCTTAAAAATTCCGCTCTTTCTTTTCCTAAATTCTCGACGTGAATATCTCCCCAAAAATATGCATGATTGGTAAAAAATGAGGGCTCCATTTTATATTTCACAAAGGTTTCTAATTGATCTGGTCTTGCAAATTGTGCGTGAATAATAATGGTTCTTCGGTCGTAATCTAAAGGCTGATTTAATGTTTTGCACGCATTTTCATGTGCTTCAATAATCATATCAACAGTGGCATCGCCATTACAATGCACAAATAATTGGTTATCCTTCTCATAAGCCATTACAAATAAATCGTTTATGGCGGCTTGTGTTAAACTTGGCAAACCTCTGCAATCGTGAGCGCATCCTGGCACTTCAGTTAAAAAAGGCTTGGTGAAAAATGCCGTTTTTCCTTGTGGCGAACCATCGGCAACTATTTTTGTGCCTTGTACCTTAAATCTGTTTTTGTAGGTTTTAAACTCCAATGTTGAGTCTTTTAAATTAGATGCTAATTCCGCATAACCCGCTAAAGAAATTAAATCGATTTTAAATTTCCCAGCATCTGCTTGCCTCTGAAAGAAACGAATGGTATTTCTGTCCGTCATACCATCATGCGCCGTAGTAATACCGTTTGAGGCATAATAGTCTTGAGTGGTATTAAAAAACTCTTCTTGTTTAGAGGCTAGATTTTCAAGCAGCAACCTTACAAAAGGATACATGGCTGTTTCTTGAACTAGGCCCGTTGGTTCATTAGAATTTGGAAATCGTGCAATGGTACCACCTTCCGGGCTTTTAGTCTTTGCCGAGACTTCTAATTTTTCTAGTCCTAACGAATTTGCAACGCCCATGTGGCCGCTTGTATGCTGCAAATACACTGGATTATTTGGTAAGACTTTATCGATGTCCTTTTTAGTAGGATGTCGTTTTTCTGCTAACTGACCATCGTCGTAACCCCAACCATAAATCCATTGGCCATCGGGAATGTTTTTATCTTCTTTATACTGTTTTAATTTTTTTAAAATATCATCAATATTAGTGATGTCTCCAACTGGTTCTGGATTCAAATCAACTTGTCCCATAGTGTTAGAAACCATCCCGAAATGACTGTGCGGATCTATAAAACCAGGCAATAAAGTTTTGCCGTTAAGATCAATTTTTGTTGATCCGGGAAAGTGTGATTCGGCTTCGGTTCTCCTACCAACGAAAACAATTTCACCATTTTTCTCAACGACAGCCTCGACATATTCCGGTTTTTCAGAATCCATTGTTAAAATATCACCATTGAAAAATAGTTGCGACGTTTCAATTTCGGCATCCATTTTATCCGTTGTTTTTTCATGTTTGTTACAACTGAAAAAAGCACATAATGCAACTATGGTAAGTCCTATTTTTTTCATCATTGATTGGTTTTTAAGGTCATAATAATTCGGTCTTCATTATCTAAAAAATAGTTATCTAAAACAACATCACCTTCAAAGCCTAAATGCTTGTAAATTTTTATGGCTGCTTCATTATCTGGATAGACCGTTAAGGCAATTTCTTTCGCATTTGCCGTTTTTAAAACCTCAACTAATTGCTCCGTTAGTTGTTTTCCCAACCCTTTACCGCGCCCATCTTGATGAACACCTAAAGACAAGACCCAACCTTGCATATTCTCTGAATTTAATCCACCTAGAACATAACCCAAAACGCTGTTGTCTTCTTTGGCTACTAGAAAATAGTGACCAGAAATATCAAATAATTGGCGAATTACAAAAGCTGGATAACTATCCGTATCAAAAACATGCTGCTCAATGGCAATAATAGATTCCAAGTCTTGTAATTGTGCTCTTTGTATCGTAATCATAACGTATTTTTTGTTTGTAATTTAATTAAATATCCACTTCCAACCATAAAATGGAAATCTGTTTTTAGTCTAAATTGAATGCTGCTTGATTGTTATTAGAACGCTAAAATATAGAAGTCTGTTGATTTAAATAAAATACAAACACGTTTGGTAAGATATTTCATAAACCAAACGTGCCGTATAAAAATATTGTTTTAAAATTTAGAGTAAATTAATCATCCCATTCGTCTCGAATTTCCTCCATAAGGTCATCATAACGTTCTTTTAGTTCTGCTGAAATAGATTTAGACGATTTATGAATTTGGCGTAATTGTAAACCCAGATAAATACTGAATAATCCACTAAATAAGAAACTCAATGCCACAAGAATAACAACACTCATTCCGGCAAATATGGGATTCCAAATTAAAATGAATGAAAAGATAATTCCTAAAATTCCAAGTCCTAATAAAATACCCCAATTTTTACTTCCATATTGTTTAATATCGAGCGCAAAACTGATAGCTGCCACGGAACGGAATAGAATAATAAATCCAATATAAAACGCCAGAACCGGTATAGATAATGCAGGGTGAATAAGTAAAGACGTACCTACAATAAAAGTAATAATTCCAAACGCTAAAGACCAACCCCAATTTTCTAATTGATGCCTATTGACTACTGAAAATATAATTTCTGATAATCCGCCAAATAAAAATGACAAGGCAAATAAAATGGACAAGGTTAATAATGAACCTGCTGGCGACATAAACACAATAATGCTTACGATAACAAAAAACAGTCCAACAATCACCGGAATGTACCAATGTTTAATGGCCTCTTTAATAGATTTTAAAAATGTTGCTTCCATAATAATAGTTTTAGTTAGTTAGTTAATTCTATGACGATTATATATTCAATTATTAATCCACTAGCTTGATATTCAAAACTTGATCCCCGATTAATGAAAACTTACAATCCACAAATTTGGGTGCCGAAAATTTGGGTTTAAAATTATTTGAAAAACCATACGGCTCTTTTGGAATCCCTATAAAATTTAGATTACAAATGCCATCCGAGTTTTCATCATGATACATAGAAATAGCATAATCACCCTTTGGCAAATCATTGATAATAAGGCGTTCTACATTTTCTTTTACAGTTAATTTGTAGTGTTTAATTTCTGAATCTTTTTCCAGAAACCCTTCTTCTGCGTTGTAAATACCAATAATAATATAGCCTTGAATTTTTTCAATATTTTGAATATTGATTGTTAGTTGTGGTGCATCCGAGGACAAAAACCCAAATATAATTGAGAGATACGCTAATAACATGTTCATAGGTTTGAGTTTTAATTAAAATAATGTTGCATCTGTTTTTTATCTTGAGCTTTGTAAGCATCATAAGGTTCAGATTGTTTTAATAAATACCATTTTATAGGTTTTTTAAAAATACAGGCTGCTGTTTTTTTTAAGGACGACACTTTTTCAGCTTCCATACTAAAATAATCTTCTAATGAATCTTCTCTAAAGTTAACAATTTTTTCAAGAGCATCACCATCGGCATAATAACCACAATGAAAATTTTTATCGGCAAAGGCGTGTTTTGGAAAATCAAGTTCCCCTAATCCAAATATAGCAAAGGAACGTTCTAAAAAATGTTCGTAGCTAATGCGGCAGGTTTCACCACCACCTAAATTAAAAATCTGTTTGGACAAGGCCTTTTCCTTTTCGATTCCGTTTACAAATGCACGAGCGGTATCACGTGGTGTAGCAATTTCCAAAGCTGTATTTAAAGGTTGATGAAACATGAGTTTAGACATTTTATGATTTCCCATAATAGCTGCCAGTCTAAAAATAGTCCAATTTAATTGACTGTTTTGCAAGGTCTTTTCGGCGGCAATTTTTGTTTCTGCATACGCGTCACCTTCACTTGGAATGAGCGGATCGCCCACATGTATATACGGATTCTCAATACGATCTCCATATACAGAAATACTAGAACTATACATAAAGAAAGCATTTGGCGACTCCTTTTCCAATTGAGCAATTAAATTTTGCGTGCCTACTGTGTTTACTTTGTGTGCTAATTCAGGCATCTCATCTGCCAAAGGTGGAATAATAGCTGCCAAATGAATAACAGCATCTATATTACGGATAGACTCTAAATTTAAAGGATTTGAAATATCACCATATATAATAGTAATTTGATCTTTAAAAGGTGCAAACTTTTCAATCGTTGCTTTGGATTTTTTGTCAAAAACCGTTACCTGATAAATACCTTTTTCAAGGAGTTGTTTTAGTGCTTCAAAACCAACAGTTCCTGAAGCTCCAGTTAGTAAAACATGTGTTTTGTTCATAGGGCGTTTTATTGTTTACATATTTAACAAGCAAACCTTAAGCCAAAAGATACTTTACATATCATTTTAAGATAATTTTATGCATGGTATTTTTTGGCTTGACACGTTTTTCTATTTAATACATGTTTTTAATGTTTTGAATAACACCACCATCTACCAAAATATCAGTTCCCGTGATAAATCGCGCCGCATCACTAACTAAAAAGTTCACCACATCAGCAACATCTTCAGGCTGACCATTACGCTTTAAGGGTGTAGCTTGTTTAATCTTTGCCATGCGTTCTGGGTGTTCTTCAGCTGCTTTCATGGCCATAGGTGTTTCAATAACGCCTGGGGAAACCGTTACAATTCGCGCCGCTTTTTCACCCCACTTATCTGCATTTTTATGACTTAACAAATGCACACCCCGTTTGGCAAAATTGTACATAATATCTGAATCACCGTTTACAAATTGATTTTCGGTTTCAAAAGAATTCTCGGCTTGTGGATTTTTCAAAGCCTCATCATAAGCTTCATTTGGAGGAACGGCATGAGCCATCATGGATGATAACAGAACAGCCACCGAACCTTGACCAGCAATTTTATGAAACGCTATTAAGGCACTAATTGGCTAACTTGGTAAACGTTAATCCATATATACAGCTTCAAAAACCGCTAAAGGTGCTCGTCTACCAACATTTAAGGATAGAATGTCATCTTTAATTGTATAGTTGTCCGTTAATTCAAATATTTTTAAAAATTCAGATTCATTAACATCAACATCGGGACATGCTTTTAGTGTTGTTGCCATATTAACAAAGCGAATTCTATTACCTTCTTCTAACACAAATTCACCATTCATTGTATTACAACCTGCAAAACCTGTTACTTGGTTGTTATTATTTTTTAAGGTGAAAAATATTTCGCGTTCTTGATTATCGGCCATTGTAACCGCTTGTCCTCCTAACGTTTTTAGTTTCCAATATTTTTCAGTAATTAGATTATCATCCATTTTTACCTTTTTAAATTCTGCTAAAGGTGCTCGTTTTCCTTTGTTTAATGATAAAATATTGTTGGCTATTGTAAAATTATCTGCTGTTTCAAAAATGTTCAAAATTTGCGCTTCATTAATTTTAGCATCTGGACACGCCATTCGCGTAGAACCCATTTGCGAAAAAATAATACGATTTCCGTCGTCCAACTTGTAAGCACCTATAAAATTATTACATCCAGAAAAACCGCTAATACTATTATTTTCAGAATCCAAAATGAAATAAATAATTTGTCCATTTTTTTCCCTGTCGGTCATATCCCGACCTTCTAATTTAGTAATAACCCATTTCGTGTTTTCAATAGTAGTCAACTCATTTTCTGATTTTTCTAGTTCCATCTGATTATTTTCTACTTTAATTTTCGATGGAACAGGTGCATTGGATTTTTTGTCTTGATTACATCCTACAAGGGTTAATAAGAAAATGGCTAATGTGGTAATTTTGGTTTTCATAAATACATGTTCTATTTTATCAAATATACATTTAGTTCGTAACATTACGAACTAAATAAGGCTAAAGTATTGTTAAAGTTTAATTGCTGTAAATAAACCAATTATAGGTTATAATTGCTTTTCGTTCTTACGAAACTGTGAAAGCGACTGTATGGTTTCTTGAACTAGAGATTGGGTTTTTCTTAAATAATCTTGAGTAATTATTCCAACAGACTCTTCTAAAGCAAATTTTTCAGGATGTTGCGCCTTATTGTATTCATTAATTTTCTCTACCAATTCAATTTCTCGGGTAAGCGATTGATTATAGAGTTCTAAAGATTCTAATTGGTAGTATTTAGCAACTTTAAAGTATCTTTTTCTATCACCAGGCTTGGTATAAAACGTAATATAACCTAACTGCGTTAACACATTTACATTTACAGAAGTAGAACTTTTACTAGCTTCAATAGTTTCTCGAATTTCTTCAAAAGTCAAACCATCAGAAGCTGATAATGTTAATAAGGCATATATTCTAGACGCTAAAGGTGAGATATGAAGGCGTTCTTCCATACGTATCCCAATATCCTCAATAAGCTGTTTACTATCTTTCGTTATTTCCATAATACTACAAATATATGTTTAGTTCATAACAACACGAACAAGTTGATGGTAAAGTTTTGTTATTTTTTAAGTTGGTATTTACTCTAATTTCAACCAACATAACCTACTATCAACCTTATTGTTATTGCGTCAATTATAAATTTAATAGCACTAAAAAAAAGTGTGTATACATCTTAAATTTATTGAAAAAACAGAAAATTATGAATGTACAAGCATATTTAGCCTTTAACGGCAATTGTCAAGAAGCATTAACCTTTTATGGTAAATTATTTAATGCAGAAATTAAAAACCGCCAAACGTATGAGGATCGTAAAATTGATGTACCATCATCTTACAGGCAAAAATTACAACACGCTGAATTAAAAGGAAGCGGAATTCGCATAATGGCTTATGATGCCGCTCCGGACACACCAATTAATCACGGCAACCAAATACACATGAGTGTAGATTGCGACTCCAAAGCCGAAGCCGAAAATCTTTTCAACGCGCTATCCAATGGAGGCAAAATACACCATAACTTCAGAGAGCGTGAATGGGGTTATTTTGGTAGATGTTCAGATGAATTTGGAATTAACTGGATGGTGAATTTTAATAATTAACCCAGATATCCGTAATCATAATTTATCCATTAATACTAAAAACAATATACATGCAAATAATATTTGAATACCACGATGTGGCAAGCAGTGAGGCTTTAGAAAATGAAGCGCGAGAAAAATTAGAACAATTAGGTCAGAAATTTGATATGGTAATTCGTGCTGATGTATTTTTTAAAACAGAAAACACCACGTCTGACGAAACCGGAAAAATCTGCAATATTAGATTAAGTTTACCAGGTCCTAGACTTTTTGCCGAAGCGAGTCATGATAATTTTAAAAACTCTCTATTGGAATCTGTTCAAGATTTAGAGCGCCAATTGCATAAGGTTAAAGAAAAGATGAAAAATTATTAACGATTAAAAACTGTACCTTATGAAATCTTTATTATTAAATGCAGCCTCTATTTTAATACCAGGTAGAAAAGCAAAAATTATTATCGTTGGATTACAATTGGGTTTTCTGGTGTATAAAGTGCTAGAACAAAAAGATGAAAACAAACATATTGAAACACGAAACTGATTCTTTAGCTATCATTTACAATCCCTTTTTTTTAAAAGCACTGTTTACAATACCTAACAGTAATGTATTGTATAATCGTGATTTGTTTCGTTTTTTTCATTTTACTTTTGGATATTGGACTTATCACTCATGTTTTTACGAAACCCTTATTCATGTTAAAATCTATATATCTTTCCCAAAAAACACCACATAATTAAAAAGCCGTAAAAATCTATAAATTAGATTGTTACGGCTTTTATAGTACTCAAGGCGGGAATAGCCAGCCTTAATCAGCCATGTTCGCCAAACCTAATTAAATCATGCTAACACTAATAAAATAAAGGCTTTAAGGAGAAATTAATTTAAATTAAATTAAGTAGAATTAAGCTAGTTTCAGAAAGATTAAGTATTTTTCGGGAAAATATCGGGAAAATATCGGAATGAAATATGACCATTAAATACTTCATAAGGAAAGGCAAAGGTAAATACTCTAGTATTTATGTTCGTTTTTTTGACAGCAAAAGAATAGACTTAACCACCACAACTGGCTTTAAGGTAAAAAGCGATGATTGGTCTGTAAGCAAACAACGTTTAAAACTTAAAGCCACCCCTGAAAACATCGATTTTATTAATAATAAGCTAGATAAGTTAGAAGATTATATTGCTGACAAATATAATGTAGACTATAATAATGAAACATACATTTCTAAAACATGGCTAAAAGAGGCCCTAGATAAATTTGCAAACCGAGCTACTGAAAATAATCTGCATCATATATATTTTGTAGATTGGGTAAAGAAATTTGTAGATGAAGCTCATACTAGAAGGCATAACGGCATACTGATTAAGCCTCGTTCTATAAAAAATTATGAAGCTACTTTAAGTAAACTGGAATTATTTGAAAAAAATAAGAATTACAAATACAGATTTCAAGATATTGACTTGAAATTTCATTCGGATTTTATTCATTACTGCGAAACAATAGGAAAATTAAACAGTAACTCAATTGGGAACCTGGTAAACAGAATTAAAACCTTTTGCCGAAATATTGAAATTGAAAGTTTACCTATTAACCCAATTTACAAGCATAAAAATTTCTACGCTCCCAAAAATGAAACGCACGATACTTATCTAACCGACACTGAAATCAACACCGTTTTTAACCATGATTTTAAGGAGTCTGAAAAACTAGATAATGCCCGGGACTTATTTATTATAGGATTAAGAACTGGATTGCGTGTTTCAGACATTTTAAACCTACAACAAGAGAATATCATCAATAATCTCATAAACATTACCACTCAAAAAACTAATGACAATTTAACGATACCTATTCATCCACAGGTACGAGAAATTTTAGCAAAACGAAACGGGAATTTACCACGTAAAATATCAGATCAAAAATTCAATAAATACATTAAGGAAGTTTGTAAAGAAGCTAAAATAAACGATTCTACTTATGGATACGTATTGGACGAAGAAACCAAACGAAAGAAATTGGATTATTACGAAAAACACAAACTAGTTTCGTCACACACCTGTAGAAGATCTTTTGCTACTAATTTATTTCTACAGGGCATTGAGGTTCGTATTATCATGAAAGCCACGGGGCACAAATCAACTTCGCAATTTATGAATTATATAAAAGCCACGCAGGACGAACATATTAAAAAAATAAGTGAATATTGGGAAAATCAAAATAAAATAGATGATGATGAATAATTATTTTGGAGTTTTAAGTGATTTCAAGAAGGAAAAATTCAACAGGATTGCTTCTCATTGTATTGAAATTGGAATTTACAATGAATACGATGAATTGGAGTTTATTGCTCCTGGCGTTTCAAAAACATATTTACCCTCAAACATGCTATATGGTACTATATTTTTTAATGAAAACCATTACAATATTAAAAAAGAAATTACAAATGAAATATACAGTGTGGCTAAAACCTACATGAGTAATATTTATAACATCCAATTTTCAAGATTCAAAAACGAACAATTATTAAAATTAAATACTTTCACTAATAAAGCTGAAAAAGAAAAATTTCTACAGAAAGCCATTTTAAAACTTAACAAGAAAGGTTTAAAAGACCCGTTTTTTATAGACTTTATGGGTCTTGGGGTAGAAAATGAAAAGGAGGGTTTCATTAAATGGGAGGATTTTGTAAAAATACACATAGAAACTGATGATTATTGGATATCAAATTATCTTTTTGGTATTTCAGAATTTAATATTCATGTAAATGAAGTTGTCAAAACTTGGATGAAATTTATCAAAATTAAAATGAAGATAGGTTTTTACGAAAAAGCAATGAAAACATTTCAAAACAGTTTAAATATTGATGAAAAACAGTCACTAAAAAAACTAACACCAATGCAACACGTTTGTTATATCAACAAATTGAGGGGTATTGATTTTAGTTTACTAAACGAGGCAAATAAAATTGAGCATTTGAATAAAATCACTGGAAATAATATTACAGATTTAGACAAACAATTAAGGGCATTAGATTCTCTTGTAAATCTATCCCAAGATGAACATGATGTTTTAATTGAAAAAACAAGTAAATACGCTAACATATTAAACACCATTTCGAAAGCTAGCATAGATAATTTAAAGAAAAGCGTTAAAGACTTTCAAAGATCATCAATTCCAATAGAAATAAGAAAAACCGTTGAAGCTAAAAAAGAACAGGAAAGATTTTACAAAGCACAGCGTAAAATTAAAGAAGCTATGAAAACGGTTAATAGTCTGTTTTAAACTAAAGGCAATACCCTTGGTATACCCAAAAACCTAAACGCCATTTCTCTACATTAAGTTTGCCGTGTTGAACCACAAAAACACGCAAACATGAAAACAGAAGTAATTCAAATTACAACATCAAACGAATCAGAATTTATCCCTAAAATTTTAAACGGTTTTAAAATTTTACTAGAGGAACACAATAAAAGTAATTCTGATAGTGAAATCCTACTCACAAGACAGGAAACGGCAAATTTATTGTCCGTTTCATTAGTAAGTCTTTGGAAATGGACGAAGGAAGATATCATTCCAGCTTACAGGATTGGCGCCAAAGTCCGCTATAAAAAGAATGAGGTACTACAAGTTCTTAAAAAAATGAATCAGTTTGAAAAATAAAACACACAATCCAAAGATGAATTGTGTGCTTTTTCAATGTCTTTAGTTATAACGCCAAATTATACAGACAACGTAAAAATACATATTATCATTGGTAAATCCAGAATAATATGAAAAATACTAATATAAGAATTGATGAAATTCTAAACGAAACAAACAGTTTAATTCAAGAAATCGAATCAGACAAAGATAAACTTAAACAGGTTGAAAATATTTTAAAGGAAATACCTAAACAAATCAAGCCTGTAAATTTTAGAGAGTATTGTAAATTAGAAAGTAATAAAGACAAGCTTTTTGGAAAACATTATAGAATAGCCGTTGTTGAGATATTATTAAAAACTGTAGATGCAACCGGTTTTAGCCTTTGTCGTAAGAACGAGCAAATTTATGTATTCAACTCGGAATATTGGGAATGTGTAGGAACTGAAATTTTTAAAGATTTTTTGGGTAATGCAGCTCTCAAAATGAAAGTGGATAAATTTGATGCTAAAGATTACGATTTTAAGGAAAAGCTATTTAAACAATTTATCGCTGATGCTGGACTAAAGGAAATAAAACCTAAAATTGGTACAACCTTAATAAATCTTAAAAACGGAACATTTGAAATCACCCCTAAAAAACAGTTTTTAAGACCATTTCAGAAATCCGATTTTTTGATTTATCAATTACCTTTCAGTTATAATCATGAGGCAAAAGCTCTTTTGTTTAACAAATTTCTAAATGAAGTATTGCCAGAAAAGGAATTACAAGATATACTTGCAGAATATTTAGCTAGTATTTTCATAAACAATAATAACATTAAAATCGAAAAAGTTTTACTGTTATATGGAACCGGAGCAAATGGAAAGAGCGTGATTTTCGACATTATAATGGCTTTGTTGGGCAGTAAGAATGTATCAAATTATTCCTTGCATTCTCTTACATCTGAAAATAGTAAATCGAGAATTAACTTGCTTGATAAACTACTTAACTACTCTAGTGAGATTAACGGTAAATTAGAAAGTAATATTTTTAAAGCAATGGCCTCTTGTGAACCTATCGAGGTCCCAGTTCTTTATAAACAAACCATTGTTGCCACAGAATACGCTAGACTAATGTTTAATTGTAACGAATTACCAAAAGAAGTAGAGAACACAAATGCCTTTTTTCGTCGATTTTTAATTCTTCCCTTCAGAGTAACCTTTCCAGAGGAAAAACAAGATAAGGAATTGTCTAAAAAAATCATTGACAATGAGTTATCAGGTGTCTTTAATTGGATATTAGAAGGACTTCAAAGGTTACTAAATAACAAAAATTTTACTGAGAGTGATATTGTAAAAAATGAAGTACTACAGTATCAAAAAGAAAGTGATAGCGTATTATTATTTCTTGAAGATGAAAATTATATTATTTCAATTACCTCGTTCCATTCATTAAAGGAGATTTATTCAGAATATAAACAATATTGCCATGATAACGGTTACAGGCAAGTATCAAGTAAAAATTTATCTAAAAGATTGGAAAAAGCGGGATACACCAAAGCTCATAAACGCATTGGCACTTCATTTAATATAGAAAAAAAGATTTCATTTTAAACCTTCACTTGCTTCACATCTTCACACTATAAATAGAAAAGGTGAAGATGTGAAGTAAATGAAGTTAAAGCAAACAATATTTTAAGCCATATAAAATGAAAAACCATAGATATACGCTAGAACCATATAAGGGCGCTAAAACTCGGCACCACTGCCCAAAATGTCTAAAAAAGTCAGTATTTACAAGATATATTGACACCGAATCCAATACATACTTGAATGATGCCGTAGGTTGCTGTAATAGAATTATAAAGTGCGGATATCACTATAAGCCAAAACAATACTTTTCTGAAAACAGTATTCTATTTCAAGCAATTACTAAAAAGATTACCACAACCGAAAAGATAAAAAAACCAAAAACCAGTTATATTAATCCTCATATTATGCATCAAAGTAAATCAAGTAAAAAACGTAATAACTTTTTAGATTTTTTAAAAAATCATTGGAATAAAACAGTTGCAACTGAATTAGCCGAAAAATATAATATTGGAACCTCAAAATATTGGAATGGTGCAACCGTTTTTTTTCAAGTAGACAGAGATTATAAAATAAGAACAGGCAAAATAATTCAATACAACTCCAGCACAGGCAAAAGAATTAAGAGCAATTTTCCGCCTGCTAACTGGGTTCATACTGTTTTAAAACTTGACAATTATAATTTAGAACAATGCTACTTTGGTGAACACTTACTAAACGAAGACTTAATTAAACCAATTGCTATAGTTGAATCGGAAAAAACAGCTGTAATTTCAAGCGTTTATTTACCGGAGTTTATATGGCTATCATGTGGCGGTATTAATAATTTAAATGAAGCCAAAACAAGAGTTTTAAAGGGCCGGAATGTCGTTTTGTTTCCAGATCTAAACGGTTTTGATTCATGGACTAAAAAAATACCACAGCTAACTAAACTAGCAACTTTTAAAGTATCCACTTTATTAGAGGAAAAGGCTACAGAACAAGAAAAAGAATTAGGTTTAGATATAGCAGACTACTTAATTAATTTGGACATTAACTTTAAAAACTTACTTGACTAAAAGAATTAATTTTTTAAATGATAATAAACGGCTTATACCGTTAATTCACACTATCACCTTAAACAGTAGTATTACTAAGTTTTGAAAATTTGTTTAAAAGTAAAGAAAACGGTTTTCATCGAACGGTTTAATTATATAAATGGCATTAAATTTAATTTACATGCATTTTTGCAAACGGTTTGCAGAATATTCGGTTAAAGTTTGAAAACGGTTTGCTAATTTCTTTGTTATGGTTTGAAAACGGTTTGCAGAATACCCAGTCGCAGTTTACAAACGGTTTGTTAATCTCTAGGCTACGGTTTGCAAACGGTTTGCAAAACTATTAAACAATAAATTATCCAAATTACCATTTACTTTAGATCGGATAAAAAATTACATCAGCCAGTATTTCTATCACTTCAAAAGCAATACTTATTAAAATAATGGATTAAAAAATTTATAAAATGGGAATCCTAAATTTCAATGTTATGAAAAAACCATCATAAATATAAAAACCTAAAAGAAATTAAGATACGATTTCTGACAAAGTGCCATCACCACAAACTCTTGGTAATATCAAAATTATTCATTTGGACAAAAATTTAGAATTAAATGACATTTAAAAATGAATGTAGAAAACAAAAAAAGGAGGTTTTACCCTCCTTTTTAATAAAATCTATAACTAGTTATAATCCGTCAACACCTTTAATCAGTGGTTTTTTTGAAACTTGTTGCTTTCTCATAATTATTGTTTTTAGTGTTAATTGATATAGTAAATATAATCAAATAATCTGTTTATACAAATGTAACAATTTTTATGCCGTTTTATTGTTTTCGATCCACACTTTACATACCTTTTCATAATAGTACCAACTATCTGGGTATTCTTTCTGTCTAAAATCAATATAATTCTTTAAAACTGCATAATAACTAATAAATAACGACTTAAACGTTTTTTTAACTATTTCATGGTCAATATGATTAGTATCATACATCGTAGCTATGTTCTCAAAGTAATTCAATGTCTGAACTAAATAGCCTCTATGTTTTGAATTACTTTTAAGATATTCTGCGAACTTCTCAATTTGAGAAGGGTCTTGCAATTCTTTTAATCTATCAGAATCTTTAAGAATTGACCTAACCTCGTTGACACATTCTCTCATATCTGTACTAGACCATTTAGAAATCATATCATAGGTATATTTAGTACGCAATAAGTCTGTGTTTTCTTTTTGTGCTAATATTTGGTATTCCAAACTAAAAGCATGGTAAAGCAGCGTTAAAGTAGCACACATACCAGCTAAATAGGTAATTACATCAATTAAAGTGATTTTTATGTCGTGATACGCTAATGTTAAAAATAAAAGCACACCGAAAACCACGATACATATTAATCCAATCCAAACGTATTTTATTTTATAATTTAAGCTTATTTCATGCTTCATAATAATGACTTTTAATAAATTTAAAATTTAATCGTAAAACACGTATAAATCTTTGTTATATGACCTAAAAAAAAGATTAAAAGCGGCAAAATAGGCCAAGTCAATAATTTATAACAATTTAGCATATTAAGAAATTTTTAAAAGTTAGCTATGATTCCAAATTTACGCCGTCCCTCCGGTTAAATTATCCCTCTTACATTTACTTCTCTTCGCCTTTCAAATTCCTCGGCATATTTAGAATTTACAATAGCCTGCGTGATTAAATCAAAATCACTAATTAAATCCTCAATCTTAAATCCAACTTTAGGTACGAAATAGATATAATAAAACTTATTATGTCTTGTCCATAATTGCACATCAAAATCATTTTTTAAGTTCAAATTAAAACTTAAAATCTCTTTTATAAAATCATCTATATTTTCATTATTAGATTTTGAGGTTTTTACCGTATAAACCGAACTAATCATTACATCTGCAAACGGAATTAAATTACCACAAAAAATATAATTAAAAGTGATTACAAACTTCCTTTTATCATATGTTTGAATAAAAAAATGACCCAATTTACGTATCTCTTGAGAGGTCATATTAATCGACTCAAAATCAACCGATTCATCAATAATACCAATGGATTTATTGGACTTACCCTCTAATTTAACTACATACTTATCCACAAACTCTACCAATTCACTTCTTTGATCATCAGAAACCGTTTTATAGGCAATATCAATTGAATTAACGTCTGAATAGTAAACGATGTTTTGCGAAGTAACAATACCGTATTCCTCGTTTAAATAGAGTTTTGCATGGAGATCATTTACCAGAACTAAATTGATTCCTTTAAGCTGTAAAAAACTCAAATCTTGTTTTGCGTTTTTTCGAGCTACAAACGTAATTTCTACGCCTCTATTTACAGCTCTATCTAAACACTTTCTCATTTTATTCCATTTTGATAACTCTACATAAGGTGAAACCAAAATGAGTTCTTTGTTAGACTCCTCAATTAACGTCATTATTTTTGAGGCTATTTCCAGTGGTGGTATAAATTTCATGTTAACTATTCTCTACAATTTTTATTTCTTCATCTGTTAAACCATACAGCTCATAAACCATAGTGTCAATTTCTTTATCTGTTTGGTTAATTTGGGTTTTTAAGGCTTGTGCTTTTTGTTTGTTTTCTTCAAAGAGGTCTAACCACTCAAACTCGTCTTTTTTGGTGAGTGGTGTACCACCTGCTTTTTTAATGGCTTTGTTGAGTTCTTTTATAAAGACTGCAAAGTCTAACTCGTGCCATTTTTCGAGTTTGCGTGATAATTTTTCTATTTCTACGCTATTAGAAAAGAAAGCACTAAAGCGTGATAGCATAATATTTAAATCAGTATTTTTCTTTTGTAAATCTTGAGATAATTGAATAAAATGATTCTGCCTATCAATAGTTATTCTCTTGATGTATGTATTCCGCAAATTTGGTGCTGAAAAAAGTAGATAACCTCCTGACATTCTTAGGCCATCAAAGAAGCATTCAAACATATAATTATATAATTTTGAATTAATCCAGCATTGTACATATTCTGGTAAATAATCTTCACTAAATGAGTGAATACAGTTAGTATTTATAGATGAATATTCTCCTTTATTATCATAAAAAGCTTCACATTTTAATCCAATTTTTGCAATAATAATTTTAGGCGATGAGTATAAATTATGCCTATTTTCAGAAATGCTCTCTGATTCTTTGGGTAAAAAAGGTTTTAAAAATTTTCTACCCTTATCTGTTAATTCAGAAATTCCCCAAGTTGTACAATAAGGGTCTATTGTTCCAGTATTAATTAATTTATAACCTTGACCATCTTCAGTAATAAGTTTAGAATAATCATCAGCCTCACTTGCGGTAGAAGTTGCATTAATCTTACCTGCATTTTCTAAACTTTCGGATTGATTAATAATTTTTTCAGTAATTATTAATTTATCGTTTAATAAAAAACCTAAAATATAATCCTCTAAAACATTTAGTTTATTTGAATCAAATTTGGCTTCAATTATTTGTTTTGATACTTCATCAAAACCTCCTGTTGTTACTTTATAGTTTTCTCTCTCTTTTTTCTTTAAAAATGAAATAACAGGATAGGTACTCGCATCTTCAAATACTCGCTTGTCAGAATAATCAATTAATCCTAATATTTCATATCGATTAACTAATATTTCTCTTAATGCCTTTCCATAGCTGGCTGACAAGAATCTGTTTGGTGTTATGTAAGATAGAATACCATTTTGATTAATTATGTCTAATCCCTTTTCAAAGAAATAAATATATAAATCTACTGTTCCTTTAGCTGTCTCATAATTAGATTTTAAAAAAGAATATTGGTCTTTAGAAAGTCCCTTCTTTAGTTCATTTGCATTAACATAAGGCGGATTCCCAATAATCACATCAAAACCACCTTTTTCAAATACTTTAGGGAATTGTTCTTCCCAATTAAAGGCTTTATCTCCCGCTACTGCTTTGCTATCTATTAAACTGTTACCACATTTAATATTGGTACTTAAATCATTTAATTTACGTCTTGGCTGTGCGGTACGTAACCACAAGGATAGCTTGGCAATTTCTATAGATTCTTCGTTTAAATCTGCACCGTAAATATTGTTTTCTAATATGGTATTCTCTATATCTGGAAATTGTAAACCACCACCTAGTACTTTGGTCTTCAATTCATCTATATAAACATGTTCTTTAATTAAAAAGTCTAACGCTTGGTTTAAAAATGCTCCAGAGCCACAGGCAGGATCACAAATGGTAAGTTGTAAAAGCCAGTCACGATACGTATCTAGTATTAATACCAACTTTTCAATGGTAGTTTTGTTTCTGTTTTTTCTGCCCTTAAAATATTCTTCTTCTTTAAAACCTAATTCGGTTTTCTTTTCCTCACATAACTTACCAATGGTATTTTCTACTATGTATTTGGTAATGTATTTAGGTGTGTAGAAAACGCCATCTTTTTTACGCTTGGATGTTTGTTTATCGAAATCGCCACCTTCAATTTCAGCATTAACACTTTCTATTTCGTTTAGTGAGTTTTCGAAAATGTGGCCTAAAATGTTGACATCAACTTGGCTCTCAAAATCATAACCCGCTAACTGTTTGGTGTATTTATAAAGTAATTGGTTGTCTATTTCTAAACCATCTAACAGTTTATCTTCTTTAAATAAGCCGCCATTATAGGCATATATTTCCGCTCTGCTAGCCGTTCCCTTTCGTCCTTCATCTAAAAAATTAAAATACTGTTTAAAGAGGTCGTAAAGCGGACGTTCATCACCAAAATCTACATCAGCTTTCCATTTGTCTAAAATCTGTTGGGTACTATTGGCCGGCAATAGCCCTCTATCTTCGGCAAAAAATATAAATAAATAACGATCTATAAGTTTCTGCGACTTTTTAAAGAGCGTTAGTTTAATGTTTTTCTCTAACTTGACTAATTCCGCTTTATACTCTTCAGAATGTGTATCTTCATTTTGATTGCTACTTGTTCGTAATGTGGCGTTAGCCTTAATAGTTTTGGTATTACGCTTTACCAAATCCCGGTATAATTCCCGTTTAAATAATGAATAGTCTTTATAAAACTGTTTGGTTATTTGCTCCTCCTTCACAATAGAAGCCTCCTTTATCTTTAAAGGCACATTATTTATTACGTTGTCTTTTTGCAGGCATAAATACATTAAAGCGAAACGCTCTTGCGATAACTCGAACAAATTAAATTCTTCAAACTCGGTCGCATCATTAATATAAAACCGCAGTTTCTCAAAGTTTGAGGTTATGACATACACACAGCCTTTTTGATTAGCCTTATATTCGAAAGCTTGTTTCCTAATACTTTCTAAATCTTTAGTATTGGTGCCTTTTAACTCTATAACACCGATGGCAATATCATTATGCAGAATGGCACCATCAGCTTTCCCGGCATTCGTTTCATTTTTATATTCGGCAACTAGGTTAAAATCGGCATTCGGTTTTAAGGTATAACCCAATATAGTTCCAAACAATTCCGTTAGAAATATACCTTGATATTCTTCTTCTTTAGAGCTTCGGATATTTTCTTGAATGGTAGGATCTAAAAAATACTTGCTATATTTTTTATAAGCTTTAAGAACAACATCTTGATTTTGCAGATTCAAATGTTGCTTTAATACGGAAACTTGAAATAAGGACATTAATAGTTTGCGGTTGAAATGATGGACTAAAATAGTAATAATTGCAGAAAGGCAAATATAAAAGCATCAGAAAGATTCTGAAATGGATTAAAACTGATTAAGTAAAGTTAAGGCGAATTAAGAAATGAAAATTATATATTTTAGCCACTTATGTTTAATCAAGTACTCCTAGAAATAGTGGACCTAATGTAAAGGGACGTAGTAGAAAAGGTAGGATATAACTTATAGAAGTACTTTTGTAAAAAATTAATTTTTACTTGATTTTCAATTCAGCACTTATTTTGCTATGTCTTATTCACCTTTAACATACATTTAATTTAAATCAATTTTTTATTTGAAAATTTTCATTAAATTTATGCTATTAAAACACTCTTTAATTCCAATGTCAAGACACGAAGTCAAATGTATCAATAAATCTCATAAAGCAAGCGCTTATGGCAATATACAAAGTATAGGAGGTATAAATTCAGATGGTTCACGTTGGAGAATTACTCAAGAAAGAGCTATTGATGCTATCGAATCTGGGAAATGGGAATTTTATGTAAATTCTAATGGCAGAAAAGTTGACGTCGTTGTAAAAAATTACAATGGTAAAAAAATTTTAAAAACTGAAAATGATGGTTTCGAATCGAATAATCTATCAAATCTTCCAGAATGCCCATAATAATATAATCCATTTAATTTTATATCTTTAGCAACCTAACCAATAATAATTTAATTGATTTTAAACAATAATCTGGAGTTAAAAAGAAACCCTTTCTCTAAACGTTCTTCAGAACAAGAACTAGAGTTTTTGGAAGACATCTTCTATGAGCCTAATTACTACAAGACATTAACAAATGATCTGTCAACTGGAGATAGTAGATTTATTATCGGGCAAAGGGGACATGGCAAAACTTCTATTATTAATAAATTAGTTGAAGATCTAGAAAAAGAAACTGACCTTTTTGTAGTGATGATTGATAGATTTGATTCTATACCTATTAAAACAAATGAGACAGCTTTTTTAATCTTAATCTTAAAAACGCTTGTTACTAAATTATCGGTTTTTTTACAAAAAAATAAGCAATTATTAAAGAGTCTTAATCAGGTAGATAAAGAAAAGTTAGCGTTTTTTATCCGTTTGTTTTTTTCTTCAATGAGTCGTGAAGAATTTGATAATATTTATAATAACATTCATAAAGTAAAAACCAAGAATAGACTTATTAAATTTTTTAATAAATGGGGTTTAATTCCAGCAAACACTATAACATCAACGGCTATTTCAATCTCTTCAAATTTTGTCAAACAGTCATTAGGGCTTGATAAAATAGATTCTCCAAATGTTTATAAGGAATATTTTGGTACTATTAAAGAAATTAATTTTGACAAGATTGATATAAAATCGCAAGATTGTTCGAAGGAAAATTTAAAAAAAATGCTGGATGAAGTTTTAAAAATTATAAAAAAATTAAACTTCAAGTCAACTATTGTATTGTTTGATAAAATTGATGAATACCAAGAATTAAATCAGGATATTGAAAAAATAGGAACGTTTACAAGTGAGTTATTAACTGATACAGAATTGCTTTTAAATGCCAATTTGGCTATTGGTTTTAGCCTATGGTCTGAATTGCGATCAGAGTTGTCAGGAACAGTAAGATTTGATAAATTTGGTTTTATTGATGTCAGATGGAAATCAAAAGATTTGAAGCCATTAATCGACAAACGAATTAATTATTTTTCTTTGGATGGTAAAAAGGTACTTGATGATTTATTTCCAGATGAAAACGATCGAAATGAACTAATAAGATTAGCAAACAAATCTCCCAGAGATTTAATTTCTCTCCTTGGATCTATTTATCAAGAACAAGCCAACAATAATCAAAACATGAGTTATTTCGATGATCATTCTATTTCTTCAGGCATGGTGTCGTTTTGTTCAAATTATGATTATGATTCTTTATATCCCTGGAAAGCAGGAAGGAATAAAGAAATCAAAGCCATGATTAATAGGATTTTGGCTGTTAAACTTAATCGTTTTACATCCAAGGATTTAACTCGCGCTTTTAACCAAAATAATTCGCAATCTGAAGGTCAAATAAAATTAATGAAATCTTACAAGTTAATTCGAGAGGATGATATTCTAGGACCTAATAGTACCAAAGTATACGAGGTTATCGATCCTAAAGTAGAATTTTTAGTTCGAAGACTTATTCCGAAGATTGAGTAGGTTTCACTTCCCCACAAGGATTTGTTATAATTATTGACAAAATTCATTATGAATAAGTCTAAATTTCTGGATTCAGACTAAAGATACGAAGATTTTTTAAGAAAACTATAGCCCAGAATTAAGTTTACCTTGTTTTCTAATCATTTTCTGTAGTTAGTTTTGACTAACATTCTTTCCATATCCAATTTCGTTTTTTTAGCAAAAATGAACCATGTCTTTTTTTCGCAATGTTGAGCGAAATTCTTCGTGAAAAGCAGAAGCATTAGATGCTTTGTTCGTTTTTTCAAATTTTGAATATTCGCTATGTATATTGCATCTCTCTTTTTCAATTTCACTTTTTAAAGAATCAAAATAAATAGTTTCCATATTTAATGCTTTTTATCTCTTGGTGGATGAGGGTCATTACCATAACTATCTTTATCTCTAATTTTTCCGTCTTTACCGTGAATTACTACTTCTGATTTTTGATTTTTCGCAATCTCTCTAGCTCTTTCGATTGCTTCTTTTTGAGTTCTATGATTGGAAGTTGCTTTTGAATTATTAGCTCCTTTAACACTCCATCCATCATCATTTTTTACTACGTGTTGATTTTTTCCCATTATTTTAATAATTTAAAAATAAAGATATGATATATTTTGATGTTAAAGAATTTAAAAACAGTGTTTTATAAAAAATGTATTAACATCTAATTTAATTCGAGCAGTAAATCGGTTTTGATTTTTTTAAATTAATTTCAACAATTGTAAAAACTAGCTAGAGTTTAGCTAGAAAGTATTACTATAAGTGCATATAATAATTCTAATGGCACTAGGTTCAAATTTCATTTTAATATAGAAACTTACAATAATGACATCAATAGCTTTTAAAGAAATTTATAAAAAAAAATAGTAATAATCCCATAAAGCACTTTGGGAAAAGAAAATAAAAAAGCAAAATCACATTTAACCGAATTAAGCAGAGTTAATTAAAATTAAGCATCAAAAACGCCTAATTTTTCGGGAAAATATCGGGAATACGAATAAATAAAAAGCCGCAAACATTTGATTATCATATATTTACGGCTAATTTCAGTACTCAAGGCGGGAATCGAACCCGCACTCCGAAGAATCGGATTTTGAATCCGACGTGTCTACCAATTCCACCACTTGAGCATGCTTAAAATTATAGTAGGTGGCAAAATTATAAAATAAAATGCTTCCAAGCATTAAAAATACACCCTTTTATGCTTTTGGAGTTGAAATAAATTCCTAAATTTGCACCTCGTTAAGACGAACTGAATATAATTAGTTATAATACAACCAATTAAACATGCCAAACGTACAAACAGAAGCAAAAATTTTTACCTGTACTCAAAGTAGAGCGCTCGCGGAAAAAATCGCTGATGCCTATGGTATTCGGATGGGTAACGTTATTACATCTACCTATAGTGATGGTGAGTTTCAGCCGTCTTACGAAGAATCTATACGCGGAACGCGTATTTTTATTATTGGCTCTACCAATCCAGGACCGGAAAACCTGATGGAAATGTTGTTAATGATTGATGCAGCAAAACGCGCTTCAGCCAGACACATTACCGCTGTATTACCATACTTTGGTTGGGCCAGACAAGACAGAAAAGATAAACCTCGTGTGCCAATTGCGGCAAAACTAGTGGCAAAAATGCTAGAAGCTGCCGGAGCAACACGTATTATTACCATGGATTTGCATGCGGATCAAATTCAAGGATTTTTTGAAAAACCAGTAGATCATTTATTCGCATCTACTATTTTTCTACCGTATTTAAAAAGTTTAAATTTAGATAATTTAACCATTGCGTCTCCAGATATGGGCGGCTCCAAAAGAGCCTATGCATATTCCAAAGCATTAGAAAGCGATGTGGTTATTTGTTATAAGCAACGTGCTAAAGCTAATGTTATATCACACATGGAATTAATTGGTGATGTTACAGGAAAAAACGTTGTATTAGTAGATGATATGGTGGATACCGCAGGAACTTTAACAAAAGCAGCCGATTTAATGATGGAGCGTGGCGCTTTAAGTGTTCGTGCAATTTGTACGCACCCTATCTTATCAGGCAGCGCATATGAGCGTATTGAGAATTCGAAGTTGGAAGAACTAATTGTAACCGATTCAATTCCTTTAAAACAACAAAGCGACAAAATACGGGTGTTAAGCTGTGCTAATTTATTTGCTGAAGTGATGCTAAACGTACATTACAACAAATCTATTAGCTCAAAATTTATTATGTAGTATCCTTAAAGTACTACCAAAATTAGAATATTAATAACAATTATATATAAACAATGAAGTCAATTACAATTAACGGATCTAAAAGAGAAAGCGTAGGCAAAAAAGCAACAAAAGCCTTACGTAATGCTGGACAGGTGCCTTGCGTATTATACGGAGGTGACAAACCAGTACATTTTAATGCTGAAGAACTTGCATTTTCAAAACTGGTTTATACGCCTAATGCGCATACAGTTGTGATTTCTTTAGATAATGGTGATGAATTTAACGCAGTTTTGCAAGATATTCAGTTTCATCCTGTAACAGATAGAATTTTACATATCGATTTCTATCAATTATTTGAAGACAAGCAGATTTCAATGGAAATTCCTGTACACTTTGTGGGGAATTCTAAAGGAGTTAAAGCTGGTGGTGTTTTACGTAAAAACGCGCGTAAATTACGTGTGAAAGCATTACCAAGTAACTTACCTGATTTTATTGAAATAGACATTACAGATTTAAAAATCGGTGCTAAATTATATGTTACTGCTTTAGAAAACGAAGCATACAAAATTTTACATACTGATAACACAGTTGTTTGTCAAATTAAACGTGCAAGAGCTGCTATGGTTATTGCTACGGATGATGACGAAGAAGAACTTGAAGAAGGTGCAGAAGCAACTGAAGGAACTGATTCTCCAGAAGCAGAAGGTCAAGAATAAATCTAATCTTAGTATCAATATATTTAAAAGCATTCTGATTTTTCAGGATGCTTTTTTATTTTTTCTATAAATTTGAAGCATGTGGAACCTATTTACATTTTTAAATAAACGCCAAGCTTTTAAAACAGCCGAAACAGATAGCATGAAAAAATTTCTAATTGTAGGTTTAGGTAATATTGGTGATAAATACCATAATACCAGACATAATATAGGCTTTAAAGTACTAGACTTTCTAGCGCATAAAGAAGACCTCACTTTTACTACCGATAAATTAGGAGATTTAACCACCTATAAATTTAAAGGACGCACGTTTATATTATTAAAACCGAGTACTTATATGAATTTGAGTGGCAAATCTGTTTTATATTGGTTAACGAAAGAAAAAATTCCTTTAGAAAACCTGCTTATCATTACAGACGATTTGAATTTGCCTTTTGGAAGTATTCGCCTAAAAACCAAAGGAAGTGATGGTGGCCATAACGGACTTAAAGATATTCAAGACAAATTAAATACCACGAAATACAACCGTTTCCGGTTTGGAATTAGTGATGAATTTAGCCAAGGTCGTCAAGTTGATTATGTGTTGGGTGAATGGAATGAAGACGAAAACAAACGCCTACCTGAACGTTTGGAAAAAGCCGCTGAACTTATTAAATCTTTTGGAACAGCAGGCATTAGCAATACGATGAATAGTTTTAATGGAAAATAAAAAAAAGGGAAGCCAAATGAGCTTCCCTTTTTTATAAATTTAATCGCAAAATTATTCAACAATTATTTTCTTGGTTGTCCTTTTAGAACCTTCAGAAACTTGCAGTAAGTACATACCAGATTCTACATTTCCAATATTAATAACTTCGTTAAATTCCGAAATATTTTTATAATCATTGGTATAAACACGACGTCCGCGAATATCAAAAACAGTAATGGTAATAGCATCTGTAACGTTGGACATTTTCACATTAAACGTTCCGTTATTTGGATTTGGATAAACACTAAACTCGGAAACAGCAAACTCATCAACAGATAAAGACGTTAAAACATTTACCGAATAATCTTCAACTTCTCCATCATGACCGTTTTGACATGGTGTTGCAGCAGAACTATATTTAGTTACAACGCGCATAGTAGTCGTTCCTAAAACAGCATCAGCCGGAACTGTCACCGCTAAAGGCGAATTAGCTGCTGGTCCATTTGCAGTGCCAATAGCAGACCCCATATCATACATTTCAGATCCATCAAAAACACAATCTTGATTCCAATCTATCCACACTGTAGAAATACAAGTAAAGTTTCCGTCTGTATTCATATTTACTACTAAATCATACATACTCTCCCGATTAACATCCGTGGAAATAGCTGTATAATTACTATAACCAGACGGTTTTCCTGAAGCATTATCTATAGTATTAAATTGAACCAAGGTTGTACTAGTTTGATATGAAGTATTAGCAATAGAAGCACAAACTCCATCTACCAATGTTAAAATAACATCAACATTCTTTACTGTACTCCCTGAAGTACCAGACACCGTAATTGTATAGTCGCCAGCTGGTGCTCCACCTAAATTATTAACATCCACTATAAAAGAGCCAGACACATCCAAACTGTTAGGTGTTATTACTACATTACTTCCTGCAGGATTTCCAGAAACGGTAAAACCTGTTGTGTCTGTAAATCCATTAATAGCAAAGTAATCAAATTCATATGAAACAGATGTTCCACCACAAATGGCTTGATCGCCATTTGTGTTTACAAAATAGAAATCTGGGTCATTGGTATTAATATTAAAGTTTGAATTAGAAATGTCATAAAAAATATTATCAGCCGCCTCAACCATTACTCTTGCGGTTGTAGATAATGTTCCACTTGGAACGTTTATATCTTCAGTACCATCATTAGGTGTTGCAGCTGCTAAAGTGTACGGGTATGTGAAACCACCATCAGTTGACAATAATATATTTACAGTTTGACAATTTATGGTTGCATTATCAGTTTGCCCAACATTCCACGTTACAGTTTGCGTGGCTCCTTCTGTCCATACATCTCCACCATTAGGTCCAGCAACTGTAAAAGGATCTACATTTTCTACAGTCACAGTCATTAAATCTGCGTCTGTTTGACCAATGCCTACTGCAAAACCACTACCATTATCTCTTACTATAAAAGAAAACTCCATGTTTCTAGCAACAGAAGGTGTTACTTCCCATGTTGGCGTTAAATTACCAGCAACAACATCACTTAATTTTGGCATATACCGATTTGGTGAATCGCTTGGTAGAATAGAACGATATAGTGGCCCAACGGTCCATGCTGACTGCGGCGCACCATTTCCTGGTGCACGCTCTGGATCATTTTGACTCCAATTATAAGTAAGAGACGCTTCGCCATCTGGATCTGTTGCCGTACCTCTCAAAACATAAGGTGTGCTTTTAGGGATATTATAATCCGCTCCTGCATTTGCTACTGGAGGCTGGTTAACTAAATCTGTTTCAACATCACAAGAACTACTAACTCCAGTTTGAATATTTGCTGAAATATCCCGAATATTTACATAATTAAAGTGCGCATCACTATTGTTTTGCACATTAGTTGCACAAATACCCGCGTAACCCATAATTGAGCTACCGGAAGCTGGTTCTACTTCAGTAGAGCCATTTCCAGAACGACTGCAGGTATTCATAGAGTGCCACCCATCAAATTGATGACCCATTTCGTGTGCTACATAATCAATATCAAAAGGATCGCCTGTTGGATCTGGTCTTCCAGTATAACCCCTTCCTTTATGAAAATTGGTTTGGGACTGACTAGCGCATACACACCCTAAACATCCAGCACTTCCGCCACCCGAAGTATTAAAATTATGACCTATATCATAATTATTAACACCAATGACATTGTCCAAAGTTTGTGCTGTAGTTGTGTTAAATTCGCCGTTCCATGGATCTGTGGCTGGATTTAAATAAATAACAGCATCATTATTAGCAACAAACACAAGCGTAATAGCTAAATCGCGTTCGTAAATTTCATTAACACGATTTATCGTTAATACCATTTGAGCTTGAACATTAGCCTTTTGCTGTGCAACAGTTCCCGAACCTGCAAAAATCTGTCCATACTCACCATTACAGGATTGTGCCAATCTGTAGGTCCTTAATTTTCTATCGTCTGTATCGGCACGACTTGTAGAACGTTCATTGGTTAAAGAGCCTAAATCTATATTTTCGTCTACAAGGCATTCAAAACCCTGTAAATCTTCACCTAAAGTATTTCTACTATAAACCATATAGGAATTTCTGTTTTCCGTGTATGGATCAATATAGACAGAGCTTCTTTTACCAGATAACATCATGGAATGAAGTCCAAATTGAGTCACACTAAAACGCATGGTGGCTGTAGGATCATCAATACCAACGGCCTTATAAGTTTTAATCATTGGATATCTTTCGGCTAATCCTGGCGCCATAATAGGGGATTCAGACACCATAAATTTCTCAAAAGTGCCATCGGCAACAGGAAATTCAACAACAACATTAGAACGTCTGGAGTTTTCACTTCTTAAAGGCGCATTTTCAATTGCATTTTTAAATGCTTGCAAATCTAAATTAAATACTTCAAATTTTGAAGGTTGTGACGCTCGATGAACTTTATCCGCTTTATTAAAAATGCCTTCCTTTGTTTTACTCCAATAGCTGTTTTTTTGTTGCGCCATCACGGCCGGACCAAATGCTAAAACGAAGACTAATAGTAAAAGTTTAAGCTTCTTAAAATAATAATTTGTAGTTTTTCTCATAACACACTTACTTAAGTTAATTTTGTGAATAAATTTAGTTAAATAATTGCGAAAACAATAATTTTCATCATTTATTTTGAGGAATTAGAAATACAACACTTATTTTATACTAATACTTGATTAACCAACAAACCCAAAATATTGCACTGACTTTAGTGTTTTTTTTGCTATTTTTACTCCAATTATTTAATCTCTAAATTATAATCATGAAACAAAACAACTTTAAACTAGTTTTTTTATTACTACTGTTTGTAAGTGTTTTTAGTTTACAGGCGCAGCAAAAATCTGCCTTGACAACTTCAATCTCTAACGAACCGCTTCAATTAACTGAAGAAAACCAAAGACATTTTAACGAAACTGGTTTTGTAAGGTGCGCCACTGTAGAAATGGAGGCTTTACGCAGACAAAACAATCCAAACATTCAATCGGATCAAGAATTTGAAAACTGGTTAGCGCCTTTAATTCAAGAACGTCAAGAACGTATTGCTCTAGAAAAAGCTAATGGAACTTACAGACGTGCCGTGGTTAATATCCCTATTATTTTTCACGTAATAACCGGTTCTCAAGGCGATGCTAACGATATTTCAGCCGCTAGAATCCAAGCACAAATAGATCAGTTAAATTTAGATTTTAACAACCTTTCAGGAAGTACAGATCCTGTTGCAGAATCTGCGGAAATAAACTTTATTCCAGCAGCTGTTGATCCTAATGGAAATGTTTTACCAGAACCTGGTATAAATAGAGTTTACGGTTATACTGGTACAATTGCTACTAATACCATGAACGCGACTATTAAACCAGCAACTATTTGGGATCGTTCTTTATACGCTAATATATGGAGTGCCAATTTAGGAGGTGGTGTTTTAGGATACGCACAATTTCCATCTAACTCAACACTGCCAGGCTTAGATCCAAATGGCGGTTCAGCACTTACCGATGGCGTTGTTGTCATTCCAGGTAGTATTGGCTCTTTAACTAACCCAGGAACTGCAGCACCTTATAATGCTGGTCGTACGTTAACACACGAAATTGGTCACTGGATTGGATTAAGACATATATGGGGAGACTCTAATTGTGGAAACGATTTTTGTGCGGATACTCCAGAAAGTTCAACTTCCAATTTTGGTTGTCCAACAAACAACCAAACTACTTGTGATGGTAATAGAGACATGGTTGAAAATTATATGGACTATACGGATGACGCGTGTATGAATATTTTTACAGCAGATCAAGTAAGTAGAATTTTAACTGTTCTTGAAAATGCGGATGGTATTTCAAATTTACCAAATTCTACAACAGGTAGTGCAGAACCTACTATTCTTATAAGTACTACCCTACCTTCTGGAATTTTAGAAGGTGATGGCTGTGGTTTTCAAGACATTGAAATTACATTAACAGCAAGCGAGGCTGGAAATGCTTCGGCAACAGCAACTTTATCACACTCTGGTACGGCAACCGAAAATATAGATTTTGAACTTATTAATAACTCCGTATCATTTCCTCAAGGTGATACAACGGGAAGCAATACTATTACATTACGCGTATATGAAGATGGTATGGTTGAAACTGATGAAACCATTACTTTAAATGTTAATGTATCAACCACTGGCGATTTAGTGGCCACCACAAATACATACGTTATAACTATTACTAATGACGATACAGCTCCAACTAGTTCAGGTAATACCGTTTTATTTAGTGACGGTTTTGAATCGTACACAGATTGGCAAATTACACCTGTTGGCGCTTGGACTATGTTAGACAATGATGGCGATACAACCTATGCAGCAGATAATAACGATTTCCCAAACGAAGGGTATACAGGAACATTTATTGTTTTTAACCCTAGCCAAGGCACACCTGTATTTGGTGACGGATGGAATCCTCATTCCGGAACAAAAGGCTATTACTGCTTTAACTCAACAGGAAGCTCTAGTGGTACACCTGAAAATGATGATTACATTTTTACGCCTCAAATTTCGTTAGATGGAACGAATAGTGAACTCAAATTTTGGGCACAAAGTTTAACCGATAATTACGCGGGAGGCGAACGTTTCCAAGTAGGTATTTCTACTACGGACACTAACCCTGCTAGTTTCACCATCATTACACCTGCACCATACGTTATTCCACCATTAGAATGGACAGAATACACGTATGATTTATCAGCTTATGATGGTCAAGATATTTACATCACGTTTCATGTAGTTTCCGCCGATGAGTTTGTATTTATGTTGGATGATGTTTCTGTTACTGCAGACACAACTACGGGCGCTCAAACACTAGTTAATACAGCAACTACAGCTGGAATTAATGAGGTTGGAATGGCCTATTTTACAGATACTAACACTGGAAACGTTATGATTGACGTGGACAATACAGGTGGCTTTAACTATGCATGCGTGGACGTTTCAGTTTCTAGAGATGTAGCAACTGCAGGAGCAGCAGCAGTTATGTATGGCGCTAATACCGATCCAGATTCTTTTGTTACCGCTAAAACATTCAATATTACTACAACTAACGTTAGCACATCTGATGCTTCAACTATCAACTTCTACTTCAGTGAAGCCGAACTTGCGGGTTGGGAAGCACTAACAGGAAATTCTAGAAGTGAACTTTTTGTGAAAAATGAACTCACTAATGAAGTGGCAGCTATTACTATTTCTGCTTTTGGATCTGATTCCAAATTAGCAGCTTCCTTTACATCAGGTCTTGAAGGAACTTATGTTTTTGGTACACAATTAGCGTTATTATCTGTTGATGCATTTGAAATGGCTTCCACGTTGTCCGTTTATCCAAACCCAACAACATCTGTTTTAAATATTAAAACTACGGATGCTAACTTGCCTGATAGTTATGCTGTATACAACATGCTTGGTCAAGTTGTTAAAACGGCTACTATTTTAGGCGCTTCAGATTTACAAATCAATACATCTGATATAAGTAATGGCATGTACTTTATTAAAATACGTAAAGACAATTCATCACTTACAATACCATTTATTAAGAAATAAAAAAACGTTTCTTTTAAAACTTAAAAGCGGATTGGTATTTATATCAATCCGCTTTTCTATTTTTGTACAAATACTTTTTTCCATTGAAAATAATACAAACGCAACATAGCGACTTTGAGAATGAAACTGTTGTTACCATTGGTACATTTGATGGTGTTCATATTGGACATCAAAAAATAATAGAAAAACTAGTTACATCTGCTAAAAATAATGCTCTAAAATCAGCTATAATGACCTTTTTTCCACACCCAAGAATGGTGCTGCAGAAAGACACCACCATCAAATTACTCAACACTATAGATGAAAAAGCAGCCATCATGGAAGCTCACGGGTTGGATTATTTGGTTATTAAAAAGTTTACTAAAGCATTTTCCCGACTAAAGGCGGAAGATTTTGTTTCAGACATTTTAGTAAAACAACTGCGAGCTAAAAAAGTTATTATTGGTTACGACCACCATTTTGGAAGGAATAGAACAGCCAATATTGATGATTTACGCCAATTTGGTATTGACTATCAATTTGAAGTTGAAGAAATTTCAGCACAAGACATCAATGATGTTTCTGTTAGTTCTACAAAAATTAGAACAGCACTATTAAATGGAGACATAAAAACAGCCAATAGTTATTTAGGTTATAACTACATGTTGACCGGAACCGTAATTCACGGTAAAGGATTAGGTAAAGAAATAGGTTTTCCAACGGCTAATCTGCATATTGAAGAACACTATAAACTAATACCAGCAGATGGCGTTTATGTGATTAAATCTAAAATAAACAATCACATCTATTTTGGGATGATGAATATAGGCACAAATCCCACGGTAAATCCAGAAAACAATCAATCCATTGAAATAAATTTCTTTAATTTAGAAGCATCGTTATATGGTTCTAAATTAAAAATAGATATGCTTGAACGCATCCGAGACGAGCAGAAATTTAATTCCGTGACCGAATTACAGGCACAATTAGAAAAGGATAAACAAACCGCTTTACAGTATATAAAAAATCATGCGACTCACTAATTTTCTTTTTAAACAAGTAGATAATTCGGCCTTAATAGTTTTTCGGATTATTTTCGGTCTTCTTTGTTTGTTGGAATCTATTGGTGCCATTTTCACTGGTTGGATTAAGCGAACATTAATTGATCCCCAGTTTACATTTTCTTTTATTGGCTTTGAATGGCTGCAGCCGTTACCGGGTAATGGCATGTATATTTACTACACCATTATGGGTCTTTTTGGCCTTTTTATTATGCTAGGATACAAATATCGTGTGAGTGCTTTTATGTTTACACTGTTATGGACCGGCACGTATTTAATGCAAAAATCATCGTATAACAACCATTACTATTTATTGGTTCTTTTAAGTGCTATCATGATTATTTTGCCAGCACATAAAAATGTTTCAATAGATGCCAAATTAAATCCGAAAATTAAGGAAATAGCGATGCCAAATTGGTGCAGGTATATTTTTGTTTTACAGATGTTTATTGTTTATACCTACGGTTCCATTGCCAAATTATATCCAGATTGGCTAGACGCTTCTGTTATGGCTATTTTAATGAAAAGTAAGGAGCATTATTTTTTAATTGGTGAATTCCTACAAAATGAATGGATGCACTATTTTCTAGCTTATGGCGGCATTCTATTCGATGGTTTAATAATTCCTTTACTGCTTTATAAACCAACACGAAAACTCGCGTTTTTTGCTTCTATATTTTTCCATCTGTTCAACTCCTTTGTTTTTCAAGTTGGAATTTTCCCATACTTATCCCTTGCTTTCGCCTTATTCTTTTTTGAGCCTAAAACAATACATCGCATATTTTTAAAACGAAAACCTTTTTATGAAGGTTCTGAAGTAATTATTCCACCCTATAAAAAACCGATGCTTACTGTTTTCGGCATCTACTTTTTAGTTCAAATTTTATTGCCTTTACGTCAACATGTTTTTCCACAATCGGTTTTATGGACGGAGGAAGGCCATAGAATGTCTTGGCGCATGATGCTGCGCTCAAAAAGTGGCCATACCCTTTATCATGTTGTGGATAAAAAAACACAAGTGAGAACCACTATTAATTTAGACTATTATTTAACACCTAAACAAAAGCGTTTAGCCAGTGCTAAAGCAGATGTTATATGGCAGTTTGCGCAAATATTAAAAGAAGATTTTGCTAAAAAAGGACAAGATGTTTCTGTTTTTGTGGACTGTAGAATAAGCGTGAATGGACGCAGTTATATTCCGTTTATTAATCCAAAAATAGATATAGCCGCAACCAAGTGGTCCGCATTTAAGCATAGCGAATGGATTTTACCACCAAAACAAGATTATTTCACACGGTAATTACGTAAATTTGCCGCTTAAAATTTTATCACATGTTACAAGTACCTTTTATTAGAGAGCATAAAGATTTGGTTATTGAACGTTTGGCAAAACGCCAAATTGATGCTACCAAAATGATCAATGAAGTCATTGCGCTGGACGAAAAAAGACGCCAAGAACAAACCTTACTGGATAATACACTATCAGAATCCAATACGCTTTCTAAAGAAATTGGTACCCTATACAAATCTGGTCAGGCTGAAAAAGCAAATGCGCTTAAAGCCCGTACTACCAATTTAAAAAGTCAATCCAAAGAATTAACAGATACATTAAATGAAACTGTTGAAGCTTTAAATCAATTATTATATCAAATTCCAAATGTTCCCAATGAACTCGTTCCAACTGGAAATTCTGAAGATGATAATGAGGAGGTTTTCAAAGAAGGAACCATTCCAACCCTTCACGAAAATGCCTTACCTCATTGGGAATTAGCGAAAAAATATGATATAATAGATTTTGAATTAGGCAACAAAATTACTGGAGCTGGCTTCCCAGTATATAAAGGAAAAGGCGCCAGATTACAACGAGCATTAATTGCTTATTTTTTAGATAAAAATACCGAAGCTGGTTATACCGAATATCAATTACCACTTTTGGTTAATGAAGCCTCTGGATTTGGAACAGGTCAATTACCTGATAAAGAAGGACAAATGTACCATGTAACAGAAGATAATTTATATTTGATACCAACTGCCGAAGTCCCGGGAACCAATATTTTTCGCGATGTTATTTTAAACGAGAGCGAATTGCCAATTGGTATTACAGGTTACACACCTTGTTTCCGTCGTGAAGCTGGGAGTTATGGTGCGCATGTTCGTGGTTTAAACAGATTACACCAATTTGATAAAGTAGAAATTTTACGTATTGAGCGCCCTGAAAACTCATATGCGGCTTTAGATACTATGGTGGAACACGTTAAAGGCATTTTACAAGAACTTAAATTACCTTACCGTATTTTACGCCTTTGTGGAGGCGATTTGGGCTTTACCTCGGCTATGACTTATGATTTTGAAGTGTTTTCAACAGCACAAGATAGATGGTTAGAAATTTCATCGGTTTCTAATTTTGAAACCTTTCAGGCTAATCGTTTAAAATTACGTTTCAGAAACAGCGACGGCAAAAATGAATTAGCACACACACTTAATGGTAGCTCATTGGCATTGCCGCGTGTATTGGCAGGTATTTTAGAAAACTATCAAACACCTGAAGGTATTGTTATTCCAGACGCATTAATACCTTATACAGGTTTTTCTATAATTGATTAAAATTGTAGGTTTTATCCTACTTGATTTTCACTAGAATTTATAAAAAATCGTTAAAAAGCAAAAATTACCTGCTGTTTAACGATTTTTTGCTGTTTTATTTTGTTAATTAACAAATATTGTTGAAGTTCGTGTACCCTAAAGTTTTAAACCTACTTATCATGAAAAATCTTACACGACTTTTTCTTCTAATTGTTTTAGCAGTCATAGCCGGCAAAGTCCTTGTTTCAGATTTCGATTTATCCAAAAAAGATCATGCCAATGCAACGGCTTCCGTTGTTTCGGAATAATATTAGTTAAATTACCCAATCAGGTAACTGAATCATTTTGTAATTTACAATGGTTAATAGCACATTTATTTTGGTTGGTAAATGCCTGAAAACTCTTCAGGCATTTTTTTTTATAAAAACATTCACATCATCTCCAGCGCACTTTTGCTATATTTACACAAAGTAATATTATGCGTCTTTTTCTTTTATGCTTTTTTCTATTTTCGGTCAGTATGTTTTCGCAAGAAGACTTGCTCGCTAAAGAGTATTCTAAAAACGGTGAGTTTGAAAAAGCGCTTTTAGCATATCAAGAATTACATAGAAATTCGGCTAATAATAATGCCTATTTTTTAGAGCTTATTAAAACGCATCAGCAGCTAGAACAATTGGATCAGGCTGAAGCTCTTTTAATCCAGCAAATTGAACGGGTAAAATACCCCGCGCTTTATGTAGAATTGGGTTATAACTACCAATTAAAAAACGATTTAGAATCTGCCAATGCCAATTATAAGAAAGCCATTTCCTTTTTAGACGAAAATCCAAATTTCGCGTATTCAATTGGTAAGTTTTTCGAAAATCGCTCCCTTTTAGATCAAGCTATTACCACTTATGAGAAAGCCATGGTCCTAAAACCAGCCATGAATTTTAACATTCAACTATCACGTATATATGGGGAGCAAGGCAATGTAGAAAAAATGTTTAGTAGTTATTTAAATTTTGTGGATGTTAATAGTTCCTATTTAAATACCATTAAACGCGCCATGAGTGATTTTATAACAGATG
The DNA here is from genome assembly GCF_023205095.1 of Bizionia sp. M204. Classification (GTDB taxonomy): domain Bacteria; phylum Bacteroidota; class Bacteroidia; order Flavobacteriales; family Flavobacteriaceae; genus Algorimicrobium; species Algorimicrobium hallyeonense. Next base: position 3,120,320 of record NZ_CP046242.1, on the reverse strand, counting down.
ATTCAGAATATGATAATAACATCATTCTAAAACGCTTATTACTCAAAAAAATTCAACAAGAACCAAACCTACTTTGGAATGAATTGTTGAGTTGGCTTTTTATTCAACAGAAAGATTACAATAAAGCATTTGCTCAAGAAAAAGCTATTTTTAACAGACAACCTGAAAGTTTAGAACGTATAGAAGAATTGGCATTTACAGCTATGAATGACCAGGCCTATGAGGTTGCTAAAAGCATTTTTACCTACCTAACGGAAACGGCTCAAAATCCAGATGTTCAAATTGGCGCTCATTATAACTTATTACAAATTGCCTTAAAAACAGAAACCGATTTAAAAATAATAGAGGACACCTATTTAGAGCTTTTTGAGAGATTTGGAAAGTTTAATCAAACCATAAATTTACAAGTTTCTTATGCGCATTTTCTAGCATTTTATAAACATGAGCCCAAAGCTGCAACCACATTCCTGAAAGAAAGTTTAAAACTACCGCTATCTGACTTAGAAGAAGGAACCGTAAAATTAGAATTGGGTGATATTCTTGTTTTACAAGAAAAATTTAATGAAGCTTTAATTTATTTTACACAAATTCAACGGAATCTAAAAAACAGCACATTATCTCAAGAAGCCCGTTTTAAAGTAGCCCAAACAAGCTATTATAAAGGGGATTTTAAATGGGCAGAATCTCAACTTAAAATTTTAAAATCATCAACATCTCAACTTATTGCTAATGATGCATTGGATTTAATGTTACTAATTACAGATAATAAATTTGAAGATTCCACGCAAGCCGCTTTAAAACTTTACGCCAAAGCCGATTTAATGGCCTTTCAAAACAAACCCAATGAAGCCATTGCGCTTTTAAATACCATTTTAAAAAATTACAAAGGACAATCCATAGAGGATCAAGCACTTTATAAGCAGGGCAAACTGTATGAGTCTAAAAATCAATTTGAAAAAGCAGTCGTTAATTATCAAATCATCATTGCTAATTTTAAAGATGATATTTTAGCCGATGATGCTTACTTTGCTTTAGCCGAATTGTATGAAAATCAACTTCAAGACCCACAAAAAGCCAAAGAAAACTACGAGCAAATTATTTTTAATTATCAAGACAGTATTTACTTTGTGGATGCACGCAAACGATACCGTGTTTTACGAGGAGACGATTTAAATTAGAAAATAGTACCTTAATTCACGAAAAAAGGTCAAAACCTTTTGATGATGAGCGCGAACTCCTGTAATTTGCACAACTAGGTATTTAAACAGCAAATTTTACACGCATGATTATTTATAATGTAACTATTAACATAGAAAAAAATCGCCATCAAGAATGGTTAAATTGGATGAAAACAGACCACATTCCAAAAGTATTAGCTACAGGAAAATTTAAAGACGCCAAACTAACACGTGTTTTAGTTGAAGAGGAAATGGGTGGTGTTACTTATTCTGTTCAGTTTTGCGCGCACTCTAGGCAAACACTAGATAGCTATTACAATAACGATGATGACGGATTGCGATTAGAAGGACTCAAAAAATTTGGAGATAAAATGCTTTTATTTTGCACCGAATTAGAAGTTATAGAAGAATTTACCATGAGTGCCAAATAGAGAGCAACTCATTTAAAAAAAAACAAAAAACCAAACATGTCTGTAAAAGCAAAAAAACATTTAGGCCAGCATTTCTTAACGGATGAAACCATTGCAGAAAAAATTGCCGATTCCTTGTCTTTTAAAGGCTACAAGCACGTCCTTGAAATTGGTCCTGGTATGGGCGTTTTAACCAAGTATCTTCTTAAAAAAGATATCACAACCCATGTTATAGAAATAGATACCGAATCTGTTGCGTACCTTAAAAACAACTATCTCAATCTAGCCGATCGGGTTATAGAGAAAGATTTTTTAAAATACGATTTAAAAGAAGTTTTCCATGATGAGCCCTTCGCTATAATTGGAAATTTCCCATATAACATTTCTACACAAATCGTTTTTAAAACTTTAGAAATGCGGAACCAGATTCCGGAGTTTTCAGGGATGTTTCAAAAAGAAGTTGCCCAACGTATTTGCTCCAAGGAAGGCAGCAAAGTGTATGGTATTTTATCGGTTTTAACGCAAGCATTTTACGATGCAGACTATTTATTTACCGTTCCGCCAACGGTTTTTAATCCACCACCAAAAGTGGAATCTGGTGTGCTTATACTAAAACGAAAAGAAAATTTTTCGCTTCCATGCGATGAGAAGTTATTTTTTAAAGTTGTAAAACAAGCCTTTCAACAACGGAGAAAAACATTGCGAAATAGCTTAAAAACCTTCAATCTGTCTGATAATTTAAAAGCAAATGTTATCTTTGACAAGCGACCAGAACAGTTATCTGTAACCGCTTTTCTGGAACTTACACAACTGATAGAAACTGATGAAAATGACTAAATCTTTGTTGTCTTAACAAAGTAACTTAACAAAAACGCATGTCCGAAGAACAAGAGAATATCCAATTTCAGCTTACAGACGAACTTATTGAACAGGTTGAGAATCTTATCGAATTTAAAAATGATAAGGATCTTAAAACTCTATTGATGGATTTTCACCATGCCGATATAGCCGAGATTCTTGATGAACTTAATCTGGAAGAAGCCGTTTATGTTATTAAATTATTAGATTCTGATACGACAGCCGATATTCTAATTGAGTTAGATGAGGATACGCGTGAAAAAATTCTTAAAAACTTATCGGCTAAAGAAATTGCCGAAGAAATTGAAGAATTAGACACCGATGATGCAGCCGATATTATTGCGGAACTTTCTGAAGAACGTCAAGCCGAGGTTATTTCTCATATTGAGGATACAGAGCATCGTGATGAAATTACCGAACTTTTAGCCTATGATGAAGACACAGCTGGTGGACTCATGGCAAAAGAACTCGTTAAAGTTTATGAAACTTGGACCGTTGCAGGTTGTTTACGCCGCATTCGTGGTCAGGCAAAAGATGTGAGACGTGTACATTCCATTTACGTAGTAGACAGACAGAATAAATTAAAAGGGCGCTTATCTTTAAAGGATTTAATTGTTGCTAAAAGCGACCAAAAAATTGCAGATATCTATATTACCAGTGTGGATTATGTTTTTGTAGACGAAGATGTTGAAGAAGTGGCTAAAGTTATGCAAAAATACGATTTAGAAGCCATTCCTGTAGTCGATAAAAATTACACCTTATTGGGGAGAATTACCATTGACGATATTGTAGATGTTATTCGTGAAGAAGCCGATAAAGATTACCAATTAGCGGCAGGTATCTCACAAGATGTAGAAGCCGATGATAGTATATGGAAACTCACAAAAGCACGTTTACCATGGTTATTAATTGGAATGTTTGGTGGTCTTGGAGCCGCTGGAATTATCGAGCAATTTAACGACCATATGGGAGCCTTCGTGGTACTGTTAAGTTTTGTACCATTAATCCAAGCAACCGCTGGAAATGTTGGTGTACAATCGTCAGCTATTGTTGTTCAAGGGTTAGCAAATGACACCATAGATGGCAATATTATTAAACGCTTATTGAAAGAAGCCTTACTCGGTTTAGTTAACGGAATCGCGATTGCTTGTATAGGTTTAGTCATTACACATTTCGTGTTTAGCACACCATACATTGTTTCTATAACTATTAGTATTGCACTAATAGCCGTGATAATAATGGCAGCAATAATTGGCACCTTTATTCCTATTTTTCTTAATAAACGAGGCATTGACCCAGCCGTAGCAACAGGACCATTTATTACTACCAGTAATGATTTATTTGGTATATTAACGTACTTTCTCATTGCCAAACTCATTTTAGGTTTTTAAAATATTTAAATAATTTGTGGTGTTACTATACAGTCGCACTATACAACTTAATTTTTTCTTGTTTTAAACGAAAGGATGCCGTTTCAACTGAAAAGAAATCTTGAGTCCTTATTTGCCAAATGAAACATGGACTCCTAAGTATGAGCACGAACAATATCTTGAATTGAAAATCGGGAGTTCATGTTTAGGTTTTATATATTTGAAGTAAACTAATCTGTTGTTTTTATACACATGAAAATACTCCACCTAGATACCAATCACCCATTAATGCTTGAGCAATTAAATGCTTTAGGCTTTCAAAACGATGAAGATTACACGGCTTCTAAATCCGAGATTGAGACCAAAATTCATGCCTATGATGGTGTTATTATTCGCAGTCGTTTTAGTATAGACAAGCAGTTTCTAGATGCGGCCACCAAACTAAAATTTATTGGTCGTGTAGGTGCTGGGGTGGAAAATATTGATGGTGACTATGCCAAGCAAAAAGGAGTTCAGCTTATTTCCGCACCAGAAGGAAACAGAAATGCAGTTGGCGAACATACTTTAGGCATGCTGCTTTCTTTATTTAACAAATTTAACAAAGCAGACCATGAAATTAGAAAGGGCCAATGGTTACGGGAAGAAAACCGAGGTGTTGAGCTAGATGGAAAAACCGTAGGCTTAATTGGTTATGGAAATATGGGAAAAGCCTTTGCTAAAAAATTACGAGGCTTTGATGTCACCGTTTTATGTTACGACATTCAATCCCATGTGGGCGATGAAAATGCCAAGCAAGTGGATTTAAAAACACTGCAAACCCAAGCCGATGTATTAAGTTTACACACGCCACAAACTCCCCTAACACTATATATGGTGAATACAGAATTTATAAACGCATTCCATAAACCATTTTGGCTGATTAATACGGCTCGAGGCAAGAGTGTTGTAACCGATGATTTGGTAACCGCTTTAAAATCTGGTAAAATTTTAGGTGCTGGATTAGATGTTTTAGAATACGAAAAAGCATCGTTTGAACAGTTATTTTCATCCAAAATGCCAGAGGCTTTTCAGTATTTAATTAAAGCCGAAAATGTGCTTTTAACACCGCATGTGGCTGGTTGGACGGTGGAAAGCAAGAAAAAATTAGCACAAACCATCGTGGATAAAATTAAAGTAAAATTTTGTTAATTCATCCTTATGAAAAAAACAGTATTTAAATACGGATTATATAGTAGTGGCTTATTAATATTACTATTTAGTGCGTCTTTTATTTTTGAAGATTCCATAGACTATTCCATGAGTGAAGTAATAGGTTATTTTAGTATAATTTTATCATTATTATTCATCTATTTTGGAATCAAATTTTATCGTGACACCATAAATAATAAAACTCTTAAGTTTTCGAAAGGGTTAAAAATTGGTCTGCTTATTTCCGTTTTCACCGCGTTAACATTCGGACTCATTAATGTGGTTTACACCTTATTTATTAATCCAGATTTCACAACAGAATATTATAATCATTCTATTGAAACCTTCCGAGAAACATTATCTGATGCTGATTTTCAAGCAAAATTAATTGAACTAGAATCGCAACGCGAAATTTTCGGGAATCCTTTTTTCAACTTTTTTCTTATGGCATTGACGGTTTTTGTTATTGGATTTATAATATCCGTAATTTCAAGTTTAATACTACAACGTAAAAGCAAATAGAATGCAATACAAAGCAACATCGGCTGAAGATTATATTAATCAAACGCCTAAAGAACGCCAAGAAACACTAAAAAAACTTCGTAAAACTATAAAGGATAATTTACCCAAAGACTTTCAAGAAGGTATTCAATATGGTATGATTGGTTATTTTGTACCACATAGCATTTACCCGGACGGATACCATTGCAATCCAAAAGAACCCTTACCTTTTATGAGTTTTGCGTCACAGAAAAACTCAATTAATTTATATCATAGCGGTATCTATGCGGTTCCAGAAATTCACGACTGGTTTGTTTCCGAATATCCAAAACACTGTAAACGAAAACTGGATATGGGCAAAAGCTGTATCCGATTTAAAAAGATAGATGAGATTCCTTTAGAGCTTATTGCGGAACTTTGTAAAAAACTCACCGTAAAAGAGTGGATTTCTATTTATGAAACAAACATTAAAAAAGCATAATTATGAAAAAACGCGTTACAGGAATTGGTGGTATTTTCTTTAAAGTAAAAGACCCTAAAGCGTCCAAAGAGTGGTATAAAACCCATTTAGGTTTTAATACAGACGATTATGGCAGCACCTTTAAATGGAAAGATCATGAGGGTAATGATTGCACCACACAATGGAGTCCATTTCCCGAAGACACAACATATTATGAGCCTTCTAAAAAAAACTTCATGTTTAACTATCGTGTTGAAAATTTAGTTGAACTTTTAAAGACCTTAAAGGAAGAAGGTGTAACCATTGTAGGTGACATGGAAGAATATGAATACGGTAAATTTGGTTGGATTTTAGACAATGACGGAAACAAAATAGAACTCTGGGAACCCATAGACAGCGCATTATAAATAAACTAGCCAAGGTTTTAGATTATTAAAGCAATATTAATCGTCCGTTTGTTCAGACAATTTACGTTCCAATTCAGCCTGAAACTCTTCCATTACTGGCTTTACTGTGCTTTCGGGTAAATCGGCAATTTTAATATACATTAGTCCATCAACGGAATTATTAAATAAGGGATCCACATTAAATGCCACTAATCTGGCGTTTTGTTTTATATATTTTTTCAATAATACCGGTAAACGTAAAGCACCTGGTTCTACTTCATCAATAATTTTATCAAATTTATTTAAATCGGCTTCCGCTTCATCAAACACAAAATCCTTATCAGCATCTTTCAGCTTAACTTTAAACTCTTTTTTAGGGTGTACATATTGCGCGACATAGGGATCGTAATAATGAGATTTCATAAACTCAATCATCAACGATTTAGAAAAATTAGTAAACTGATTGCTAATACTTACACCGCCAATTAAATATTTATGCTCGGGGTAACGCAACGTAGTATGTACAATACCTTTCCAAAGTAAAAATAAAGGCATCGGTTTTTGCTGATAACTTTTTATAATAAACGCACGACCCATTTCAATGGATTGGCTCATCATTTTATGTAATTCTGGCTCAAAACGGAACAAATCTTGCAAATAAAAACCATTAATTCCAAACTTTTTAAAAATCTGGGAGCCTAAACCCATTCTATATGCACCCACAAGAATATTGGCTTCAGAATCCCAAAGAAACATATGGTGGTAATAGGTATCAAAGGCATCTAAGTCAATAGCCTCATTGGTTCCTTCCCCAACTTCACGAAAGGTTATTTCGCGCAAACGACCAATTTCTTGTAAAATATTTGGAACTTTATTGGCTGGCGCAAGAAATACCTCGTAGTTTTTACTTTGAAGTAACCTGAAATCGTCTTCACGAAGCGCGTCTACTTCTTCGGTCATTAACTTTTTATCAACCTGACCAACAATACGTTTTGGTGGTTTTGGTAATTTCAGTTTATTTGGAAAATTGCTTAATAAATTATCCTTTTCATCAAAAGAATTGGATAACATATAGGTTTTTCGTCTTAAAAATTCTGAAAAACCCTCTAAAGTTGAATGTTCATTTTGATCAGCAACGGAAATAGGCCTACCAATTCTAACTCGAATGGTGCGACGTTTTTGTGTTAATAATTCCGAAGGCAATTTAGCGGTTCTAAACGTATCGCTAATTTTAGATAATTTATAAAATAGCGAGCTGTTTTTGGCATGAAAATAAATAGGAACAACCGGTACATTGGCTTTTTGAATAAGCTTAATTGCTGCGAGTTCCCAAGGTTTATCTACCACTAATTTGCCATCACGGTAGGTGGAAACTTCGCCGGCTGGAAATACGCCTAAGGCATGACCATCCCGTAAATGAAGAATGGCATTTTTAAATCCTGCAATGCTAGATTGTGCATCTTTTTTATCCTCGAAAGGATTTACAGGCATAATGTATGGTTTTAAAGGCTCAATTCTATTCAACAAAAAATTAGCAATTATTTTAAAGTCTTTACGCTGTTCTAACATTAACTTTAAAAGTAGAATACCATCAATGCCACCTAAAGGGTGATTGGAAACGGTAATAAAAGAACCTTCTTTTGGAAGTCGTTTTAAATCTTCTTCAGGTATTTCAAATTTTATTTGAAACTCATCCAGAATAGCATCCAAAAATTCTAAATCAGACAAATGTTTATTGCGATTGTAGATTTCGTTAAGCGTTGAAATTTTTAGTAATTTCATTAAACCCCAACCTGCTAACGTACCAATTACGCCATACTTATCAAGTTGTATAGCTTTTGAAACTTCCTTTGCGTTTACTAATCCTTTATCTGATTGTTTACTCATTTAAACAAATGTAATTAAAAAATTATTTGGTTATCATTTGCATGGTTTCCTGTGCTAATTGCTTCATTAAAACAGTTTTACCTTCTTCCAACTGCGCCACTACATCTAAATTATAATGCCTGATAGTGTATAAAGATACATTTTCATGGCAAGTTACCTTAAATTTTGCTTTTAAATGTTGTAGTAATTTTTCAAGATTCTGATAAATATCATCCACACATACCGAAAAACTAATAGCAGAGTTTTGAATAACGTCCACCTTCATTTTATACAAATGCAATAAATTAAAAATATCACTAATGTTTTCTTCAACTATGTAGGAGAAATCTAATGATGACAATGAAATTAAAATCTGATTGCGTTTTAAAATAAAACATGGAATTTCAGGTTCAATTCCTTTACCTCTTCCCACACAGGTTCCCGCATTTTTAGGATGCAAAAACGACTTTACAAACAACGGGATTTCCTTGCGCTGTAATGGCTGAAGAGTTTTTGGGTGAATTACTGATGCCCCATAAAAAGCCAACTCAATAGCCTCACGATAGGATATAGAATTTAGTAATTGGGCGTTTTCAAAATACCGTGGATCCGCATTTAAAACACCGGGAACATCCTTCCATATGGTCACACTTTGGGCATTTAAACAATACGCAAAAATAGCTGCTGTATAATCACTTCCTTCACGACCCAAGGTGGTGGTAAAATTATTAGCATCACTACCTAAAAAGCCTTGGGTAATGTTCAGTTTATTTTTATTAAAATGCGTGGTGATTTGGGTTTGTGTGTCCAACCAGTTCACATTGGCGCGTCTGTAATAGCTATCCGTTTTTAAAAACTCACGAACATCCAACCAATTGTTTTCAAGTCCTACATCATTTAGGTAAGCACTAATAATGGCAGTCGAAGCTAACTCACCATAACCGATAGCCTGATCGTAAACAAAATTATAATCTGGCGATTTATTCCGATCGAAAAATACAGCTAATTCATCAAAAAGTTTAGAGATTTTTTTAAAAATAGCATGGTTTTCATTTTCAAATAAATCGAGTAAAATAGCATTATGAAATTTCCTAACCTCTTGCAATGAGCTCTGTAATTCCGCTTTATTGTCAAAATAATTGCCAATTACACCTTCCATGGCATTCGTTATTTTACCCATAGCAGAAACGACAATCAAGGTGTTATCATGCCCAGCTTCACGCAAAACGGTAACTAAATTTCTTACCCCTTGTGCATCTTTTACCGATGCACCACCAAATTTAAATACTTGCATGTTAAATGTTTGAAATATATTTTTTTATTGCGGCTTCATTAAGTTGAACCACATCCCAATCGCGCATAACGTTAGCTCCTTTTTGTTCATAAAATGCTATAGCAGGTTCATTCCAATCGAGGACTTCCCAACAAATTCGCTTTACACCTAATTTATAACCATATTTAACAACCTCATCCAATAAAATAGTACCAATTCCATGGCCACGCATTTCTTGACTAACCACTAAATCTTCTAAATGTAAAACGGAACCTTTCCAAGTTGAGAAACGCATATAAACTAACGCAATGCCTATAATATTATTTTGGCTTTCGGCTACAAAACAATGAAAAACGGGGTTTTCACCAAAACCTCCAAGTTCTAAATCGGTAACTGTAATTTCAACGGCATCGGGTTCTTTTTCATAAACGGCTAATTCGTTTATCAATTTTAAAACCGATTCCATATCTGCTTTTTTAGCGTCTCTTACTACAATATCCATAAGCCTAATTTTGGCGTAAATATAGTTTAAACTTGGGTATTTAGCCACATTAAAACCTATTGAAAAGGTTGTAGTTTCCTAAAAAATACGATATTTGCATAAACCATACATACACTTTTATGTCTAGAAAAAATCAAACACTCGGTGAATTTATTATTGAGAATCAATCGTCTTTCAAATACACATCTGGCGAGTTATCAAGACTTATAAATTCCATTCGTTTAGCCGCTAAAGTGGTAAATCACGAAGTGAATAAAGCCGGTTTGGTTGATATAATTGGCGCTGTTGGAGAAACCAATATTCAAGGTGAAGACCAACAAAAGCTAGACGTTTATGCCAATGAAAAATTCATTCAAACACTAACTAATAGAAATATTGTTTGTGGAATTGCTAGTGAAGAAGAGGACGATTTTATATCCATTAACAGCCAAGATGAAAACAACAACAATAAGTATGTTGTTTTAATTGATCCGTTGGACGGCTCGTCCAATATTGACGTGAATGTTTCGGTTGGAACTATTTTTTCTGTTTACAGACGTGTAACACCGGTTGGAACACCCGTTCAATTAGAAGATTTTTTACAAAAAGGCAGCCAGCAAGTCGCGGCTGGATACGTCGTTTACGGCACATCCACCATGTTGGTTTACACAACAGGTGCTGGTGTAAATGGGTTTACATTAAATCCTGCTATTGGTACTTTTTACTTATCGCATCCTAATATGACATTTTCTGAAGACGGTAAAATTTATTCCGTAAACGAAGGGAATTACATTCACTTTCCACAAGGCATTAAAAACTACATTAAATATTGCCAAATGGAAGAAGGAGACAGACCTTACACGTCCCGATACATTGGCTCGTTAGTTTCTGACTTTCATAGAAATATGATAAAGGGCGGTATTTATTTATATCCAAAAAGTTCTAAAACCTCAAACGGAAAATTACGTTTATTGTATGAATGTAATCCTATGGCTCTATTGGCAGAACAAGCCAAAGGTAAAGCCAGCGATGGCTTTAACCGTATTTTAGATATTGAACCAACGGAACTTCACCAACGTGTTCCTTTTATTTGTGGCAGCAAAAATATGGTAGAAAAAGCAGAGGAATTTATGCGTTTAGCTGAATAAAACATGCTCATTTAAAGCTAAATAGATTGGTGAAATTAACAATTTACAGGATAAACAAAAAATAAAAAAAGCCACTTAAAAAGTGGCTTTTTTATTCTATTTCAATTCAAATCTTAACGATTCATATTTTTCATTTCTTCGATAAACGTATCTAAATCTACACCATTATCCACAAGGGTTAAGGCTTTGTCTACAACGTATTTAACGTTTTCAGATGAAAACCCAAGACCAATGGCTATTTTACGCATAACAATTTCTTCATGATCCCCTTTAATGTGATCTACATAAACCATACGTGCCAAATCAAACAAACGCTCTAAACGTCTATCATAGGATGTTGGTGGATTAATAGGATGCGATTGATAATCTTTCAAAATCGTTTCGTAATCGCTTTCACTTATATCTAAGTTTCTTGCCAAACGGTCCAAAAAAGCTTTCTCTTCATCGGTAATAATACCATCATCCATGGCAACTCTGACAATGGATGCAAAATGATCTTCGTTACGTTTTTTAAATCCGCTATCGAATAAATCTGAAAATGACATATCTTTCTATTTTTAATCCCAACATTTAGGGACTGCAAATATAAATAAAGTTAGCACTCTTTAAAATATTAATTTCGCTTTTTTAAACGGGCAATTATGACTATTAAAACTTTGATAAAACACCAAATTATCAAACAAAAAACAGGTTAACATCCACAGAAAAAAGAAAGTTTAAAGTCTGTAATTAGTATATTTGCACAAAATAAAATTGCTTTTGAGTAAATCCATCCTCTCGCAAACATACGCACAGGCTTTGCAAACGCAAAATCTGCAAACTGCTATTGCCCAAACTGAAAATCGCACACATGTAAAAGGCCTTGTTGGCTCGGCATTTTCTCTCGTTATTAGTGAAGCTTTTAAACAAGCGGACAAACCGTTCTTACTCGTTTTTAACGATAAAGAAGAAGCGGCTTTTCACCTCAACGATTTGGAAGCCATGTTGAATGATAAAGATGTACTTTTTTATCCAGGTAGCTACAGAAGACCGTATCAAATTGAAGAAACGGATAATGCCAATGTTTTATTACGTTCTGAAGTTTTAAACCGCATCAACTCCCGGAAAAAACCAGCCATTATAATCACTTATCCAGATGCGCTTTTTGAAAAAGTAGTAACGCGTAGAGAGTTGGACAAAAACACGTTGAAAATTTCGGTTACTGACAATTTATCCATTGATTTTGTTAACGAAGTCCTTTTCGAATACAAATTTAAACGTGTTGATTTTGTTACCGAACCTGGGGAATTTTCAGTGCGTGGTGGTATTGTAGATGTGTTTTCATTTTCCCATGACGAACCCTACCGAATTGAATTTTTTGGTGATGATGTTGATAGTATCCGAACCTTTGATGTGGAAACACAATTGTCCACAGATCAGATTAAAAAAATAAGCATCATTCCAAACGTTGCAAATAAATTTCTTGACGAAAGCAGACAAAGTTTCTTAAAATACATTGCCCAGAAAACCGTTGTTTTTACAAAAAATGCCGATTTGGTTTTCGATAGAATTGACGATTTTTATAGCAAAGCCGAAGAGGCTTTTAAAAATCTAACGTCAGAACTCAAACATGCTGAGCCCGAAACCTTGTTTTGTAATGCAACCGAATTAAAAAAGCAATTACTGGATTTCAATTTAGTAGAATTTGGTAGCAAAGCCGTTTTTGCTTCACAAGACAATATAATTACATTCAACACCACACCACAACCGGCTTTCAATAAGCAATTCAACTTATTGATAGACGATTTAAACTTGCATCATGACAAAGGCTACACCAATTACATTGCCTGTGTTAGTGAACAGCAAGCCAAACGGTTTCATGATATTTTTGATGATGCGGAACAAACCGTTCATTATAAAACCATCGTCCTGTCTTTATACCAAGGATTTGTAGATCATGATAATAAAATTACCTGTTATACGGATCACCAAATATTTGAGCGCTATCATAAATTCCATTTAAAGAATGGCTATGCTAAAAAGCAGGCTATAACTTTAAAAGAACTAACTAATTTAGATATTGGCGATTATGTAACGCATATTGATCATGGAATTGGTCGCTTTGGAGGTCTTCAAAAAATAGATGTTGAAGGCAATAAGCAAGAAGCCATTAAACTAATTTATGGCGAACGTGATGTGCTGTATTTAAGCATTCACTCGTTACATAAAATCACCAAATTTAATGGTAAAGATGGTAAGCCGCCAAAAGTTTACAAATTAGGAAGTAAAGCCTGGAAAACGCTTAAAGCAAAAACGAAGTCGCGCGTTAAGGAAATTGCGTTTAATTTAATTCAAGTTTATGCCAAACGAAAATTAGAAAAGGGCTATCAATATCAACCAGACAGCCATATGCAACATGAGCTAGAAGCCTCTTTTATTTATGAAGATACACCAGACCAAAGTACCGCAACGGCCGATGTAAAAGCAGATATGGAAAGTGAACGTCCTATGGACAGACTGGTTTGTGGTGATGTGGGTTTTGGTAAAACGGAAGTCGCTATTCGTGCTGCTTTTAAAGCCGTTGATAATGGAAAGCAGGTTGCCGTTTTAGTGCCCACAACTATTTTGGCTTATCAACATTCCCGTACATTTAGAGAGCGTTTAAAGGATTTCCCAGTTACGGTAGATTATCTAAATCGTTTTAGAACGGCTAAAGAAAAACGTGAAACACTAGCTAATCTAGAATCTGGAGCTGTAGATATTATTATTGGCACACACCAATTGGTGAATAAAAATGTCAAGTTTAAAGATTTAGGTTTGCTAATTGTAGATGAAGAGCAGAAATTTGGCGTTGCCGTAAAAGAAAAATTAAAAACCTTAAAAGACAATGTAGATGTCCTGACCTTAACGGCAACACCAATTCCAAGAACCTTGCAATTTAGCTTGATGGCTGCTCGCGACTTATCAGTTATTACAACGCCTCCACCTAATAGATACCCAATAGAAAGTCATGTCATTCGATTTACCGAGGAGAGCATTCGCGATGCTGTAACTTATGAAATTCAGCGCGGTGGACAGATATTTTTCATCCACAACCGCATTGAAAACATCAAGGAAGTAGCAGGTATGATTCAACGACTAGTTCCTGACGCTAAAATTGGCATTGGTCACGGCCAAATGGAAGGGAAAAAACTAGAGCAATTGATGTTAGCTTTTATTAATGGTGAATTTGATGTATTAGTTAGTACCACCATTGTAGAAAGCGGTTTAGATGTTCCGAATGCCAACACTATTTTTATTAATAACGCGAATAATTTTGGCTTAAGTGATTTGCACCAAATGCGCGGACGCGTAGGGCGAAGCAATAAAAAAGCTTTTTGTTATTTCATTACACCAGAATATTCGGCTATGACCGAAGATGCTAGAAAGCGGATTACAGCTTTGGAGCAATTTAGCGAATTAGGCAGCGGTTTTAATATTGCCATGAAAGATTTAGAAATTCGTGGTGCTGGCGATTTATTAGGTGGTGAGCAAAGTGGTTTTATAAACGACATTGGTTTTGATACCTATCAAAAAATTCTAAATGAAGCCATTGACGAACTGAAAGAAACCGAATTTGCAGATTTATATGAAGATGATGGTAAAGAAAAAGAATACGTTAAAGACATCACGATAGACAGTGATTTTGAATTACTATTTCCAGATGATTATGTGAATAATATTGCCGAACGTTTAACGCTGTACACCAAATTAAATGAGGTTAAAACAGAAGATGAACTTCTAAAACTAGAAAGCGACATACGCGATCGTTTTGGGGAACTACCAACCCAAGTAGAGGATTTAATGAATAGTGTTCGGATAAAATGGGTAGCAACTAAAATAGGCCTTGAAAAAGTAGTGATGAAACAAAATAAACTGATTGGGTATTTTATTACCGATCAGAAAAGTGGTTTTTATCAAAGTCCCAATTTTACACGTGTATTACAATTTGTACAATCACATCCGCAAGCTTGTAAAATGAAAGAAAAGCAAACTAGAAATGGCTTGCGACTATTATTAACCTTTGAAAACATTAAAAGTGTTGACAAAGCTTTACAGGTTTTAAAACCTATTGTGGCATAAGCTTTGTTAATTTAAATGAAACTCAAATCATGAAAAACCATCTTTTCCTTCTGTGTCTGTTTGTATCTTTTACAACGTTTGCGCAACATCATATTCAAGGTCAATTTTCGCCAGCCGAATCCTTCAATTTTGCTTTACTTTATCATGTAACACCTACTGGAACAAACTATGTAGAACAGGCAAAAACCGATACTGACGGGTATTGGTCTATAGAATTGCAGGCAGGTTCTAAAATCGGAATTTATAAAATAGTGTATGCAACTCCTGTTGAAGACAATAATTTTGATGTTTTTTACAACGGTAAAGAATCTATTTCTTTGCTATTCGATATAGAAACAGGATTGCATTTTACAGCTTCCGAAGAAAATAAATTATGGCACACTTATACGGATAGTATTTTAAAAATAAACAGTGCGATTGGCAGATATTATATGTCGCAAAAAACAGATTCATCTGAAATAACAGCCATTTTCAAAAACCTAAAGAGCACACAAGACTTTTACGAAAAAGCATCGACTAATATGATGATTTCGCCTTTTGTAAAATCGAATAAAACCTATATTCCTAGCGCTTATGAAGATGTAAGCACCTATTCATTAAACTTAAAAAAGCATTATTTTGATTATATGGATTTCAGTAATCCTTTGTTGCAAAGTTCTGATTTTTTAAATGAACGTGTTACGGCCTATGTGTTTGCTATGCCTGAAGATGCTAACTATTACAAAATGGCTGTGGACGATGTGGTAAAAGCAACAAACGATACCGACGAAGCCAAAATTATGGTTTTGGAAAATCTGTGGAAAATCATGATAGATAAACAGCAACCCGACGTGGCAAATTACATTAGCGACACCTATTTATTACCCCTTGCTAAAACCTTTAACAGAACCTATTTACTGGAAACGTTGGAAGATTATAATAAATCTGCTATCGGTAAAAAGGCTATGGATTTCAATTTTACATATTTAGAAAATAGCAAGGCTATAAAAACCAATTTACACCGTTTTAATCCAACAAAAAGTACGCTTCTAATTTTCTGGAGTAGTGGCTGTGGGCATTGTTTAGAAGAATTACCAAAAGTAAAAACTCTTATGGCGCAACATCCCGAAATTACCGTTTTAGCGTATGCTTTGGAAGATGGCGTTAGAAACTGGAATCAAACTATTGAGCATTTTCCAAGTTTTATTCATACTTACGATTTAAAAAAATGGGATAGCCCATTAATTAAGGCCTACGGCATTTCTGCTACGCCATCCTATTTCGTTTTAGATAGCGATAAGGTTATTTTAGCAAAGCCAGAACATGTTGAAGATTTGGAAACTTATTTTAATAAATAATTTCAGAAATCAGAAAATAATCATTTTTGATGGCGACTTAAAAATGATAAAACGCATTTTCATAATGCGTAATGGTTTCCGTGGTTTTATTTTTCAGAACAGCTATAATATCAAACCGACTATCTAAATCAATATCATTTTCGGTTACATAAGCATCCATAGCTTTTACGAGTAATTTAACTTTTCCAGGTGTAACAAATTCTTGCGGATCGCCAAAAAAATCAGAGTTACGGGCTTTCACTTCTACGCAAATCATCTGATTATTATGTTTGGCAATAATATCTATTTCGGCTTTTTTAAATCGGTAGTTTCGCTCTAGAATAACATAGCCTTTAGCTTGCAAATATTCTGCCGCTAGTTGTTCTCCTAATTCACCTAATTCGTTATGATGTGCCATGACTACTTCCCATATAAACCCCTATTAGTTACAAGATAGTGAATTAGCAGAAATTAAATCTATGTAAGTTCAAGCTTATAACCTACGCCATGTATGTTGGTGATTTTAATGGAGGTATCATCTTGGAGTTTCTTACGTAATTTAGAAATATACGTATCCAAACTTCTGCCAACAAAAACACCATGATCTTCCCACACTTTTTTAGTGAGTTCATCGCGTTTTATGATTTGATTTGGGTTGGCTGCAAATATTTCTAATAGCTCACATTCCTTTTTAGAAAGACTGATTTCCTCCGCATGTTTGACCAGTTTGTTCTGTTCCGGATAAAAGTGAAAACTGCCAATTTCTGAATAACTCCCAACTTCTTTAGTGCTTAAAACAACTTCTTTTCGTTTATAAAAACCAAAAAACAATAAGCCAAAACCACTTAATAACAAGCTATAAAGCCCAGCTTTTTTTAAGGATGCATGCGGTTTTAAATCCGTAAATACCACCTCGATGGCGTAGCAACTTTCCGGTAAATATCTGCCACTACAAGGTACAATGCTATTTTCTACATTATTTAAAATTTGAAAACTATAAGCCACTTCTTGAGCTTCGCAAGCAATAGTTTCAACTATATAATTATTTGGAAGTGCTGACTTATGAAATGAGGCGTCAATTATGGACACTAACTGACTAGGCTCGAAAGATAAGGGCTTTTCAAAAGTTAATTGGAAAGTATTATTTTTAAGCGCTTTTACAGGTAAAACCAAGGATGTAGAATCTTGGTTTATAAGCAATAATTGGTTGCCAACTTCACGTAATGACACTTTAACGCGTTCAGAAAATAAGGTTGAATCATCTTTGGTAGTGAGTAGTAATACAATTGATAATAAGACAATTAGTAAGCCACTAATTTTAAAAATAAATCTTTTTGCCATAACAGGTGTAAATAACTAACATTTTGAGGACTTTTTACAACTGTTCACACTTCTTTTACAATTTTTTGACACTTTTTACACGTGTTTCAGGGAGTTTTACTAAACAATCAAAACGAATCAATTATGTATAAATCAATTATTTACAGTCTTATTTTTTTAGGCACATCTTGTGGTCAAACAAAAATTACAGAAACGGAAACCATTCAAAATCTAGCACTAAAAACTAAAACTGAAACGTCAAATTATATGGAGTTTAACGGTAATCCCCTGTTTATTTCCGATCCTTATGATATAGAATTATCAATTGAAAAAAACGGAAATAACGGCTATCAGTTAGTAACCGAAATCATATTAAAAAATGATTCTTATTTTGTGTCTCCACATTCAAAGGTTGCGTACAAAGGCCGGTTTAGTTCTGGTTTACAGAAAAACGCGAACCTAGAAATGACAAATAATATTATAGAAATACCGCGTTCTGTTGAAGAAATAGTTCCGCATCCCTTTGTAAACGGCCCGGTGAATTGGGTACGGGAAAACACTACCTATACGCAACCTTTAAAACTTAATACAAATTCAGATTTTGAGGTTTCTGGTTTAATAAAATTCACCATTGAACCACGCTGCTCACTAGAAAAAATAGATTATACAATACGTTATAAATTGGGAAATATGACTGTGCAAATTTTACAAGGCTGTCAGATTATTGAGCTATAATGCTAGTTAAAACATAAGCATTTAGAAATTTAATATTGCTAGATTAAGTCGTACCTTTGTGTTTACTTTAAAAACGCGGTATGGCAAGTCAAATAAAATGTCCGAATTGTGGAGTTTACAATACAAATCAAGATTATTGTACAAACTGCGGCACGTTATTATCCTACCAGAAGCGACGAGAATTAGCGTTTGCGCAAGATGAAAAAGACCGTAAAGAACGTGAGCGCATCCAAAAGGAAGAATCGCCTTCCTTCTACGAAAAAAATAAAGATCACCGCTTTTTAGTGGTTCGTATATTTGTTAAAGTTACACACTCCATCTACGTGGCATTTATGGCTATTGGCATGTTCATTGCCTGGTTGATATCTTCCATTGTAGCATGAAAATTTTAAAACACCCATTTTTTTTTATCAGTGCCTTAATTGCAACGTTAATTTATTTAGCTCAAAGGTTTCAGGTGTCACTTCCAGATTGGATTAATTTTTACGTGAATGATTTTTTATGCATGCCTATCGTTTTAAGTTTGTGCTTGGCCGTAATTAGGCACCTGAAACAAACCGATAATCTCTACGTTCCGTTGTTGGCTGTTTTGGGATTAACAACCTATTTTGCTTTATATTTTGAATGGTTTATGCCACAAATCAGCACACGATACACAGCGGATATAACAGATGTTGGTTTATATTATTTAGGAGCCATGTTGTTTTTCAAAGTTCAGAAACGCTTATTTTGAAAATTGTACTGTAGATTGATCTTTACCAACCACCAATTCCACGTCTTGCCCTAAAATCATGGCGCGATTATCATCTTCATGACCAGCAGGCATATTAAAGGCAATTGGAAAATCATAGTCTGATAAAGCATCTAAAATTAATTGTTCAATAGAACTTCCCCAAGCTGTTGTGTTTTTTCGCATTTTAGTCATATCACCAACTAAAACGCCCGCGCAATTATTAAAATAACCAGCGCGCTTTAAACTTTGTAACATACGATCTACATGGTATTTGTATTCGCCAATTTCTTCAATAAACAAAATTTTACCCGATGTATCTATACTACTTTTAGAGCCTAACATGGTATGAAGCATGGTTAAATTACCACCAACAATAGGTGCATTTACAACGCCCACTTTATTATATTTAGAACCCCTTAAAGTATAAGCAATGGGCTCGCCAAACAGTGCTTTTTTAAAGGTAGCAATCGTCTGGTCTAAACCGGTTTCATCAGCTGTTAAACTAGTGCACATCATGGCATGAATGGTTTCAAAACCTTCATTATGAAAATCGTTATGTAAGGCTGTAATATCACTATAACCTATTAACCATTTTGGATTTTTTTTAAGTTGTGTATAATCTAATTTATCTAAAATCCTTACGGTTCCATAACCACCTCTTGCAGCCCAAATAGCACTAACCGTAGGATTATCCATCGCTTTTTGAAAATCTTCACAACGTTCCAAATCTGTACCTGCAAAATGATTGTCTTGACTAAAAACATGCTTACCAACCAAAGCATGCAATCCCCAACTTTCTAATAATTTTACAGCGCGTTGGACTTCGGCTTGACGGTTTTTTAGAATTCCCGAGGGTGCTACAATAGCAACCGTATCACCTGCTTTTAAATATGGAGGTTGTATCAATTTTTGCAGTTTTTGAGTTGATGATTCTACCTGTTTTGCCGTATCTGTTCCAAAGAACAAAACCGAACAAAACAGCACAATTAATAATGAGATTTTTGACATAGTGTAAATGTACATTTTTTTTCACATGTTATAAATTTTAACAACCATAAATCAGAAACAAGTTATCTTAAAAAAGCCATCTAAAATTTATAATTTCACACGTTTAAATAGACCTTAAAATGCGTACTTTTGTGACTTCAAAATAATAATTAAAAACAGTAAGGCATGCATAGGCTTATTGTTTTTGACACAAGTTTATTAATATCATGAATCAACCAAAACGATATACTATTACAGCCGCTTTACCGTACACAAACGGTCCTATCCATATTGGCCATTTGGCTGGTGTGTATGTACCTGCTGATATTTACGCGCGTTATTTACGTTTAACAAATAACGATGTTGCCTTTATTTGCGGCAGTGATGAACACGGTGTTCCTATTACTATTAAAGCTAAAAAAGAAGGTGTTTCACCTCAAGATATCGTTGATAAATACCATGCGATTATTAAAAAATCTTTTGAAGATTTCGGAATTACCTTTGATAATTATTCCAGAACGTCTGCAGAAATTCATCATGATACGGCTCAAGAATTTTTTAAAACCTTGTATGATAAAGGAGAATTTATAGAAGAAATTACCGAGCAATTATACGACGAAGAAGCCAACCAGTTTTTAGCCGATCGTTTTGTAACAGGAACCTGTCCAAAATGTGGTAATGAAGAAGCTTATGGCGATCAATGTGAAAAATGTGGTAGTAGTTTAAATGCTACAGATTTAATTAATCCGAAATCTGCTATTACTGGAAATGTTCCAACAATGAAAGAAACCAAACACTGGTTTTTACCTCTAGATAAACATGAAGCTTTCTTAAAAGAATGGATTTTAGAAGGTCACAAAAAAGATTGGAAACCTAATGTTTACGGACAAGTTAAATCGTGGATTGATGATGGTTTACGTCCAAGAGCCGTAACCAGAGATTTGGATTGGGGAATTCCTGTTCCTGTTAAAGGTGGTGAAGGCAAAGTGCTTTACGTTTGGTTTGATGCTCCTATCGGTTACATTTCTGCTACTAAAGAATGGGCAGAACGTGTAGGGAAAGATTGGGAACCGTACTGGAAAAGTGATGACACCAAATTGGTACACTTTATTGGTAAAGACAATATTGTGTTTCACTGTATTATTTTCCCAAGCATGCTAAAAGCTGAAGGTTCGTATATTTTACCAGATAATGTGCCAGCTAACGAATTTTTAAATTTAGAAGGTCAGAAATTATCAACCTCAAAAAACTGGGCCGTTTGGTTACCAGATTATTTAGTGGATTTTCCAAATCAGCAAGATGTGTTGCGTTACGCCTTAACAGCCAACGCACCAGAAAGTAAGGATAACGATTTTACCTGGGCAGATTTTCAGGCTAGAAATAACAATGAACTCGTGGCTATTTTCGGGAACTTTATTAATCGTGTGGTCGTTTTAACCAACAAGTATTATGATGGTTTTGTTCCGGAAGCATCTGAATTTTCAACAGTAGATGAAGAAACGCTTGCAGCAATAAAAGCCTATCCAGCCGTGATATCTAGTTCTATAGAACGCTATAGATTTCGTGAAGCAAGTCAAGAATTCATGAATTTAGCGCGATTAGGTAATAAATATTTAGCAGATGAAGAACCTTGGAAACTGGTTAAAACAGATGAAGCGCGAACCAAAACAATTATGTTTGTCGCTTTACAAATTGCTTCCGCTTTAGCCACTTTAGGCGAACCATTTTTACCGTTTACATCTGCAAAATTGAAAAAGATTCTTCGCGTAGCTGAAAATGATAGTGATAGTTCTGGTGAAGTTAAGAACTCATGGAACGATATTTCAACCAAACCAACTCTAATTCCAGCAGGACATCAAATTGGTCCAGCCGAATTATTATTTTCTAAAATAGAAGATGAAACCATTCAACTGCAATTAGAAAAATTAGAAGCCAGTAAAAAAGCCAATGAAGCTTCCAATAAAGCCGTAGAGCCTGAAAAAGAAACCATTAGTTTTGAGGATTTCTCGAAACTCGATTTACGGGTAGGAACGATTTTAGAGGCCGAAAAAATGCCAAAAGCCAATAAGCTTTTAGTGTTAAAAGTAGACACAGGTATTGATGTTAGAACCATTGTTTCCGGAATTGCCGAAAGTTTTAAACCCGAAGATATTATTGGCAGAAAAGTGACGGTTTTAGTCAATTTAGCTCCTAGAAAGTTACGAGGGGTGGAAAGTCAAGGCATGATTTTAATGACGGAAAACCCGGAAGGCGCATTGGTATTTGTAAATCCTGATGATGCTTCGGTAACAAATGGACTTCAAATTTCTTAAACCTACTTTATGAATAAAATTACCGTATTTATGTTGCTCTTTTTGAGTGCATTCAGCATGTTCAGTCAAAAAGCAGTTTTATCATTTAAAAACGAAGACGTTTCCAGAAAAACAAGTAAAGATGCTTTTACACTTTCTAATACAGTTACTAACGATTTAACCATACTGATGGTAGAGCGTAAAGATGTTTATGCCTACTTGTTTAATTCGGATTTTGAATTGCAATCGCAATTTCAAACAGAACTTATAAAAAGTAAGTATGACCAGGCTTTAGGTTTTAAATTAACGGACTCCCAACAGCACATTTTATTTTCTAATGAAAAGAAAACGCAATTTGCCGTTCTTACTTTAGATTTCAAGACAAAAAAAAGTACAGCTACGGAACTTGATTTCGACTTTAATAATGAACTGTTTATTGAGGCTATTAATTATAAAAACAAATTATATGTTTTATCCAGCACATCAGAACAAGTAATTATTATTCGGGAAATGACCGACGCTTTAGGCTTCAAAACCGTCACTCGCATACCAATAAACCACGACGATGTTAATTTGCGCGAACGGAAAAGTTATAGTTCGTTTTCATTTGCTGGAACCTTAAAAACAAATATTCAAAAAATTGATCCGCGTGTACCTAATGCTATTGAGCAAACGTCAAGAGCTAATAAAATGTACCAGTATGATAATTTAGTATTTCTTACTTTTGAGATTGAAGATATCGGAACATTAGCCTTCACCATTAATTTTGATGATTTTTCGCATAGCACAAAAATTTATGAGTATCCAACAGGCAAATTGGGCGATTTAAAACGGTATAACTCGTATATGAGTCCTGAATACTTTTATCAAATCGCAAGTTCCAGAGACGAAATGCGCTTTATAATCAATGATATTTCGGGAACGCCAATTAAAGAGTTTTTTGTAAAAAAAGATGCTCATATCACGTTTAAAAACACACCAATAATTCAGGAAGGAGCAACAGCTGTGCCTTTTGTAAACCGTCGTGAACTAGAAGAAAGTTCGAAATATTTGCGTAAAATTTCCACTGGTGATTTAGGTTTGACTGTTCTGTTTCAGGATAATCATTACTATATAACCCTTGGTGGCAATAAAGAAATAAGCACAGGTGGAAGTATGATGATGACAGGCGGAATGGTCACTGCTGGAACGACACATGTGGTGACAATAAATCCTACACATTATAGTTACAGCTCGTATACATCGTCAAAATCAACATATTTCACTTCTAAATTTGACAGCGATTTTAATCATGTGAAAGGCAAGGTTTCTGAAAATGTTTTTGAAAAAATAAAAAAATTCAGCCATAACTATAAATATATCACAGCTGAAGATGTGTTTTTTCATCATAATCAACTTTATTATGGATCTTTCGATTTAAAAAACGCAACATATAGTTTAGTGCCTTTTAAATAGGTGTTAATTGGCAGTCACGTTATCAGAAAGTACAACAGGGATAGATAAGTTCAATATTAGACAGATTTAAAGGGTTCTAATTCTTTTTTAGCATTCGGTTTTTTTTCATTTGAATTAATATACAAACCTATTAAGATGTACATTTGAAATATAAAATTTAACATTTATGAGACATATTATAGTATTAGTATTAACCTTAAGTTTATTATCCTGCGGTACAACCAAAGTTGTGCGCGACTCGGAGAAAGATTTGAAAGGCAGCTGGACCTTAAACTCCTTTAATTATAGTAAAACAGGATCTTTTGCGGTCGATTTGTTTAACGACACCTCAACGGATTGTTTTGAAGGCAGTACTTGGAATTTTGTTCCAAACAATAATTCGGGAACCTATGTAATTAATAGTGGAAATTGTGCTACAGGTCCACGAAAATTTAAATTTAGCATTCAAGAAATTGATCCGACTTCAGGTTTATATGATTTTTTATTAAAACCAGTAGATGCTAAAGGTAATTCAGATACCAACCAAGGCTATCGCTTAAAATTAGCTGGAATTACAGCAACAACCATGCAATGGCGCCAGACCGTAACTTTAGACGGAAGCCCATTCACCATATTTATGAATTTTACAAAACAATAAAATAATGAGAAAAGTAATTAATAAAATAACGTTAATAGCACTTGCAGGTGTTTTGGTAATTAGTTTTACCAACTGTAAGGCTGTAGAAAATTCGAATAACAGACAGAAAGGTGCTGCCATTGGTGTCGCTGGAGGTGCAATTTTAGGAGCCATCATTGGAAACAATGTTAAAGGTGGTAGTTCTGAATTAGGCGCTGTAATCGGTGGTGTTGTTGGTGGTGGCGCAGGTGTCATTATTGGAAACCAAATGGATAAACAAGCACAACGTATTGAAGAAGAAGTTCCTGGCGCAACCGTGGAACGTGTAGATCAAGGTATCGTTGTGACATTTGATGAAAATAGTGGTGTTCATTTTGCCACAGAAAAATACAATATTAACGCACAATCGCGAGAAAATTTAGATAAATTAGCTGGCGTATTTAAAGAATATCCAGATACTAACCTTTTAATTGTTGGTCATACAGATAGTAACGGTAATGATGCGTATAATATGACCCTATCTAAAAATAGAGCTATGGCTGTAACAGATTATTTAAGAGACGTTAAAGGCATTAGCAGTTCTCGTTTAACCACACATTGGTTTGGAGAAGAGCAACCTATAGTTGATAATTCAACACCTGAAGGTCGCGCTAAAAACAGACGTGTAAACATTGCTATTGTTCCTAACGAGGAAATGGTGAATCAAGCACAACAACAATCAGGAAATTAAAAACACCTATTATGAAAAAACACATTGTAGCCTTTGCTGTTTTAGCACTCCTATTTTCTGTGAGCTGCAAATCAGACAAACAAGAAAACACAGAATCAACAGAAGTTGAAATAACCGAAAATGAAACGAAACCAGATATGCATACCAGTCAAAATTCATTGGACTGGAAAGGCACGTATGTTGGAACATTACCTTGTGCCGATTGCGAAGGTATTAAAACAACGATTCGATTAAACGAAGACATGTCTTACGAGGCAGTTATGGATTATTTAGGCAAAAAAGATGGTGTCTTTGAAACCCGTGGATACTACAAATGGGAAGATAATGGCCAAAATATTTTGCTGTCTGACGATAATGAAACCAAATTTAAAGTGGGTGAAAACAAACTCATCCAATTAGATAAATCTGGCGAAGTTGTAACAGGCGAATTGGCAGAATTTTACGTACTGCAAAAACAGGATATGAATAACACTGGTGAGATAGCATTTACTGATACCAAATGGAAATTAGTGAAATTAATGGGTCAAGATATTACCGATTCTGAAGCATTTATTTCATTTGCAACCGATGAAAATAAAGTTTTTGGACATGCCGGTTGCAATAATTTTAATGGATCTTTTGAAGTAGCCAATAAATTACAGTTGAAACTATCTAAAATGGCTACTACCATGAAATCGTGTCCCGAAGAAGATATGAAGATTGAGCAGAAATTTTTAGAGGTTTTAAATACCGTTGATAATTTTTCCTTAAGCGGAAATACCATGACATTAAACAAGGCAAAAATGGCACCTTTAGCAGTATTTGAAGCTGTAGAATAGTCCATTACATTATTATAAATGAAAAACCTCGCAGACTATGTACTGCGAGGTTTTTTTAGTAATTTACAGCACTGAAAAAACGGCGTTACGTATCACGAATCGGTAACGTTTCAAATACCATATATTATGTCATCGGAATTAAAATTGCATTGGAATACCGCTTATAATAAAGCCGATAATCAATTGGGTTGGTTTGAAGAAAATCCTGAACAAACCATGAAACTGGTTTTAAAAACGCAACTTCCCAAAGATGCCAGAATTCTAAATGTTGGCGCAGGAACAACCACCTTAATCGATGCGCTTTTGGATGCCGACTATACAAACCTTATTGTAAATGATTTGAGTAATCAAGCACTTGAAAAACTGCAAACACGCATTAAAAACTCACATAATTATAATTTGAATTGTGTGGTTGATGATTTAACAAAACCAAAAAAATTAAACCAATTAGAACCCATAGATTTATGGATAGATCGTGCTGTGTTACATTTCTTTCTTGCCGAAAAGAACCAACAAGCATATTTCAATCTCATTAAGCAAATAGTTGCTAAAAATGGGTTTGTCCTCATTGCCGTTTTTGCAACTAATGGCGCTGAAAAATGCTGCGGACTGGATTTAAAACGTTATAACACCAGCATGCTTCAAGACGAATTAGGTTCGGATTTTGAACTTATTTCCAGCTTCAATCACACCTTTATAAATCCGTTTGGTGGCGAACGCCCTTATATTTACACTTTATTTAAACGACTTACATGCAATTAGTATCCTATATTATTACCCATACCCAATTACCAGGAACATCAGTAAAAAATACGGTTGAATTATTAAACGATGGAAGCACGATTCCGTTTATTTCGCGCTACCGAAAAGAACGCACCGGAAATTTAGATGAAGTTCAAATTGGTGACATCGTTAAATACAAGGAGCAGTTTGAAACGCTAGAAAAACGAAAAATCACTATTTTAAAAGCATTAGAAGATCAAGATGTTTTAAGCGCTGAATTGAGACAAAAAATAGAAGCCACTCAAGATATTACCACATTAGAAGACATCTATTTACCATTTAAAAAAAGTAGAAAAACTAAAGCTGAAACGGCCAGAAAGAACGGCTTGGAACCTTTGGCTAAAATAATCATGAGTCAGAATGCTTCAGATGTTGACTCCATTGCTCATAAATATATAAAAGGCGATATTTCTTCTGCTGAAGACGCTTTGGAAGGTGCCAGACATATTATCTCGGAATGGATTAACGAACGAACCGATGTTAGAAATAATATCCGACAGCAATTAGAACGTTTTGCGATAATTTCTACCAAGGTGGTAAAATCTAAAAAAGATGATGAAGCAGCACAGAAATTTCGTGATTATTTTGAATGGGAAGAATCGTTAAGCCGCATTCCATCACATAGATTACTCGCCATTCTTCGTGCCGAAAAGGAAGGATTTATAAAAGCAAAAATCTCCATTGATGACGAAAAAGCCTTATTTAAAATTGAAGATCGCATAATTAAATCCAGAAACGCATGTGCCTCTCAAATTCAATTAGCCATCCAAGATGCTTACAAACGCTTATTATTTCCGTCCTTAAGTAATGAAGCTCTTCAAAATGCCAAAGAAAAAGCCGATGCTTCCGCTATTACTGTATTTGCCAAAAACTTAAAACAATTATTACTAGGTTCGCCACTAGGTGAAAAACGTGTTTTAGCCATTGATCCTGGTTTCAGAACAGGTTGCAAAATTGTGTGTCTAGACGCGCAAGGCAAATTAAAACACAACGAAACCATTTATCCGCATCCGCCAAAAAGTGATGCCATTGGTGCCATGAAAAAAATAAGTTCCCTTGCGGAAGCTTATCAAATTGAAGCTATTGCCATTGGTAATGGAACAGCATCTCGGGAAACCGAAGCACTCATTAGAAAAGTCCATTTTAAAAATGATATTCAAGTATTTGTAGTGAGTGAAGCTGGAGCGAGTATTTATTCCGCTTCAAAAATTGCGCGTGAGGAATTTCCAAATTATGATGTTACCGTTCGTGGTTCTGTTTCTATTGGAAGACGTTTGCAAGATCCACTTGCCGAACTTGTGAAAATTGATGCCAAATCTATTGGCGTGGGTCAATATCAGCATGATGTAGACCAAACAAAACTCCAAAGTGAATTGGATACGGTTGTGGAAAGTTGTGTGAATGCGGTTGGTGTAAATATTAATACGGCTAGTACATCATTATTAAGTTATGTCTCTGGAATTGGCCCGAAATTAGCCGAAAATATTGTTAATTACAGAACAGAACATGGTGTTTTTAAATCGCGAAATGCCATCAAAAAAGTGCCGCGTTTAGGCGATAAAGCTTTTGAACAAGGTGCTGCTTTTTTAAGAATAAAGGAATCTAAAAATCCGTTAGACGATTCTGCAGTACATCCTGAAAGTTATACCATTGTGGAAAAAATGGCTAAAGATTTAGGCAAACCTATTTCCGAATTAATTGGGAATTCTACAGTACTTCAAAAACTGAATTTACCAGATTATTGTTCAGATTCTGTAGGCTTACTAACACTTCAAGATATTATTAAAGAATTAGAAAAACCCGGTTTGGACATTCGTGAGCAAGCCAAAGTATTTACATTCAACCAAAACATTAAATCCATTACAGACTTACAGGAAGGGCAACTGCTTCCAGGCATTGTAAACAACATCACCAATTTTGGGGCTTTTGTAGATGTGGGCATCAAGGAAAGCGGGTTAATCCATGTTTCTAATTTATCGGATAGTTTTGTAAGCGATGTGAATGCACATGTTAGCTTGCATCAACAAGTTATTGTTAAAGTATTGGAAGTGGATGTACCCCGAAAACGCATTCAATTAAAACTACATAAATAATTAGCCGTTTAATTGATCTTGCAAAGCATTTCTGGATTCACTACCATAAATACCATCAACAAAAATATGGGAATCGGTTTGGAATTTAATGAGGGCTTGTTCTGTTTTTGGTCCGAAAACACCATCGGCATGACCGTTTAAATAATCTAATTTTATTAGGATTTTCTGAAGCAGTTTTACGTTTTCATTACTATCACCTTTTCGCAAATAACCTGTTGGGATAGTTAGTGATTCATCAATCGCGTCCGTCAGACTTCTGAATTCCAAAATACGATCCAAGGGAAAGGTTTGAATATTCACTTCATCATTTTGATTTCCACCCAAGCAGTAAATAGATTTTCCACTTTTGGTATAACCCAAAAAGAAACCCACATGACCGAATATACCATTAATATCGGTTCGCCAAAACACGACAATATCACCAGGTTGTGGCCAATCGGTTTTATTACCAATTTTAAGCCAGCTTCTAGCCATAGCACTATTAGATCTTGGTAAATTGGCTTGAAGCGCCACCCAATTTGCAAAAATACTGCACCAAGCTACTTCGTCATTTCCGAACTTTAAACCCGTTGTTTCTTGATATTCTAAAATGCGATCGTTGTGGGCATTTTCGCCTTTAATTTCTTTCTGCCCCAATTCACCAAAGGCAATTTTTAATGTTTCTCCTAACATAATGTATTGTTTATAATGAATAAATACGCTATCAATCAATATGTTATAACAGGAAGTATTAAATATACACAAAATAACAACACGTTTATAAAAAGCTTTTTTAGGCATGTATTCCTACAAAAAGCCGCTTAAAACTATTACATTGCTGCTTTCAAATTAATCAAAAAATTGCATGCTTCAAATTGCCTTCCATCCTATTTACAAACATCCATTACCAGAAAGGCATCGGTTTCCCATGTTGAAGTATGAGTTGCTTCCCAAGCAATTACTTCATGAAGGAACGTGTACAAATGCCAATTTCTTCGAACCTGAAATTCCCGATGACTCCCATATTTTACGTGTGCATACCGAAGCATATTATCATGATTTATTGAATCTGACATTAGATGCAAAAGCCATCCGGAAAATTGGATTTCCATTAAGTGATGCATTAGTAAAGCGCGAAGTTATGATTGCCGACGGCACCATAAAAGCGAGCGAATTTGCCCTAAAACATGGCATTGCCATGAATATTGCTGGCGGAACCCATCATGCATATACCAATCGAGGCGAAGGATTTTGCATGTTAAATGACCAAGCCATTGGCGCACGTTATCTTCAAGAAAGGAAGTTAGCAACTAAAATTCTAATCGTAGATCTAGATGTGCATCAAGGCAATGGAACTGCCGAAATTTTTCAGAATGATCCCTCGGTTTTTACATTTTCTATGCACGGAAAAAGCAATTACCCCTTTAAAAAGGAAGCAAGTGATTTGGATATTGCTTTAGAAACGAATACGACAGATGACACCTATCTAACAATTCTAAAAGAAACGCTACCCAAACTAGTAGCTTCAGAAAAACCAGATTTCATCTATTATTTATGTGGTGTAGATGTAATAGCTTCCGATAAATTAGGGAAATTAGCCCTTACTATTGCAGGTTGTAAAGAACGTGATCGGTTTGTATTACAGACTTGCCATGACCTGAACATTCCTGTTATGTGTAGTATGGGTGGTGGTTATTCGCCAGATATAAAAACCATTATTGAAGCACATGCTAACACCTTTCGTTTGGCACAACACATTTATTTTTAATACAAAATTCGCCTGTTTTTCATTCAAACTCAAATAAGGGATAATATAGTAGAATAAATAGCCTATTTAATATCATAATAATCACGCATGAGGCGCTACTTTTGCAGCTTGTTAAATCATAAGGTTTTAAGATTATGAAAAAAGCTAGAATCGCCCTTGTTATAGGCATAATTTGTATTTCAGTTTTCCCTGTTCTGGTTAAATTAAATTTAACACCAGGTGTTATTTCGGCATTTTACCGCATGGCATTTTCGTTTGTGCTATTAGTACCATTTGTTTTATGGAAAAAGCAGTTTAAACTTCCCAATGTAAAAATGGGACTTTTAGCTGTACTCTGCGGTATTGTTTTTGGGAGCGATGTGGCCGTTTGGAATATTGCTATTCAGGAATCTACAGCAACACAAGCGTCGTTGTTAACAAACTTATCCCCAGTTTGGGTTGGTGTTTTAGCCTTGTTTTTTCTGAAAGATAAACCACGAGGCAATTTTTGGATTGGCACATTAGTGGCGGTTTTTGGCATGATGTTATTAGTCGGTTTTTCAACGTTTAGAAACTTGGATTTCGATTTAGCCTTTAGTTTCGGTATTCTTTCGGGTGTTTTGTATGCGTTCTACATGCTAATTAGTAAAGAAGTATTAAAACAATTAAACGTATTAACCTTTATGACCATTAGCCTTGGCGCATCATCCGTATTTTTAGGGTTTTTAAGCTACGGATTAAACGAACCCTTTTCCGGATTCTCCAATATGGGTTGGTTTGTATTGGTTTTGCAAGCCGTTATCTGTCAGCTAGCTGCCTGGTTGCTCATTAGTTTTGCCACTAAAAAAATGCGTGCTACACGGGTTTCTGTCAGTTTATTAGGACAAGGAATTTTGGCGTCTATTTTAGCTTGGTTGTTTTTAGATGAAACTATCACCTTGCAAATGGTATTAGGTGGATTCGTTTTACTTTTTGGCATCCGATTGACATTTTACGAAAAACAAATTCATAAAAATTTACTGCCAAAACGTTTCATAAAACAGTCCGTATAACGTCATAGAAAATAAGTATTTTAGAGCCAGTTTATAACTATTTTAGAAAAACGTATGAATTGGATTTTATTAATTATTGCTGGTTTATTTGAAGTGGCATTCGCGGCCTGTTTAGGAAAATTTAAGGAAACCTCTGGAAGCTTGGCCACCTATTGGTTTATAGGTTTTCTGGTGTGTTTAACCATTAGCATGGTACTTTTGGTAAAAGCCACACAAAGTTTACCTATTGGAACCGCTTATGCCGTTTGGACAGGCATTGGAGCTGTAGGAACCGTTTTAGTTGGCATCTTTATTTTTAAAGAACCTGCAGATTTTTGGCGTTTATTTTTTATAACCACTTTAATCGTTTCCATTGTTGGGTTAAAATTTGTTACCAACTAAACGGGGTCAGAATAGCTACTTATTTAGGAGTATTATAACTTTAACTCCTCAAGAAATTATGTAACTTTACTTAAAAGCATAAATTATGGTATCAAAAAACATTGAAAACGCATTAAACGAACA
This sequence comes from Bizionia sp. M204, assembly GCF_023205095.1. Lineage (GTDB taxonomy): Bacteria > Bacteroidota > Bacteroidia > Flavobacteriales > Flavobacteriaceae > Algorimicrobium > Algorimicrobium hallyeonense. The sequence goes on along the minus strand of NZ_CP046242.1, from coordinate 3,087,941 downwards.
AATTCGTGTAGAAGCAGAATCGTCTCAAATATATTTAGCCATGGCCTGTTGGGCGGAAGTAAAAGGCCTTGAAGGTGTGGCAAACTTTATGTACAGCCAATCTCAAGAAGAGCGCGACCACATGTTAAAACTTATAAAATTTGTGAATGAACGTGGTGGACATGCCCATGTTTCGGAATTAAAAGCGCCAAATGTCACCTTTAAATCCTTCCAAGAAATGTTTGAAAAACTCTATGAACACGAAGTATATGTTTCAGAAAGCATAAATGAGTTAGTACATATTAGTTTACAGGAAAAAGATTACGCCACTCACAATTTCTTACAGTGGTATGTAGCCGAGCAAATTGAAGAAGAAGCTATGGCACGCACCATTTTAGATAAAATAAATTTAATAGGAAACGATAAAGGCGGATTGTATTTATTTGATCGTGATATTGAACAATTAACCATTAGTTCAGCAGCCTCAACGGGAACTGTTTAATTTTAACAGATAATTTTATTTAGAATCAATAAAAATAATTAATTTTGTCTTATCATCTACAAATGAATCCATTGTGGGCAAAAAGAAAGACAAGAAAAAACAGAAAAAGGCTTTAGAAGCGTTACGCGAAGCAGGTATCATTTCTGCGGAAAAGAAAGTAAAAAGCAAATGCTGTGAAAAATATTTAAAAAGCGAAAAAAAACGATGTGGCAAATGTCCGTGTTTTGATTTGCTTCAAAAAGTTGCATAAAAAAAGCCGCGAAGGTCATTCGCGGCTTTTCTTTTTTATGGCAATTATTACTTGCCAAACATCAGCAATTCGTTGCATAACACTTCGGTAATGTAATGCTTCTTACCATCTTTATCATCCCAAGATCGGTTGGTTAATTTGCCTTCTATAGCAATTTCTTGTCCTTTGGTTACATACGCCTCAACGACTTTTACCAAGCCATTTTTTACTATCACATTATGCCAGTAGGTACGTTCTACTTTTTCGCCATTTTTGTCTTTATAGCTATCGTCTGTAGCTAATGAAAATTTAGCCATTTTATTACCATCTTCAAAACTGATGATTTCTGGATCTTGTCCAAGTCTTCCAATTAACTGTACTTTGTTTCTTAACGTATTCATAAGATAAGGTTTTAATTATGTTGAAAATCATTCGGTCAAATCAACAGGGCAAAGATGCAACCCCTTGCAAGTATTAGTCGGTAGTTACCTATTTAAATTCGTTTGTAAATGTTTGTAGTCGTTTGGAAATGGGTAATTTTGAATTTAAGTGTATATTTATACTTATATAACACGTTGCCAGTAATATGAAAAAAACACTGCTAATATTAATGTTTCTATCTTTCCTTTCTAATTCTTGTAAGGAAAAAAACAACAGCGAAATAAACGAAAAGGAAAAAATTGAAACAATTGAATTAAATACAAAATCAAGTGAAAATAAAGTCCTGATTGACTCATTTAGAGTTTTAAAGGACTCTGTTATAATCCCTGAATTTGCTATCAAAATTAACTTGAGTGAAAAAGCAAAAGCCAAACTCAAAAAAGACAATGAATCGACTATCGTTCAAGCATACTTCACGGGAATTCCTAAAGATACTTTGGATTCTGACTATCAAAAATGGGGAGAAAAAAATATTGGACAACATCGAATTGAATTGTGGGACTCAAAAATTGCTCATTTTAAAAATGTAAAAATTTCAAAAAAGGCTCTCGAGGATTTATCAGACACGAATTTTGAGGTATTAATAAATGTTTTTTCTGGTCGACACTCAACAGATTCCAACATATTAGATTGTGGAGTATTACAGGCAAGTATTGACAAAGTGAAGGGAAAAACACATTTGATAAATGGAAAATTACTCTTTGGAGAATAAAATACTACTGGCAACAATGTATAACCGCAATTACGGCGAATTCGACTACGTCCGAATCCACTCGGAATTGCTAACGTCAGTGCTAAACCGAAAAATTTGCGTACTTTAACCCGTAACTGACGGTTATACGAGACCGTTGCCCACAATACTGGGAAACCATCTTTTCATTAAAATTCTGTAACTTTATTTGAATTTAGTACACTAATTAGTTAACTTTGTTGCGTGATAAGAAAAGTAATTGCATACGGAAAACATTTTCCCGAGTTTTATAAAGCTCAAGAAGACAATGTTAAGGAAAAAATAGGATATGTTTTGGACCTTGTTCGGCTTGAAAGACAAGTGCCGAAAAAATTCTTTAAGTATCTCGAAAATACTGACGGAATTTATGAAGTACGTGTAATTACAACTTTTAAAAGTATTCGGATTTTGTGCTTTTTCGATGATGGCAATTTAGTTGTGCTTGCAAACGCATTCGTGAAAAAAACCCAAAAGACACCGAGAAAAGAAATCAAACTCGCTGAAAAATTGAAAAAAGAATATCTCAAAGAAAAAAATAACTGATATGAAAAATGTAACTGATTTTGAGGACATCCTCATTGAAACATACGGAAAAAAAGGAACTCAAAAGCGTGATAAGTATGACGCTGATTCACTTGCATTCCGACTTGGAGTAATGTTAAAAGAGGCTCGGAAAGAGGCTAACTTAACACAAGAAGAACTTGCTGAAAGAACCGGAACAAAAAAGAGCTACATTTCCCGAATTGAACGTGGATTGAGCGATATTCAAGTTTCCACTTATTACAAACTGATTGAACTTGGACTTGGAAAAAATCTGAACATTGAAATAGCATAACGCAGAAAGTACTGTGGGCAACAATGTATATAAAAAATAGCGCGAGCAGTTGCAAACACAAAGGTTCGGGCACTTTTTCGAAGTCACCAAATTTTTAAATTTGGCTATTTGAGAAAAAAAAATAAATAAAAAAATTTAAAAATTCGGCTTGTGTTCAACCGAATGAATAGCGCACTTTTTCAGCGCTACTTTTCATATACTCGACCGTTGGCAATAATTACCACTACGAACTAACTGAAAAGAATGATAGAGAAATTTATTAAAATTAAGAACATTGGAATTTTCAGTAATTTATCTACTAAATCGGATTCAAATTGGAATGGTTCCTTTTCAAAAACAAATTCAATTTATGCTACTAATGGTTCTGGAAAGTCTACTTTATGCATAATTCTTAAATCATTAATTGAAAAAAACACTGATTTAATTGCTTATAAAAAAAGAGTTGAATCAGAATCTGAACCAGAAGTCATACTACGATTTTCAGAACCTTCCAAAAATGTATATTTTTCCTCTAATACTTGGAGAGATACCGTCAACTTACCAAAATTTCTTATTTATGATAATCATTTTATAGAAGATTATGTTTTTAAAGGTTCTATTTCAACAAATTCAACCAAAAAAAAATTTATTCAACTTGTTTTAGGTGGAGAAGGAACATATTTATTCAATAATATAAAATCAGCACAAAGGGAATTACAACCTATTGAAGATAAAAGATTAAAACTTTTAAAAGATGGACTTCAAGCAGATGAAGAATTAGAAAAGAAATTTGAAGTACTAAATAAAGCATTTGTTAGCCTAAGAAGGAAGTATATAAAAATGTCAAAATCTATTTTTGAAGATTTTAAAAATGCAACAAATAATTACCTTACAAAGTTGATACCAAATGTGTCTATAAGCCAAATTGAAATTTCCATCACAAAAAAGAAATTAGACTATTTTCCTGAAATAATTTTTGATTTCCAAGGTTCAGAAATAAAATTAGATTCACCGAATTCAGCTCATCTAAATGGACAAGTTAAATACACATTAAGTGAAGGAGATAAAAACGCAATAGCATTGAGTTTCTTTATGGCAACTCTTGACTTATCAAATTGTGAAGATAAAATTGTGATATTTGACGACCCTTTATCAAGTTTTGACTCAAACAGAAAGCAAATGACTTTGCATTTTCTTACGAAAATAGCCGATAAATCAAAGCAATTTTTTCTATTATCTCATGACCATATTTTAATCCAGAAATTTAAAGGGTTAAATCCTGACCTACTTTGTTTAACCATTCAGAATTCAGAAAAAGATAGTGTACTTAAGAAAATTGATATTCAAACAGAATTCAAATCTGAACTTCATAAAGATTTAGAAGTTATTTATAATTTCAAAAAGAATGGAGCAGAAACTGAATCTAGCAAAAGAGAAGTAATAAGATGCTTAAGACCAATTTTAGAAGGAATCATAAAAGTTAAATTTTATAATGATATAGCAGATAATATTTGGCTTGGAGAAATTATTGCTTCAATTAGAAACTCAAAAGAAAATGACGAATTATTTTCATTAAAACATTTAATAAGTGATTTAACAGTTATTAATGATTATAGTAAATCCTTTCATCACGATTCTCAAAACACTGACAACATAATAGATGTCAAAGAATTAAAAATGTTTGTAAATATGACACTTGAAGTTTTTAAAAAAATATAAATAACTACCGCCAACAAAGTACTATTGTAAAAAACAAGTAAAAACGCATTAACGTTTCACCAAAGTACTTCTATACGTATCCTCATATATTAATCCTGATTTTGCAATAGCAAAAGCCTGTTTTAGCAGCTTATTACATACTGCAATTAATGCTAATTTTGGTTTTCCTAGAACAACTATACGCTCATAAATTTCGCTATCTTTGTTATCTACCAAACAAGACATCTCTTATGATTTTCATAGACAATGAAGGCCACACCAACCCCAAACTAAACCTAGCTTTAGAAGAATATGCCTTAAGGCATTTTGATACTTCCACAGATTATTTGCTATTTTACATTAACGAGCCATCCATTATTATTGGAAGAAACCAAAATACCTTGGAGGAAATTAACCAGGAATATATAGATGATAACAACATCCATGTGGTGCGTCGTGTTTCTGGTGGTGGCGCGGTTTATCATGATTTAGGAAATTTAAACTTTAGTTTTATTACCAATCATGATGGAAAACGTATAAGCAACTTTAAAAAATTTACCGCACCCGTTATTCGGGTTTTAAATAATATGGGCGTTTCGGCTGAACTCAAAGGCCGAAATGATATTTTGGTAAACGAGAAGAAAATTTCTGGAACTGCGCAGTTTTCTACAGGAAAACGGATGATTAGTCATGGTACGCTTTTATTTGATACAGATATGAGCGAAGTAACAAAAGCGCTTCAAGTAAAAATGAGCAAAATTGAATCTAAAGGTCATAAATCGGTAAGAAGTCGCGTGGCTAATATTAGCGAATTTTTAAAAACACCCATATCTATGGAAGCTTTTAAAAATCAGCTACTCGTTGGATTATATGAAGCCAGTGAACCTTTTGAAACTTACAAATTAACGGAAGCGGAATGGCAAGCGGTTCATAAACTGAAAGCCGAGAAATACGATTTATGGGATTGGAATTTTGGACGGTCGCCTAAATCTAATATTCAAAAAAACAAACGTTTTCCGGTTGGTGAAATTGATTTGCGCATTTTTGTTGAAAAAGGCCATATTTCAGAATTAAAAATTTTTGGCGATTTCTTTGGTAGAAAACCCGTTTCAGATATTGAAAGCTTACTTATTGGTGTGCCTTATGTTAAAGTTGAAATCACAAAGGCGTTAAAAAACTTGTCTGTAAAAGAATATTTTGGCGATTTAGAAAAAACGGAGTTTTTAAATCTCATTTATGGGAATGATTAATGCTATAAGCCATCACAATAAAGTGCTACCTTTACACCCATGGCAAAACTTTTAAGCTATTTATATCCTATTACCAAAAAAGTAAAATCGGAAATTAACGGCACGTTAGAAATTACTTGGTACAACGGAAAAAAACATTTAAACTCTAAAAACGCCAACTATTCGTATGGTTCATTACAGCGCATTTTAAAGTTTGGTTTGCAGAAACTAGACCTTAAAAATGTGAATTCCATTCTTGTTTTAGGCCTTGGTGGCGGCAGTGTTATTGAAACACTGAAAACCGATTTTAATTACCAAAATCAAATTACAGCTGTAGATATTGATCCACAAATAATAGCCATTGCGAAGAATGAATTTCAGATTGAAACTTCTAAAAATTTAAATATTATATGTGATGATGCACTGCATTATATTGAAAACACACCAGATACGTTCGATCTCATCATCATCGATTTATTTATAGACCTCACGGTTCCCGAACAATTTCTAGATCTATCATTTTGGGAGACCACTCTAAAACGCAAATCGGCAAGTGGTTCCATTTTATTTAATGCCTCGTTAGACAAAGAGCTTTCTCAAAAACTAGAGCATATTATTAGTTATTTAAAATCGCATATCTACCAAGTGGATGTTTACAAAAAAGTGAATCAAACAAATACGGTGGTTATTGGAAAAGCTTTGTAATGGCTTCTTAGAGAATAATTTATATATTTAAGCAATAACTTGGCTATTCATTCTACTTAAAAATGAAATAAGTTGAAAGTTTAGTCAAAAAGTAATTTCAAAAATCAGCAGTATGCAAAAACAATGTCCAGAATGTGGTGATAAAATTGTTGGCCGAATTGATAAAAAATTCTGTAGTGATGCCTGTAGAAATTCGTTTAATAATCGCGTGAATAAAGACTCTAAAAACCTGATTAGAAATACCAATAACCGTTTACGTAAAAACTATCGCATTCTGGAAGAGCTGAATCCAGAGCAAAAAACCAAATCATCCAGAGCGAAACTCATTGAAAAAGGTTTCGATTTTAATTATTTCACCAGTATCTACACAACCAAAGCTGGTACGGTTTATTATTTTGTTTATGATCAAGGCTACTTGCCTTTAGAAGGCGATTATTATGCTTTGGTGAAACGGGAAGGCTAACTTTACAACCTTAACGAGCCCATTATCAATAATTTAAGAAAATTTTAACTTTTATCCCATTATATGATTAATGTCATGTTTTAGGTTAATCCACTCTTTTACTTTTGCATAGAAGACTAAAAGGTCTTTTTAACCAATTAACGACTAATCATATGCTATCAAAAAAACAAGCACGCGCGTTTTTCTTGGGAGGAACTGTGGTAACATTCTTAATATTTATAGGATTAACCATTTTCTCCTTAAGCAAAGGGCAAGATCAAACCAACCATGAAGGCATTACCGAACAAGTAATTCACGGCAAAGTTTTATGGGACGAAAACAATTGTATGGGTTGCCATACTATTTTAGGTGAAGGTGCCTACTACGCTCCCGAATTAACAAAAGTACTAGACCGCAGAGGCGAAGGTTATGTTAAAGCCGTTTTAATGTCGCCAGTTCCGTGGAATCCCAACGGAAGACAAATGGTTGCCTATGGGTTCACCGCCGAGGAAGCTGAAGATTTAATAGCCTTTTTTGATTGGATAGGCGGTATAGATTTGAATGGTTTTGATACCGTTATATCCCCTCTAGCTAAAGACAGAATTGAAAGAAAGAAAAAAAACAACTAACCCAGAATTACACTTTTAAACACGTTGATACTATATAACATGTTTACTAGGTATTACTTCTGGCTTCTAACATAATAAAACTAAACCAATGAAATATAAATCTCAAAAAGTAGCCTACTGGTTTTTTGCCTTTTCCATGCTACTCCTCGTTTTACAAATCACCTACGGGTTCATTATGGGTTTTGCTCGTATTGGATTTGATGGTCTTCACGAATTCATCCCCTTTAACACAGCAAGAGCTGTACATACCAACCTTTTAGTCGTTTGGTTGCTTTCTGGTTTTATGGGAGCTGCCTATTATATTATCCCTGAAGAAGCACAACGCGAATTAGTTAGTGTTAAATGGGCTTATGTTCAATTAATTTCACTTGCCGTTGTTGGTGTTGCTGCAGTAGTTGGCTACCATTTTAACTGGTGGGAAGGTCGTAAATTTTTAGAAATACCCAGACAATTAGATTATTTAGTTGTAGCAAACGTATTACTGTTTTTAGGAATCATTTTAGCCACGCTTTTTAAAGGAAAACGCAAAACCACAACAGCGCTCGTTCTCACCATGGGCTTGGTTTTTGCTGCTTTACTCTATATTCCAGGCATGTTGCCTTTTGATAGTCAAGTAACCGATTCTTTTTTCAGATGGTGGGTTGTTCATTTATGGGTTGAAGGTGTTTGGGAGTTAATTATGGGCGGTATTCTATCCTTCTTATTAATAAAACTTACGGGTGTGGATAGAGAGGTTATTGAAAAATGGCTATATGTTATTGTTGGTTTAACCTTTTTATCAGGAATTTTAGGAACAGGACATCACTACTATTATATTGGTGTAAATAAAATCTGGTTAATTGTAGGTGGTATTTTCTCTGCACTTGAACCTTTAGCATTCCTGGCCATGGCCTTATTTGCTGTAAATATGTACAGAAAAGGCGAAAAGAAACACCCTAATAAAATAGCACTCTTCTGGACTTTAGGCTCGGCTATTGTCTCTTTTGTAGGCGCTGGTTTATTAGGATTTGCCCATACGCTACCACAAACCAATTTATACACACATGGAACTTTAGTAACTGCCATGCATGCACACCTAGCTTTTTGGGGAGCCTACGCCATGATTGTTTTAGCCATTATAAGTTATGCCTTACCAAATATGACCGGTAGAAAGTTTTACGACAGCCCTATTGGACGTGCCGCTTTCTGGATGTCTAATGTAGGTATGGTAGGTATGACGGTTGCCTTTGGTGTTGCAGGTGTAGCTCAAGTATATTTGGAACGCAAATTTAAAATGGACTTTATGGAAGTACAAGCCGAAGTAAGCATTCACTTTGTTGTACTAATTTTATGTGCAATTTTATTTGCTACCGGAATTGGCATGTACATCTGGGAATTCTATAAACACGGATTACCAACAGATGATGCATTAGATTTAGAATCAGACTTATAACGCTTAATTGCAAGAAAAGGTCCTTTTAGCTATATAAAGACAATGAAGTTTCATTTGCTCATACCTGACATTCTATAGCTTCAAAACGCTTTAACTAAAGGGCCTTTTTTAAATTTCTTACAAACCATGAACAACGCGCTCATAACACCCGATATAAAACCTTCTATTTTGAAAACAGAAAATCAACATACAGCAACTACCATTCCATTTTATAAACCCATAGCAAAAGAGGTAGAAGTATTTGATCACGCTTATAAAAACAAAATTCCGGTATTATTAAAAGGGCCTACAGGAACAGGAAAAACACGTTTTGTAGATTTCATGACGCATCAATTAAACAAGAAACTAATTACTATTTCCTGTCATGAGGAAACGTCCTCCACCGATTTAATTGGTCGCTATATAATTCAAGGTTCCGAAACCGTTTGGATTGATGGTCCTCTTACTCAAGCAGTAAAAACAGGCGCTATTATTTATTTAGATGAAATTGCCGAAGCCAGACCCGATGTTATTGTAGCCATTCACTCGCTTACCGATCATAGAAAAGAACTCTATATTGATAAACTAGGCGAAACCATAAAGGCACATCCCGATTTTATGTTGGTCGCTTCCTTTAATCCTGGTTATCAAAAAGGCTTTAAGGAATTAAAACCATCCACCAGGCAACGTTTTATTGCCTTGGCTTTTAATTATCCAAATGAAAAAGACGAAGCGGAAATCTTAATCAATGAAACCCAAATTGATACGGCAACAGCTAAAAAACTAGTATCTATTGCTACTAAAATTAGAAACCTAACAGAACTTGGTTTAACTGAAACCGTTTCAACACGTTTATTGGTTGATGCCGCCAAATTAATTCACACCGGTTTAGGAAAACGTCTAGCTGTTCGCGTAGCTGTAGTTGAACCTTTAACGGATGATCTTGAAATTACGGAAGCTTTAGCTGATTTATGCGATTTAATGATTTAAAAAACGAATCATGTTTGAACCTGATGAATATCTCTTTTCCAAAGTTGCCAAGTTTTTAAAGCGTCGTAAAAAAAATGCTCAAGAAACATTGGAACATGCGGTTAAACTAAAAGATATAAAGCAACGGCTCACTATTTTTTCTAGAGCAATTACCGGTCAAGCCATTGAGATTTTTGAAGCGGAACGTGAAGGTGGTTATAAAAACAATAGCTTCTTTTTACCGACACAATTTTCTGAATTTGCCACTTTTGAACAAAACACCAAATTCTATATTTTTCGAATTGTATATCTATCCATTCAAAAAAATCTTCATTTAAATTTTATGTCTGAAGATGAATTTACTTTGGAAGACGCTCGAGAAAAAGCCCAGGAAACTTCTAGTTTAGTTTTAAATGAGATGTTTCAACAATTTCCAATAACCAAGAAAATTCGTCAGGAATTAATTACCTTATACTTCAACAAATCAACCGAAAAAACCCCTGAAGATTTAAGTTTTATTTACGGAAAATGGATGAAAAATGATCCAGAAACCTTAAAGAAATCGGTGTTGAAAAATATTTCAGAACAGGTAAAAACAGCCATAGACCACGAAATAAATACCATTTTAAAGGCGAATGCTGTCGAAGAAATTTCCACGTTAGAAATAGATAAAAAGCAACAGGAAGATTATGTGCTACTGCATAATTTTGAAAAAGCTGAAACAGCCGAAGAATGGGAAGGCGGCTGGAGAGATTTTGATGGGGATGATGATTTGGACGATCATGCAAACGCTTTGGAAGACCTCAACATGAAACATACCGTTCGTGTGGACGATCCCGTTCATTCCATTTATCAAGCAGAATTTATAGAAAACACCACCATTTCTGAAAGTACCGAATTAGACACAGAAGCGCCACATATTGCTTATGACGAATGGGACTATTCCAAGCGTGCCTATAAACCGAATTTCTGTAAAGTATACCCTAAAAAACAACTAGAAACAGATGCGGCATATTATAAAAAAACACTTCAAAAAAATGCGTCGACCTTAACAGGTTTGCGTAAAATGTTGACGTCTGTTAATAATAAATATCAGCAACAACGCCGTCAAACACAAGGTGACGATTTTGACTTAGATGCTATAACAGATTTATATGTGGATATAAATTCGGGACGCACACCTTCGGAAAAAATTTACCTATCAAAACGAAAAAAAGACAAAGATTTATCTATTTCAATCTTATTAGATGTCAGCTTATCTAGTGACGGATATGCTGGAGGCAATAAAGTAATTGATGTTGAAAAACAAGTTTCCATTATTTTCGGTGAAATTTTAAACGAATTTAATGTGGATTTCTCCATAGATTGTTTCTTTTCCAAAACAAGGAATTACGCAACCTACCTCACCTTAAAAGGTTTTGACGATAATTGGGACACGGCCAAACATAAAATTGGCGCGGTGGAACCTAGTGGATACACCAGAATTGGTACAGCTTTACGACATTCTGGCGCTTTGCTAGACGCTCGAGACACCAAAAACAAATGGGTTATTTTAATTTCCGATGGTAAACCAAATGACTACGATAAATACGAAGGCAGATATGGTATTCAGGACGTAAAACAAGCCTTACGCGAGTTGAATCAGCGTAACATTAATTCCTACGCCTTGGCAATTGAAGCGGAAGCCAAATATTATTTGCCGCAAATGTTTGGACAAAACCATTATCAAATATTAACAACACCTGTCGAGCTATTAGAATCGTTAGTAAAACTCTACGAAAAAATAAAACACCAAAGTTAGAATGAATTCATTTTCACCAGAAATAGAACAGTTAGAGCAAGGTCATCCCTTGCAAGTATACTATCAAGAAAGTGCTTTAATTCAAGATTTAATTTTAGAATTATATGATGTAAACGTTTCCGAAGATTTTCAAAAGTACTTTAATATTTTTAATCAACTATCAACGATTGAAAAACGGTTTAAACGCAAAGAAAACCAGCTCTTTCCTTATTTAGAAAAACACCATTGGAATGGACCAAGTCAAGGCATGTGGTCATTTCATGATGTTTTAAGAGATCAAATTCGCTTATTAAACAGCCATAACGAAACAAAAGATGTCAAGAAGATTACTGAAAACCTACCTTATCTATTGGAAGGAATTAAACGGTTAATGCTTATTGAAGATCAAAATTTATTCCCCAATGCTAAACGCTTATTAAGCAAAGCAGATTGGGACGAATTTTATGAAGGTGATAAGGAAATTGGTTGGATGCTCAAAGAAAAGCCAGCGCCATTTCCTGCTAGAGAACCTAAATATATTCATCCTAGTGAAGATGTTACTGAACGCACCCAAAGCTTTTCATTAGAAAACACAACACACTATGATGAAGGTTATATGACTCCTGAACAAGTTAATTTATTGTTGAAGTTTTTACCCATAGACATTACTTATGTGGACGAAAATGACAAGGTAATATTTTACAACAGAGGTGAGGATCGCGTATTTGCTAGAAGTAAGGGAATTATTGGAAGAGAGGTCCGGTTTTGTCATCCACCAAAAAGTGTCGATATGGTTTTAAGAATCCTAGAAAAGTTTAAAGCTGGCAATAAGGATACTGCCGAATTTTGGTTCAATTTTAAAGGACAAATTATCCATATCCGATACTTTGCTATTCGCGATAAAAACCTCATCTACAAAGGTGTAATTGAGATGTCGCAAGATATCACTGAAATTCAGAAGTTAGAAGGACAAAAAAGACTATTAGATTGGGATTAAAAATTACAACATGAATCAACATACAACCAAACCGTCCGTATATTATCCGCCAGGAGGAATTTTAATGTGGATCATTATTTACCTCGAGCTCATTACCTTTGGTGGTGTACTAATTGCTATGGTTTTATTTAGTAAAGACGAACCAGACGTGTTCCATCAATCCAGATTATTATTAAACACCAGTTTTGGCACAATAAACACCTTGTTTTTATTGGTTAGTGGCTTTTTTATGGCGCTTACAGTTAGTGCGCTGAAAGCTCAAAACATCCAAAAATCAAAATTATATTTAAAACTAACCATGCTTGGTGGCTTGCTGTTTTTAGGATTGAAAACAGTAGAATATATGGGGAAAATTGATGTAGGTTTAACCATGGATTATAACACCTTTTTCTCATTTTATTGGATGCTTACCTTATTTCATGTCATTCACGTACTCGTTGGATTGGTAATTTTAGCTTCAGTATTACGCACTATGATAAAAAAACCTGAAACACTTATTCTAGAAGATGTAGAAGCTAGTGCTACGTTTTGGCATATGTGTGACCTCATCTGGCTTTTATTATTTCCATTAATCTATTTAGTATTTTAATATGAAACAGAAATCGTTTTTTTACGTCCTAGTGGTATTACTTATTTTAACCGTTATATCTGCTGTTATATCCAACCTGGAACTGGGAAATGCTACTGAAATCATTATGATTTTAGCTGCTATTAAGTTTTTAATAGTTGCTTTTTATTTTATGGAACTTCGCGAAGCTCATGTATTATGGAAAGCTTTACTAATTGGCTGCTTAACCCTTTTTACAGGCTTGGTTATCATTATTTAAGATGGCTCTTCTAAAATATCAAACGCTTTTAAGGAAATATAACGTCCTTTTAGTTTAATATCATCAACAAATTCGGCCAATGTTTTTTCTTCAAAATCTTTAAGTATTTTTTGTTTGAAGGCAGAAACTGTAAAATGCACTGGACATGGATTATCATCGCCACATTTAGAAAGCCCTAAAAAACATTGATTAAATTTATCATGCCCATCAATAACTTGTACAATATCCCAAACGGTTCGCTGTTTATTGGTTTCACTTAAATAAAAACCACCATGAGGACCTTTTACAGAGGTTACTAATTGATTCTTATTTAATTGCTGAAGCAGTTTGGCTAAAAATGGTTTTGGCACTTCCAGTTCCTCCGAAATAGTTTTGACACCAATTTTATGGTCTATATCAGAGCACATTCCTAAATACAGAATGGATCTAATAGCGTATTGACAGGCATTTGATAACACAGTTTTTTTTTCAAAGATATAAAAAAGATATTTTAGTCCTAATTTTTGCAAATGGCTCCAGATTTATGATTTATGTCATGATTTATAAATCTCATTACCCATAAATTTGCGTCTTGTATAACCTGTAAATACGTAAACACCTTGAACTTAAAAGAAAATATCCTACGTTTAAAAAAGGAGAAAAATGCGGTTATTTTAGCACATTATTATCAAATACCAGACATTCAGGATGTAGCTGATTATGTTGGTGATAGTTTAGGGTTATCACAAAAAGCTGCAGAAACAGATGCCGATATTATTGTTTTTGCTGGTGTGCATTTTATGGCAGAAACAGCAAAAATTTTAAACCCTAATAAAACGGTTGTTTTACCGGATTTAAATGCAGGTTGCTCCTTGGCAGATTCTTGTCCGCCAGATGCTTTTAAAGTTTTTAAGGAACAACATCCCAATCATAAAGTTATAACCTACATTAATTGTTCGGCTGAAATAAAAGCCATGAGTGATATTGTTTGCACCTCATCCAATGCGCTAAAAATAGTAGAATCTGTTCCAAAGGAAACACCTATTATTTTTGCACCAGATAAAAATTTAGGCCATTATATTAGTAAAGTGTCTGGTCGAGATTTAGTGCTTTGGGATGGCGCCTGTATTGTGCACGAAGCTTTTTCAATTGATAAACTTGTAAAGCTATATCAAGAAAATCCAGGGTCCAAAATTATTGCCCATCCAGAATCTGAAGCTCATATTTTAGATGCTGCCAATTATATTGGTTCTACAGCCGGAATGATTAATTATGTGAAGGCCCATCCACAAGGAAAATTTATCGTGGCTACCGAAGCTGGTATTCTGCATAAAATGCAACAAGAAGTGCCAGATGCCTTATTAATTCCAGCTCCTGCCGTAGAGGATAATACCTGCGCTTGTAGCGAATGCGCGTTTATGAAAGTAAATACACTGCAAAAATTATATGATTGCTTATTGAATGAATCACCGCAAATTGACGTTCCAGAAACCATAAGAAAACAGGCATTAATTCCTATTGAACGTATGCTGGAACTTTCAAAATAAAACCATGAAAACCGAATTATTAATTATTGGTTCGGGTGTTGCTGGCTTAACTTTAGCTGTAAAATATGCCGAGACGTTTCCGAAGAAAAACATCACAATTGTTACCAAAGGAACCGAAGACGAATCCAACACCAAATACGCACAAGGCGGTGTTGCCGTGGTATTGGATGACAAAACGGATTCGTTTCAAAAACACATTGAAGACACCTTAATTTCTGGCGATGGTTTATGCAATAAGGACATTGTAGATATGGTTATTACAGAAGGACCTAAACGCTTAAAAGAATTGATGGTTTGGGGCGCCCAATTTGATTTAGACTCAACTGGAAACCTAGATTTAGGCAAGGAAGGTGGTCATAGTGAATTTCGTGTGGTTCACTATAAAGATATTACAGGTTATGAAATTGAACGTGCGTTATTGGTACGTGCGCATCAACTTACCAATATTCAAATTTTACCACATCATTTTGCCATTGATGTAATAACCGAACATCAGCTAAATCAAAACGCATCATATACAACCTGTTTTGGTGCCTATGTATTAAATGAGAATAACAAGGAAATTATAACCATTCAAGCAGATAGTACGGTTTTGGCTGCAGGTGGCATTGGTCGCGTTTATGGCCACACAACCAACCCAAATATTGCCACAGGTGATGGTATTGCCATGGCATATCGAGCAAAAGCACGCATAAAAGATATGGAGTTTGTGCAGTTTCACCCAACGGCATTATACACAAAACAGGAAGGTTCTGCTTTTTTAATTTCAGAAGCCGTGAGAGGTTTTGGCGCCTATTTACGCACTAAAAATGGTGTTCGGTTTATGCTAAATTATGATGATCGTGCTGAACTAGCTTCCCGAGATATTGTTTCACAAAGCATAGATACGGAATTACATAAAACAGGTGATTCTTGCGTGTATCTAGATTGTACACATTTGGATTTAGATGGTTTTAAGAATCATTTTCCTAATATTTATAATACCTGTTTAGAAAACAATATTGATATCCGTAAAGATTGGATTCCAGTAGTTCCTGCTTCCCATTATGTTTGCGGTGGTATAGAAGTAGACCGAAATGGAAAAACGTCTATTACTAATTTATTTGCTTGTGGCGAATGCAGCCGAACCGGACTTCATGGCGCTAACAGACTAGCATCAAACTCACTTTTAGAAGCGTTAGTATATGCCCACAATATTTATAAATATCATGTTGATTTTCCCGTTTCGGGAAAAAAACTAGAGATTCCAGATTGGCAAGATCATGGCACCAACAATTTAAAGGATGGCGTTTTAATAGCAGACAATTTAAAAAAATTACAGACAGTAATGCGTGACTATGTAGGAATTGTAAGGAGTAATCAACGGCTACTGGAAGCCATTAGTTTATTGGATGCAATTTACACCGATGTAGACGCACTTTATAAAACATCACAAATTAGCACAGCTTTGTGCGAATTACGCAATATGGTAAATGTGGCACATTTAATTATCGGGCAATCTTTGGAACGAAAAGAGAATCGTGGTGGCTTTTATAATAAGGACAATGTGTAACTATTTCCAATTATGGCCTTTGAGCTTCATGGCTGCTTTTAAAATATCTTTCTGACTAATTTGCCCCACTAATTTACCTTCTTCAACAATAGGAAAACGCCTAATTTTAGAATCTAGAAACTTTTTGGCCGCTTCAAAAACATCCATATTTCCATCGATAGTTTCCACCTTTTTTATCATTCGTTTATCAACGGTATCTTGTTCAATTGGCATATTGTAATAATGACTTTCGCAAATTTGTTTTAAACAATCTCCTTCCGAAATAATACCAACTAACTCATTTTGTGAATTTACCACAGGACCACCTGAAATTTTATTTGAAATTAACAAATGGATTACTTCATCAACCGTTTGTTCGGGGTTAAACGTAATTAAATCGCGTGTCATGTAATCGCTAACTTTTAATTGCTGATTGTCTGTTGCGTTATGTTGCTGCTTTCGCGCACCTTGAAAACTTTTAATGCCCATATTTTTAGATATTTAGAACCTTGAATATAGGAAATTTAATACTATTTTCCTAAAGTTTAAGATTGCTCATAATTTGCGTACTTTTATGTTCTCAAACTAATTGTACATCCTCATGTTAAAAAAATTACTCGCTTTAATTCTTATTGCTTTTGCCGTATACTGGAGTTTTTCAGTGTTATTACCTCAAAATATTTCAACATTAGATACTCCCGAAAACGAGTTTTCTACAGAACGTGCTTTGGTACACTTAAAAGAAATTAGTAAAGCTCCACATTACTTGGGAAATGCGGAGCATACACGCGTTAGAAATTACATCATCCAACAATTAGAAGCTTTAGGGTTAGAAACAGAAGTGCAGGAAGCGTTTTCAATCACGAAATGGGGTAATTTATCGAAACCAAAAAATATTATTGCACGATACAAAGGTGAAGAAAACGGCAAAGCCTTGTTATTACTCACCCATTATGACAGTCAACCACATTCCTCTTTTGGTGCTAGTGATGCCGGATCTGGCGTTGTTACAATTTTAGAAAGTCTTCGGGCATTTTTAAGTGAGAACAAACAACCTAAAAACGATATTATTATTGTTATTTCTGATGCGGAAGAATTAGGGTTGAATGGTGCTGATATTTTTGTAAATAAACATCCATGGGCAAAAGATGTTGGTTTGGTTCTAAATTTTGAAGCTCGTGGTTCTGGTGGACCAAGTTATATGCTTATTGAAACCAACCAAGGAAATGCAGAATTAATGAAGCATTTTGTAGCTGCTAACCCCGAATATCCGGTAGCCAATTCTTTGGCCTACAGTATTTATAAAATGTTACCAAATGACACAGATTTAACCCGTTTTCGGGAAGATGGAAATATTGATGGTTTCAATTTTGCATTTATAGACGATCATTTTGATTACCATACTGCTCTAGATACTTACGAACGTTTAGATAGAAATACTTTGGAACATCAAGGCAGTTATTTAATGCCGTTACTCCATTATTTTTCAGACGCCAATTTATCTTCAGTAAAAAGTAAGGAAGATTATATCTATTTTAATGTACCCCTTTTTAAGACGGTTATTTACCCGTTTTCATGGATTTTTCCAATGCTCATTTTAGCGTTTTTAGGATTTATAGCGCTCTTAATTTATGGTTTTAAACGCGAAGCATTTATAGGTTCTGAAATTGGTCGTGGTTTTGCAGCTTTCTTTTTAACCCTCCTTTCAGCCGGCGGAATAGGTTTTGGTTTATGGTTTGTAATAAAACTAATATACCCTCAATTTGCCGAGATGCTTCATGGCTTTACTTATAATGGCCATGTGTATATTTTTGCGTTTACATTTTTGGCTTTAGCTATTTGTTTTTGGGTCTATCATAAATTTCATAAACCAGAAAATACGGCTAGTTTATTTGTAGCACCTTTATTTTTCTGGCTGTTAATCTGTACGCTTGTGGCTTTTGTATTGCCAGGCGCAAGCTTTTTTATTCTTCCGGTTTTCTTCGGATTAATAACCTTGTTTATACTGATAAGACAGAAAAAACCAAACCTGATTTTAATGGCACTTTTAGGTTTTCCAGTCTTGACCATTATGGTGCCATTTATAAAAATGTTTCCTGTGGGACTCGGACTAAAAATCCTGTTTGTTTCCTGTATTTTGGTAGTTTTAATTTTTGGTATGTTGGTTTCTGTTTTTGGCTTTTTCAACCAAAAAAAACTATGGTCTTATGTGTTTTTAGGAGCAAGCATAATATGTTTAGCCATGGCCCATTTTAAATCTGATTTTTCAGAAGATAGACCTAGACCTAATAGTTTAAATTATGTTTTAGATAGTAATACCAATACAGCTGTTTGGGCCACTTATGATGATGCTTTAGATAGTTACACACAACCTTTTTTAACGGACTCACCCGATGATGCTTCACTATTAAATCAAAACACCATGGGCAGTAAATATAAATCGGGTTTTACTTTTACTAAAACAGCGCCTGTTAAAGCACTTGAAAATCCAGAAATAATAATTATTTCAGATACTATTATTGGTGCAAACCGAAATATCACACTTCAATTTAAATCCAATAGGCTTGCTGAACGCGTGGAAGTTTTTGCTGATAGTACAAATATTTTCAAGGATGCCATTATTAACGGTATTCCCGCTATAAAAGATAACGCATCTGCTCATGCTTTTGATGACCGATACAATAACAGATTATTTAGTTATTATGTATCCGAAAATGAACCGTTAAGTATGCAATTGGTGGTTCCGAAGAATCAAAAAACAACTTTACAGTTTTACGAAGCTACTTATGATTTACTAAGTAATAATCATTTTACAATTCCAAGCAGAACAAAAGCCATGATACCGAAACCATTTGTGCTAAACGATGCGGTTATTATTAAAAGTACAGTGACTATTAAATAATTAGTATTGTTTTAAGATATTGATTAAGTATTTTTTTTAGCTTTGAAACCTGTTAAACGACTATTTTTTATGAAGAAATTACTTATTGTTGCGTTATGTGTTTTAGGATTTCAAGCACATGCACAAACCAGTCAAGAATTGCTGAATCACTACCGTGAATATTACAAGCAAATGAAAATTCAGGGAGACTCCCAAGGTATTATAAACGGGTTAACGCATTTAATTTTGTTATCACCTTCAGAAGCACAAGCACATAAGGACACGTTAGCTATGGTATATATGAGCGAGGGCAACCATATACAAGCTTTAAATACCATAGGCATTGATAACAGTCCTACAGATTCTGATATTGCAATTGAGGTAAAAGCGGTTTCCTTAAAAGCCCTAAATGAACCAAATCGCGCACTTATTCATTTTGAAGAATTGTTTAAGCGCACGCCAGACCCTTCTATAGCTTATGAGCTGGCTGAACTTTATTTACAAACAAATAACTTGGAAAAATCTAACAGCTATATTGAATATGGTTTAACCAATTCAAAAGAAAATATGGGTAAAACATTTTATGAGAGTCAACAGCCTTATCAGGTTTCAATGAAGTCTGCATTTTTATATTTGAAAGCCTTATTAAAATTTAATGAAAACAAGGCAACTAATATAGATGCTGCAATTTCTATTTTAGATGAAGCCATCAAAACAGCACCCAATTTCAATTTAGCTATTTTAAGTAAAAATGCTTTATTAAATCAGAAAAAGGAAGCTAAACCAAAAGAATAGATTTCTTTTTTTAAACAACTAGTAGTTTTTAAAGCATCCATTTTATAATAAAAATGGATGCTTTTTTTTTGACTTAAAATCTACTGAAAGCCATAATATTACAAAGGCTTATTCTTGGAAATTAAGCCAATTATTTCTTTTTAATATATAAAATAAATAAACAGATAGCATTTTAAATTCTATTAAAAGCGTTTTAAATCTTTCCAAAATACACGTAAAAATTGATATTTTCGAAAAAACACTAATACGAATGTAAATACCTGATTAATAAATTTTTAACTTTTGTTTTTAGCTTTCAAATTTCGGGAAATACAAAAGTATGTTCCTTTATATATAGTATTACTATCCATAAATTTAAACTTTCAACTATCCGTAACATTTAAAATAAATATTGTTTACAACATTTAAATAATTTTAAATCTGGTAGAAAAACTAAATACTAATCTAAACTAAAAACGATGAAAAAAATTACTTTTTATTTAATGATGCTGTTGAGCGTATCTGTTTTTTCTCAAATTGAAATTGTTGACAATTTCAATGGAGAATCAAATGGATCTACGCCATCCAATTGGCCTGGTTCAAACTTCCAATCCAACACAAATTTTATTTGTGACGGTTCTGGATTATCTGCTTGGAGCTTTTTAGCCGCGGGTACATCAGGAACATTATCATCAGCTAACTACCCAGCCATATCTAATGGCACAAACCTAACTGCTAATTTTAGCTTTAATGTTTTTGAACGTAACAGCCAGTTTCCTGGCGCACAAAATGTTGCTCCAACTGCGGGATGGGGAAGTTTGGTATTAGAATATACTACTGATGGTGGATCAACTTGGACAAATATTACAACTATTAACGATTCTAACTTTACTTTTATTGATGCCGCAACATGTCAAACGGCTAGCGTTTCAGTTGGAACCATAGCAAATGCGAGCGATTTTCAGGCACGTTTTGTTGCAGACATAGTTAATGTGGGAACTTTTAGAACTGTTGTTGTTTTAGATAATATTTCCATTACGCAAGAATCAACGTCTATTCCAAATTGTGATGCTACACTTATTTCACCAGTTAACGGTTTAACATCTGCTGACACCGACATTAATTTAACGTGGTCTGCTGCAACTGGTTTAGCAACAGGTTACAAAGTATCGGTTGGCACAACTATGGGTGGATCTGAAATTGTTTCAGATGCTATGACAACTACAACCAATTACAACTTAACAGGTCTTGCTTATGAAACGGTGTATTATGTTAGAATTGTACCATATAACGCAATTGGTGACGCAATCTCATGTTCTGAAGAAAGCTTTACAACTCGTGCCGCACCAATTCCAGGAGCAACATTTTCAAGTCCAATAGTTGTTTCTAATTTTCCATATATTGAAGCTTTTGGAGACACAAACAATTTTGAAAACAATATTGATGTAAGTCCATGTAGTAATTCATACATGCGTGGAAAGGATGTTTTTTATGAGATAACACCAACTGAAGACATGTCCATAAATATTGATTTAGCTAGTATTACTAATAACGGTGCTAGTATTCATGTCGTTCAAGGATGTCCAGATGTTGCTACAGAATGTGTTGCTTATGTTGGAACATTTAATACTAGTGGTGGTGCTTTAAACTTATCTGAAGTTGTACTACTAGCTGGTAATACGTACTTTATTGTTTTAAGTAACTCAAGTAGTTCAAGAACGTATACATATAGCTTAATTATTCAAAGAAATTCATGTATCAATCCAACGTTCACATTAGCTAATGTGCCAGATTGTAATAATGATCAATTTTCAATTAATGTAGATGTTACTTATTTAGGTAGTGCAACGTCATTGACGTTGAGTGATGATAATGCTACAACTACAGATATTACAGGTATCTCTAATACAGGTGTTGTAAATATAGGGCCTTACCCAAGCGGAACAACAGTAAATGTAACATTAACTAATAGTACAGATACAAGTTGTTTATTTGAAGACGCTACTTTCTACAACTGTCCGCCAGAAAATGATGAATGCGCCATGGCTACAGAGCTTACTGTAAATACAGATGGAACGTGCACCACGTTAACTGTTGGTACCAATGTAGGTGCTACGGAATCTGTTACAGATCCGAGTTCTTGTTCTGGAAGCGGGACTAATGATGTTTGGTATTCATTTGTTGCAACTCATGAATCACTAATTTTAGAATATTATAATGTAACGCCTGTTGTTGGAACAGCCACAAGTTTAACGACAGAATTACTAGAAGGTAATTGTGGTAGTTTAACAAGTTTAGGTTGCTTTAATAGTAACACTTATATTGCTCTTAACAACTTAACAGTAAACGAAACCTATTATATTCGTAATAGAGCGGCATTTAATGGCAATGAAACAAACTTTGTAATTTGTTTAAAAACACCTCCTGCTCCACCAGTAAATGATGAGTGTTCTAGTGCCATTGTTTTAACAGCTTCTACAGATGATCAATGTAATAATGCAGTTAACGGAACTACAGTTGGAGCAACACGTTCAGCAGATTCTACATGTCCAGATACAGCATTTGCTAGCTACTCTGATGTATGGTATGTGCTTAATCCAGGTGCAGATGGTTTTTATGAGTTTAGCTTTACACTAAATTCTGGTGCCCCTTCATCCTATTATATTTACAGTGGAAGCTGTGGCTCATTAACCGACATTAGCAGTAACTGTAATAGTACTTCAAACCAAATATTAGATTTGGACAGTTCAGAAACGTATTATGTAATGGTAAAATCTAGCCAATCGGAAGCAGGTGCTGATTTTGATTTATGTGTGTATGCATTACCTCCAGCAGTAGCTAACAGCGATTGTTCAGGTGCCATTGCACTTATAGAGTCTCCAAATGATCAAGGTAGTAATACCATTTCTAGCAATTTAGATAATGCGTACCCTTCAACTGAAGCCTGTAATACAAACAACGAATCAGTTTGGTATACGTTTACACCAACATATACAGGTATGTATAACTTCGACTTTACTAGAGTATCTGGGAGCGCTAGTTACACAGTTTATAATACCGACAACTGTTCTCAAGCATCTACTTCAGGTTATGTTACTGGTTTTAGTAGCTGTTTTAACTCTGGAGATAAAACTGCAGAATTGGTAGCTGGTACAACATACCTAATTGTTGTACATGCAAATAGCCCTGCATCCTTTGAATTGTTTGCATATCCAGATCCATCTTTAAGTGTTGATACTAATACATTTGAAACGTTTAAATACTATCCAAATCCTGTTGTTAATACCTTAACAATTGAATCTGGAAACACCATTTCAAATGTTAGAATCTTTAACATAGTCGGACAACAGGTTCAAGTTACAGCACCAAACAACTTAAAAACAAGTATAAATATGAATGCATTAGAGGATGGTGTTTACTTTGTAACCGTAACTATCAACGATGCTGAAAAAACCTTTAAGGTTATTAAGAAATAGTTTTTAACAAGGCTATACATAGATTAATAGTAGCAGAAATTTGGGTGGCATTTAATTATGTTGCCCATTTTTTATTCCCAAAAACACTGAAAATTTCAAGAGATATAAGTATATATCGATTATTGTTATGCATTAAGTAAATACGTTTTAATTAGAGCTAAAGCGTATAAACCGTTACATTAATTAGATTATGAAAACCACAGACTTTTCAGGACATGATTATTATGAAATCCATTATACCGAAGTTATATAATTACCGATTATAAGAGCGTATCTCGTTTTTAAATATAGGCTCGTATAGTTATCATCCTTATGTAAACGTAGATTTTTCTCAAAGAAAAAGCAGTCCAAAATAGACTGCTTTTTTGTTTTCTGTAGTGTATGTTTGGTATTATTTTACCAAATTCTTACGCGTTGTTCTGGCGCAATATACATACTGTCTCCCGCTTTAATATTAAATGCTTCATAAAAAGCATCTATATTTAATAAAGGTTGCACCGCACGATTCATTCCTGGCGAATGTGGATCTGTTTTAATACGTGTTTTTAACGCATCGTCCCGCATTTTAGTTCTCCATACAGTTGCCCAACTCATAAAGAAACGTTGCTCTGCTGTAAAGCCATCAATATCTGCTGGTCTGCCGTTTTCCTTAAAACTTAATTGTAAGGCATCATAAGCTGCTAGAACACCACCTAAATCACCAATATTTTCACCCAAAGTGAATTTTCCATTAATAGTAACATCTGGTAATACTTCAATCGCGCTGTACTGATCGGCTAATTGGTTTCCTAAAGATTCAAACTGCTTTAAATCTTCATCTGTCCACCAGTTATTTAAGTTTCCATCTTTATCGTAACGCGATCCAGAATCGTCAAAACTATGCGATATTTCATGTCCAATAACAGCACCTATTCCACCGTAATTTACAGCGTCATCCGCTTTATAATTATAGAAAGGTGGTTGTAAAATAGCTGCTGGAAACACAATTTCGTTATAAGCCGGATTAAAATAGGCATTTACAACCTGTGGCGCCATATACCATTCACTTTTATCAACTGGCTTCCCTAATTTATCAATATCCTTTTTAAAATTCCAAGCACGTGCATTTAAGGAGTTCTGTAAATATGACCCACCTTCATCAACACCTTTAATTTCTAATGCTGAATAGTCTTTCCACTTATCTGGATATGCAATTTTAATGGATGTTGCTTGTAGTTTTTCAATTGCTTTTTTCTTGGTTTCTGGACTCATCCATTCCAAATTATTAATGCGATTTTCAAAAGCTAAAATTACATTAGCAATCATTTTCTCTGCTTTGGCTTTAGCCTCTGGCGGAAACATTTTATCAACATATAGTTTCCCTAAAGCTTCACCTACTGTTCCATTTAAGGATCCTAAAGCACGCTCATCACGTGGACGTTGCTTTTTGGCACCATTTAATTCACGACCATAAAACTCCCAACTCGCAGTTTCTAGTTCCGTACTTAATTGTCCAGCAGCCCCATTAAAGGCATCCCATCGCAGGTATGCTTTCCAATCGTCTACATTATTTTCAGCTAAAACTTCCTGCAAGCGGGTAAAATAATTTAAGTCTCCAATAATAACGGTATCTAATTCTTTGACACCTATTCCGTTTAAAAAGTTTTTCCAATTAACGGCTGGTACCATTTTTTGTACTTGTTCAATAGATCTTGGATTGTAACGCTTTCTAGCGTCCCGTCTATCCACTTTATCCATTTTAGCTTCTGCTAAACGTGTTTCAAACGCTAATATTTGCTTGGCTTCTGCATTTGCATCCGCTTCGGTTTCCCCTAAATATTGTAACATTCTAGTAATATGTGCCACATATTTTTCACGTTTTTCTTTAGAATCTGCATCATCTTTTACATAATAATCACGGTCTGGCAAACCCGTACTTCCTCCGCCTAAATAAGCAACGTTTCTATTGCTGTCTTTTGGATCTGAACTTACACCAAAACCATATAATCCACCACCTCCAAGTGGTTCCATCTCGATCATATAATCCTGTAAATCATCAATATTTTCAATGGCATCAATTTTGGCTAAATAAGGCTTTATTGGCTCTAAACCTTGCTCATTTCTACCAACGGTATCCATTATAGTTTGATATAAAAATACGGCCTTCTCCTGATCGGAACCCGGAAGAACCTGTATCTTATCTATATCCTTATCATCAGACATGGCAGCTTCCAAAATACTTAAGGCATCAGCGTCTGTTTTTTTTCGTAGTTCATTAAAACTTCCCCATGTAGATTGGTCGTCTGGAATTTCGGTTGTCTTTAACCAAGTACCATTTACATAGTTAAAAAAGTCGTCATTTGGTTTAACATTGGTATCCATATATTCCAAATTAATCCCCGGAATGGATTCCGTTTCCACAAGCGCGGTTTCTTCTTTAGCCTCATTCTTACAAGCCATTAAACCCATAAAGGCGGCTGCACTCAATAATGATGCTTTTTTTAAGTTTGAATTCATAAGTTTTGTGTTTATTTTAATGTACCAATTTACTACTATTTGATTTTGTTGTTTGTAAACAAACATATATTAACAAAATATTAATAAAATAAGACTAGAGCTAATAGGGTTTCTGAATGCGTTGCGATTCTTTTTCTATCTGCTTATTCATTTGAAGATTTAAATTTGAAAAAGCAACTAATAATTCTTTTACGGTTTCTAAAATAGCTTCTTTAGTTGGCGCCGATAAATTAATAACACCTTCCAATTTGAACATTTTAGTTTCCACAGCTATCACACGTGAGAGAATTAGTGGTGACGCTATAGCATCTGGAATCGTAGACTTTAGCTCATTATTTAAAGTTGCTACAATTTGTTGGTTGGCTTTAAAAAATGACAAATTTCCAGATTTCACATCTAAGATAACGTTACTTAACTCATCATATTTCGTCCAAGCGCTAATGGCTTTTTCCACTTTAGGATCAGCAATATAATCCGTGTATTTTAAAGCTTCTACATCCGCTTTTGTTACTAATTCACTGATAGCTTTTTCATTAGACAGCTGACTTGTTTCAGAATCTGTATTCTGACAAGAAAAAAAGCACAAAACAAGTATTAAACCAATGTTCCTCATATTTTTTTATAACTCGAATTACAAATATATTGTATTCGTGGGTTTTAGCTATCAATTATAATAATACTTTATTTTCTAGACATTATTTTAAGTTAAATTTATCATTTCATCAGTAAATTCTTGTTATTTTTGAGTGATTTTTTAAAAAACTACTTAATGAAATCTAAAGTTTTAATTATTGGAGCTTGTGGGCAAATAGGCTCAGAGCTAACCTACAAATTACGAGAAATTCATGGGCATGATAACGTAATTGCTAGCGATATAAGCTATGGAAATTTAGATATTGTTAACTCTGGTATTTTTGAAATTTTAGACGCTCAAGATTCAACGAGCCTCAAAGTTTGTATTGAAAAATATGAAATAAACACGGTGTACCTTATGGCTGCCATGTTAAGTGCTACTGGCGAAAAATTCCCAATGAAAGCATGGGATTTAAACATGAGCACACTATTTAACGTGTTAGATTTAGCTAAAAACGGACAAATAAAAAAAATATTCTGGCCCTCCAGTATTGCTGTTTTTGGACCTACTACACCTAAAAAAGAAACACCACAGTATACCATTATGGAGCCTTCAACGGTATATGGCATTACCAAACAGGTGGGAGAACGTTGGTGCGAATATTACTTTAATAAATATGGCGTAGATGTTAGAAGTATTCGCTATCCGGGAATTATTAGCTGGAAAACACTACCTGGAGGCGGAACAACAGATTATGCCGTAGATATTTATCACAAAGCCCTTGCGGACAATCATTTCAATTGCTTCCTCTCCGAAAATACAGAACTTCCTATGATGTATATGGAGGATGCCATTAAGGCAACCATCCAAATTATGGAAGCACCTGCTAGCCATATTCATATTCGTTCATCATATAACTTGGCTGCTATTAGTTTCACACCTAAAGACATGGTGCACTCTATTAAAAAAGAATTGAGTGGTTTTACCATAGAATATAATCCAGATTTTCGTCAAGAAATTGCTGATTCATGGCCAAACACTATTGATGATAGCCATGCACGTAAGGATTGGAACTGGGAACACCAGTTTTCTTTAGATGATATTACCAAAGACATGCTTGCTAATTTAGCAGAGAAAGTTAAGTCCTAAATTAAGATTGTAACCTCCTATTTATTCCCATTACTAAAAATACGTATTTCATCGTATACTTTTTATGTTGAAGTTTTGCTATTTTAGCCGCATAACTAACACATAAATTAATCATTATGAATAAATTACTATTAATTGCATTTCTTGTTTCATCCTCTTTAGTTTTTTCACAAAAAGCGAAAGTCACTAAAGGCGATTGGTCCGATTTAAAAGGCATCACAGAATACAATGTGGTCTTTGATTATTCCAATTTAGAAATTCCAAAATTCGATTCGGAAGAAGAATTTCTAAAAGACAAAATGGCCAAAAGAGAAGAAAAAGAGCCAGGTTCAGGAGAAAAGTTTAAAGAGTCTTGGCTTTCAGATCGCGAAGAATTTTATGAGCCACGGTTTATTGAAACTTTTAATGATCGTTACAAAGATAATTCAGTAAAAGTTGACAAAGATTTAGAAAGTGCTGAATACACCATGAAAATACACACAACCATGATTTATCCTGGTTACAATGTTGGCGTAGTTAGACATAACTCTAAAATTGAAGTTACTTTAAGTGTTTATAAAAACGACAGTCCAGAAAACATTATTTTCTCTGCAGATTATACGAAAATCCAAGGCCAAGGAAATGGTGGTTTCGATTTTAATTCGGGACAACGTATTGCAGATGCCTATATTATATTTGCTAGAGAATTAACAAAACACATGTACAAAAACACAAAATAATTAAAAGGTTAGGATTTATCCTAACCACTAAAACACCTTAAAAAGCGTTTCTAAACAGAAGCGCTTTTTTCATTTTCCATATTAATTAAATGCGCTAATGTTTTTACTATTCGGTTGTGTTTAGTAACAAACGGATTTGTTTTATCCCAAACATAGCCTGCTAAAACAGCACAAATTTGTCGTTTTACTTCAGGATTTTCAGGTCTGTGGAAAAATAGGGTTTGTAAATTTCCCGTATACCATTCTTTCACATAAGTGGCAAAAACATCCACACCAGATTTAATATAATTAGCATAGTCTTCTTCCCAATCAACTGGTTCACCTTTTAATTGCTTACTAATTAATTTGGCAGATTTTAAAGCTGATTCTGTAGCAAACGTAACACCAGAAGAAAACACAGGGTCTAAAAATTCCGCACTATTTCCAGTTAACACAAATCCATTACCATAAAATTTTGTAACCGCTTTGGAGTAGTTTCTAATACTTTTTGGCTCAAATAATAATGGTGCATCTTTAAAACGCTCATAATAGTAATCAGATTGTTTGAACATGGTTTTTAAACGCTCGGAGGTGTCACCTTCAAATGAATCTATAAATTCATTTTTTCCAACAAAGCCTAAACTTGTATCCCCATTGGAAAACGGAATCACCCAAAACCAGGTGTCTTTATCTAGAACATCAAAAGTAATTAAAGTCCCTTCTTCGCCTTCTGGTCTATTTACATCCTTAACATGACCGAAAATTGAAGAATGCTCTGGAATACTGGATGGTTTATCTAAATCTAACAATCGTGGTAAAACCCGACCGTATCCACTAGAATCTACAATAAATTTAGCCTCTACTTGATATGGATTTCCATCGGCATCATGAATAGTTGTGGTAGATGTGCCGTTATCCGCAATGTCAACCGCTACAACTTCATGTTCAAATGAAATAGTAACACCCATTTTTTCAACTTCTTTAGCTAAAATAGTATCAAATTCCGCTCGTGGCACTTGCCAAGTCCAATCCCATCCTTCAGAGTGTTTATCACTAAAATCAAAATTACAAACAATGTCATCTCGTAAAAATCGAGCACCGCGTTTTATTTCAAAATTCGCCGCTTTTAAAGCTTTTAGCAAGCCTACTTCTTCAAAATGCTCCATACATCTTGGCAGTAAACTTTCCCCTATAACAAACCTTGGAAATGTTGTTTTTTCTACTACTTTCACATTCAATCCTTGCTGATGTAAATAAGCTGAAGCCACACAACCGGAAGGTCCTGCACCAATAACTAAAACATCTACTTTCATATCACTTGTTCCCATAGTAGTATTAATTCATTAATTATTATAAATTTGCAATCCAAAATAACTACTTTAGTAGTAATTATTTATACAAATTTATCGAAAAAAAACATTATATCATAGATGCTTGAATTTAAAGGAAAATTAGGAATAGAGGATTTTTATAAAGTAATTTTTAAAAATGAACCTATTCAAATAGACAAAGCAGTTCTGGAAACAGTAGAAAATAGCTTCAATTTTTTAAAAGAGTTTTCCGAAAACAAAGTCATATATGGTGTCAATACAGGTTTTGGACCTATGGCACAATATAAAATTGAAGATTCAGAGCGTATTCAATTACAATATAATTTAATTCGCAGTCATGCGTCAGGAACTGGACAGCCTATTGCTCCTATGTACGTAAAAGCAGCTATGCTTGCCCGTTTAAACACCTTATCATTAGGACATTCTGGAGTTCATGTTTCGGTTATAAAACTCATGGCAGAATTAATAAACCGTAATATTACACCATTAATTTATGAACATGGTGGTGTTGGTGCTAGTGGAGATTTAGTACAATTAGCACATTTAGCACTGGTTTTAATTGGAGAAGGTGAAGTGTTTTACAAAGGCGAACGCAAAGACACAAAAGATGTTTTTAAAAGTGAAAATTTAAAACCTATTTCTGTCGAGTTGCGTGAAGGCTTAGCCTTAATGAACGGAACCTCTGTTA
The DNA here is from genome assembly GCF_023205095.1 of Bizionia sp. M204. GTDB lineage: Bacteria > Bacteroidota > Bacteroidia > Flavobacteriales > Flavobacteriaceae > Algorimicrobium > Algorimicrobium hallyeonense. The sequence continues at coordinate 3,057,435 of NZ_CP046242.1, read as the reverse complement.
TGACAGGTATTGGTATTGTAAACACGCTTTATTCACGTCAATTATTAGGGTGGATGACTAGTAGTTCGGCTGCTATAAATGAAATAGTAAAAGCTTATGACGATCATTTATCATTTGAGTTAAACCAATCTAAACGACATGTTGGACAACGGCAAATTGCTGAAAGTATGCGAGAGCATTTACAGGACAGCAAACTAACACGAAAAAGAGAGCATCATTTATACAGTAAAAATGCCGATGTTTCGGTGTTTAAGGAAAAAGTGCAAGAATATTATTCGCTACGTTGTGTACCACAAATTCTAGGTCCAGTTTTAGACACACTTAATTCAGTTGAAAATATTTTAATAGAAGAAGTAAATTCAGCAAACGATAATCCCATTGTAGATGTTGAAAAGAAACATGTGTATCACGGCGGAAATTTTCATGGCGATTATGTATCCTTAGAAATGGATAAGCTTAAAATTGTGGTAGCTAAAATGAGCATGTTATCTGAACGTCAGTTAAATTACCTTTTAAATGCAAGACTAAATGATATGCTTCCGCCTTTTGTAAATTTAGGTAAGCTTGGTTTAAATTTTGGAATGCAAGGGGTTCAGTTTACGGCTACATCTACGACTGCCGAAAACCAAATGCTATCAAACCCCATGTATGTTCATAGTATTCCAAATAATAATGACAATCAGGACATTGTTAGTATGGGAACCAATTCAGCTTTAATTACTAAAAAAGTTATTGAAAACGCCTACGAAGTAATTGCTATTGAGCTGATAACCATTGTTCAAGCCATAGAGTTTCTTGAGGTTCAAGATAGTATTTCCTCAAAAACCAGAAAGATGTATGAAGCCATTCGTGAGCTAGTCCCTGTTTTTAAAGAAGACGTTATTATGTATCCGTATGTTAACCTTGTCAAAGATTTTATCACTAATAATAAAACATAAAGCAATTTTATTATAAAACGAGCATGTTAAAAGCCGCATTGTCTCAAAAAAAGACTAACAGCAAATAACATGTGACATTTAAAAATCATTAAAAACAAAGACATGAAAACAACAGCACTCGTTATCGGCCTACTTTTTTTAGGTATTTTTAGTCATGCTCAACAATTAGCATTAGCTAATGAAAAAGGCGACTTTGGTTATATTACAAAAACTGGAACTTGGCAAATTAAGCCCCAATTTAAAGTAGCAAAAAACTTTTCTGATGATTTAGCCGAAGCCTCTTTAGATAAAAAAACTTGGGGTTTTATTAATCGAAAAGGAGAATGGGTTATCCAACCACAATTTGACAAAACTAAAGCGTTCAACTCTGGAATAGCCGTTGTTTTAAAAGATAAAAACTGGATGTACATCAACAAAAAAGGCGAACAAGTTTTACAAGACGTTTCTACTGATAAGGTTTACGATTTCGAAAATGGGTATGCTATTTTCAGAAAAGAATCTGGTGTTGGATTTATAAATACCAAAGGAGAAATAGTCGTAGAACCAAAATTCACCAAAGCTTTTAATTTTGAAAATGGTTCCGCCAAAGTATTAGAAAATGATAAATGGGGGCTAATTGATGCTACCGGAAAATATGTGGTTAAAACAGAATATGATGGTATTAGCAACGCATACAACGGACAAATTGTAGCTAATATTGGTGAACGCTACGGACTGATTATCAATGGTGAGTTTAAAGAAGTGTCTGGAGCTGAAAAAATTTGGGATTTTTCAAATAATAAAGAAAACACCTATGCAAAAAAGGATGGCAAAATAGGTTTCATTAACACAAAAGGAGAATGGATTATAGAGCCAAAATTTGATAAAGCGCGTGCGTTCTCAAATGGACTAGCCCCCGTTAACGAAGGTAAAAAATGGGGATATATTAACACCTCTGGCGAGATTATTATTCCGCTTCAATATAAAGATGCTGAAATTTTTAGCGCAAGTGGTTTAGCGCCTGTTACAACAGGTAAAGAATGGGGTTTTATCAATAAAAAAGGGGATTTAGTAATTCCTGAAGACTATGAAATTACAGCTGGTGGGTTTTCAATTTTTTCAAAAAACAACCCAAAAGGCTTTATTGATGGTCTTGCTCGTGTTAAAAAGAAAAAATCTTGGACATACCTAACAACAAAAGGCGAGCCGTTAAATAACTTATGGTTCGAAAATTTAGAATTATTTTACTAGTTTGAAAACACAAACTAACAATAGCCTGAAAAATACAAATACATGAAATGTGCTTTAATTACTGGTGGTTCTCGAGGAATTGGAAAAGCAATTTGCAAACAACTTGCAGAAGATTCGGATTACCATATTTTAATAAATTATAACAGTAACAAAACAGCTGCATTGGAAACCAAAGCAGACATTGAGTCTCTAGGTAAAACAGCTGAAATAATCCAATTTAATGTTACAGATGCCAATCAAGTAAAGTCTGCTTTAGATACATGGCAAGAACAAAATAAAGACGCCATAATTGAAGTTATTGTTAACAATGCCGGAATTACAAAAGATGGTTTATTTATGTGGATGCCTCCCGAAGATTGGCAAGATGTGATAAATACGTCCTTAAACGGATTTTATAATGTAACCAACCATTTAATTCAAAAACTGTTGCGTAATCGCTATGGTCGGATAATCAATGTCGCTTCAGTTTCTGGTGTTAAAGGTACAGCTGGGCAAACCAATTATTCGGCAGCAAAAGGCGCCTTAGTAGCTGCTACCAAAGCATTGGCTCAAGAAGTTGCTAAACGAAATATTACTGTAAATGCAGTAGCACCTGGTTTTATAAAATCGGATATGACAGCCAATTTAGATGAAAAAGAATTAAAGGGCATGATTCCTGTAAATCGTTTTGGCGAACCGGAAGAAGTAGCTTATGCCGTATCCTTTTTAGCATCAAAACGCGCATCGTATATAACCGGTGAAGTTATTAATATTAATGGAGGGATTTACTCTTAAACGTTTTATAAAATGAGAAGAGTTGTAATTTCTGGAATGGGTATTTATTCCTGCATAGGCGAAAATTTAGAAGCTGTAAAAAAATCATTGTATAAGGGTGAATCTGGAATTATAGCTGACAATGAACGTCTAGAATTTGGCTACCGTTCTCCATTAACTGGAATGGTAAAACAACCAAATTTAAAAAATTTATTATCGCGCAGACAGCGAATTAGTTTAGGCGAAGAAGGCGAATATGCCTACATAGCAACTCTGGAAGCGCTTGAAAATGCGAAAATAACACAAGATTTTTTAGACAAAAACGAGGTTGGAATTTTATATGGAAACGATAGCACAGCAAAATCTACTGTAGAAGCCGTTGATAAAATACGCGAAAAAAAAGACACGACTTTAGTTGGTTCTGGTGCTATTTTTCAAAGCATGAACTCGTCTGTAACCATGAATTTATCCACCATTTTTAAATTACGAGGTATAAATTTTACAATCAGTGCCGCTTGTGCTAGCGGATCTCATTCCATTGGAATGGCATATCAGCTAATAAAAAGTGGACTTCAAGACTATGTTATTTGCGGAGGCGCTCAAGAAATAAATGCCATTGCCATGGGAAGTTTTGATGGATTAGGTGTTTTTTCTGTAAATAGTGATCCCAAAAAAGCATCCTGCCCCTTTGATAAAAATCGGGATGGATTAGTTCCAAGTGGTGGGGCAGCAACACTTATTTTAGAAACCTATGAATCTGCTGTAAAACGCGGAGCTACTATATATGGCGAAATTATTGGCTATGGGTTTTCCTCCAATGGCGATCATATTTCAACACCAAACGTAGATGGTCCAGCACGTGCTATGAAAATGGCCATTAAACAAGCAGAAATTAAAGCATCAGACATTGAATATGTTAATGCTCATGCAACCTCAACACCTGTTGGCGATGCTAATGAAGCGTTAGCTATCCTTGAAGTTTTTGGTGAAAACGGACCCTATGTTAGTTCAACTAAATCCATGACAGGACATGAATGCTGGATGGCTGGTGCAAGTGAAGTTTTATATTCTATTTTAATGATGCAAAATGATTTTATTGCACCCAATATAAATTTGGAAGAACCGGATGAAGCTGCAAGTAAATTAAATTTAGTTAACAAAACGTTAAACAAAAAATTTGATGTATTTTTGTCTAATTCATTTGGATTTGGCGGAACAAATTCAGCTTTAATTATAAAAAAATAATTTTGTGGAAATGACTAAAGAAGTTATTATTGAAAAAATAAACGACTTTCTTATTGATGAGTTTGAAGTAGAAAGCGATGATATTTCTCCAGAAGCAAACCTTAAGAACACCCTAGAACTTGACAGCCTAGATTTTGTAGATTTAGTAGTTGCTGTCGAATCTAATTTTGGTGTAAAATTAATTGGTGAAGACTTTGTAAACGTTACAACACTTCAAGATTTTTATAATCTTATCGAACGAAAGTTAAGCTAACCATATTACATTTTTATGGCTACAGAATGGCAGGGAAAATCAAGAGGAACCGTTCTTGGATATAAAATATACGTGTTTATTATGAAGCATTTAGGCATGGGAACTGCCTATCTTGTGCTTTATTTTGTAGCTGCCTATTTTTGTTTTTTTTCTAAAGATAGCACCAAAGCTATTTATTACTATTTTAAAAATCGTTTAAAATATTCGTCCTTTAAAAGCTATAGAAGCATCTTTAAAAGTTACTATGTCTTTGGACAAACGATTCTGGACAAAATTGCTATTTCATCTAATTTGAGTGATAAGTTTACCTATGAGTTTGATGGCGCAGAAACCATAACTGAAACCCTTAAAGAAAAAAAAGGTGGCATTTTAATTAGTGCTCATGTTGGTAATTTTGAAATATCTGAATACTTTTTTAATCAACTAGAAGACAATGCCTCCATTAGTTTATTAACAACCGATGTAGAGCATACAGCCATAAAAAATTATTTAGATAGTGTTCGTGAAAAATCAAGCATCAATCTGATTATTATAAAAAACGATTTATCACATATTTTTGAAGTCAATGCCGCATTAGCAAGAAATGAAATAGTATGTATCACTGGCGATCGCTACACAGAAGGAACCAAGCATTTAACAGAAACCTTATTAGGTGAACCTGCTAAATTTCCAGCAGGCCCTTTTATGCTAGCTTCCCGGTTAAATGTACCGGTGTTATTTGTTTATGTTATGAAAGAAACAAATAAGCATTATCACTTATATGCAAGACGCTCTCAAGCTAAACACCGTGATGCACAAGGACTTTTAAAAGAATTTACGGAAAGTGTTTCATGGATGTTACAAAAGTATCCGTTACAGTGGTTTAATTATTTTGATTTCTGGGATTCAAAAAACGCATAACATGAAACAGGTTTTAGTCATCTATTATTCGCAATCAGGCCAACTAACCGAGATTTTGAACAATATTGTTGAGCCCATGCAAAACAAAGAAACGGCTTTCACCTATTTAAATATTGAAATGGAAGAAGCCTTTCCATTTCCTTGGAATAAAGAACAGTTTTTTGGCGTATTCCCGGAAACCTTTCGCCAAGAACCAAGATCTATAAAGCCCATTCCAGATGCTATTTTAAATAAAAATTATGATTTAATTTTATTTGGATATTCAGTCTGGTATTTAACACCATCTTTACCAACCACGTCGTTTTTGGCTACTCCAGAAGCTAAAAAACTTTTTAATAACACACCTGTAATTACCGTTATTGGCTGTAGAAATATGTGGATTATGGCTCAAGAAAAAATAAAGCATAAGCTTCACGAGCTTCATGCCAATTTAGTTGGAAACATTGTTTTAGTAGATAGGCATATTAATCATATAAGTGTTATTACCATTGTTCAATGGATGTTTACGGGCGTCAAGAAACGCTTTTTAGGTATCTTTCCCAAACCTGGCGTGTCTCAAAAAGATATTGATGAAGTATCAAAATTTGGTAACATCATCGCAAAACATCTTGCCCAAAATGATTATAAAAAGCTTCAAAATAACTTATTACATATTGGAGCGGTAAAAATTAAACCCTTTCTAATAACTGTTGATAAACGTGCCAATGCTATATTCTCAAAATGGGCACACCTTATCACCACAAAAAGTGACAAAAACACATCTAAAAGACGGTTTTTTGTTAAAATGTTTAATTATTACTTATTAATTGCCATTTGGTTAATTTCACCACTAGTTTTTATCTTATTTTTGTTGACTTATTTACCTTTTTATAGCCAAATAAAAAAAGATAAAGTATATTACGCATCTGTTGCATTAAAAGAGAAGGAAGTTTAAAATGAAGGAAGTATACATTACTAAAATATCAAAATTTTTACCAAATCGTCCCATTAGTAATGATGAGATGGAAGATAAATTAGGAATTATCAACGGAAAAGCGTCCAAAGGACGTCGGATTGTTTTACGCAACAATCAAATTAAAACACGTTATTATGCATTAGATGATAACGGCAATGTAACACATAACAATGCGCAACTGGCCAAAGAAGCCATTATTAAACTTTTTGATGAAAATTTTAAATTTTCAGATATCGAGCTATTATCCTGTGGCACATCAAGCCCAGACCAAATATTACCGTCTCACGCTGCCATGGTTCATGGGTTTTTAAAGTGTGATAATGTTGAAATTAATTCACCTTCAGGCGCTTGTTGCTCTGGAATGAATGCTTTAAAATTTGGTTATCTATCCGTAAAATCTGGCCAGTCAAAAAATGCAATTGCATCTGGTTCAGAACGTATTTCCTCATGGATGAAAGGACATATTTTTGAGAATGAAATTAAACATTTGCAAGCCTTAGAGGACAATCCAATTCTAGCTTTTAATAAAGATTTTTTACGTTGGATGCTTTCTGATGGTGCAGGTGCCTTTTTATTAGAAAACCAACCAAATGGCGACACCCCTTTACGTATTGAATGGATGGAAGGTTATTCTTATGCACATGAATTAGAAGCTTGTATGTATGCTGGAGGTGATAAACTAGAGAACGGTTTTTTAAAGCCTTGGAGTGAATACAGCACAAGCGATTGGAGTGAAAAATCCTTGTTTGCCATTAAACAGGACGTTAAATTATTAAGTGCTAACATCCTTAAAAAAGGTGTTGACAGCCTAAAACGCGCTATAAACAAACACGATTTAAAACCTAGTGAAATAGATTACTATTTACCTCATATTTCATCTCATTATTTTAAGGATAAACTCTACCAAGAAATGGTAGATAATGATGTTGAAATCCCTTGGGAAAATTGGTTTATGAATTTAAGTAAAGTTGGCAATGTAGGTTCCGCATCTATATTCCTAATGTTAGAAGAATTAGCACAATCAGGAAAGCTTAAAAAAGGCGAAAAAATATTGCTTTCTGTTCCTGAAAGTTCTCGTTTCTCTTATGCTTATGCACTTTTAACCGTATGCTAAATAATGGCCACGCACGTTTTACCAGTTACTAATATTACGCATTTAATTCCGCAAAAGACACCGTTTGTAATGGTGGATACTTTAGTTGCTTTTTCTCCCGAAAATTTAGTGTCTAATTTTAAAATTTTAGAAAACAATATTTTTGCTGAAAACGGATATTTATCGGCACCTGGCTTGGTTGAAAACATGGCGCAATCTGTTGCATTACATACTGGATACGATTATTTTTTAAAAGGTGAAGCGGCACCAATTGGCTATATCGGCTCTATAAAATCTATTAAAATTCAACAGCTTCCTAAAATAGATGAAAATATTACAACTAAAGTTACCATCCTTCATGAATTTATGGGCGTCACTATGGTTGAAATCGAAGTGTTAAATGAAGCACACGAGATAATTGCCCAAAGTGAAATGAAAACCATTATTGCAAGCTAATGAGCCTTAGCCATCTAGATATCGCTAAATTTCTACCACATAGACCACCCTTTTTAATGGTGGACCATGTACTTTCTATTGATGATGAGCACGTATCAACTTCGTTCACGATAAAACCAGATTGCATTTTTAATGAAAACGGAGTTTTTAATGAAGCTGGCCTAGTAGAAAATGCCGCACAAACCTGTTCTTCTATTGTTGGGAAAAGCTTTTTTAATGAAGACGACATTGAAGGCAAAGGCACTAAACTCATAGGTTTTATTAGCGCTATCAAAAAAGTAAGCATAAAATCTTGCCCTAAAGTAGGTAATAAAATTGTTACAAGTGCCACCTTAAAATCTCGCTTTGACACCGATGAATATAGCATTTGTACCATAAACTGTATTATTACATTAGAACATATAGAATTACTATCTTGTGAACTAAATTTAGTTATTCAAGAACTTAAATAACTTCGGCATGAAAAAAGATGAAGTTCCACAAGACTCTAGTAATTTAGAATCCGCCAAGCTTAAAGAATTATGCTATGCCGTTGATGAGGATGGCAACTATACAACCGTTAATAGTTCCGGTTGGGACCCAAAAACTATTGCATTAAATCAAGCTATCGAAGAAATTAATGCACGTATTGCAAATGCTAAAAATCGTGTGTTAAAAAAAGAAACGAGTCCTATTGAATATTATATGGAGTTTCATAAAATGGATCTTTCTATTTTAGCTAGTTATGTTGGTATGTGGTCTTGGCGAATAAAACGTCATTTTAAACCAACCGTTTTCAATAAACTTTCTGAAAAAACACTTCAAAAGTATGCCGATACATTTGATGTTTCTATGGAACAATTAAAAGATATTACCAAACATGGAAATTAATTTTACACATCATCAAACAGCTCATTGTGAAAACGGTGTAATTTCCAATTTAATGAAGCATCATGGCTTCCAAATTAGTGAACCTTTAGCCTTTGGTATCGGTTCAGGTTTACTCTATTGCTATATTCCGTTCTTAAAAGTGAATCATGCACCAGCTTTAACATACAGAGCCATGCCTGGTTTTATATTTAAGCGTTTTGCTAAACGTGTGGGTATTGAAATTAAACGTGAAAAGTTTAAAAATCCGCAAGATGCTAAGGCGCGATTAGATCAAAATTTAGAAAATAATAACCCAGTTGGTTTGCAAGTTGGTGTGTATAATTTGGTTTATTTTCCTGATGAATACCGCTTTCATTTTAATGCTCACAACTTAATTGTTTACGGAAAAGAACAGGACAGATATCTGATTAGTGACCCGGTTATGGAAACCGTAACAACCCTAACAGAAAATGAACTTGAAAAAGTGCGTTTCGCTAAAGGTCCTTTTGCGCCAAAAGGACATATGTACTATCCAATTGCCTTTCCTGAAAAATTAGACATTGAAAAAGCCATTATAAAAGGAATTAAACATACCTGTCGTGATATGTTGGCGCCTATGCCTGTTTTAGGAGTAAAAGGCATTCGCCATGTAGCCAAATTAATCCGCAAATGGCCTAAAAAGAAAGGTGTTAAAGTTGCCAACCATTATTTAGGGCAAGTGGTCCGTATGCAAGAAGAAATTGGAACAGGTGGTGGCGGATTTCGTTATATTTTTGCCGCGTTTTTACAAGAAGCAAGTGGTATTTTAAACAATCCTAAATTAGCCGATTTATCAAAAGAAATGACCGTTATTGGTGATTTATGGCGGGATTTTGCTTTAGATGCTTCCCGTATTTACAAAAACAGAAGTGCTAAAGAGGATGCTTACAACAATGTCGCTTCTCAACTGGAAACCATTGCAGATAAAGAAGAAGCATTCTTTAAAAAATTAAAAAAAGCCATTAAATAAGTGATAGATATTCAGCAAATTTCCAAAAAGTATAAAGGCGCCGATAATTATTCGGTGTCTAATTTCGACTTGACCATTGCTGAAAAAGAAATTTTTGGTTTGTTAGGACCAAATGGTGCCGGAAAAACGACTTTAATCTCTATTTTGTGTTCGCTCATTAAACCAACATCTGGTAGTTTTTCAATTGCAGGACTTACCTATCAGAAAAATAAAAATCAGCTCAAGCAAATTATCGGTATAGTGCCCCAAGAATATGCCTTATATCCTTCACTTACCGCTTTTGAAAACCTAAAATACTTTGGAAGCATGTATGGCTTAAAAGGAAAAAGCCTAGACACCAAAATTAATTTGGCTCTAGAGCATTTAGGTTTGCTACAATTTGCTCATAAAAAAATAGACACCTTTTCGGGTGGCATGAAACGACGGATTAATTTAATTGGTAGTGTGCTTCACAATCCAAAAGTCTTATTTTTAGATGAACCAACCGTTGGTGTTGATGTGCAATCAAAAAACGTAATTATCGCTTTTTTACAGGACCTTAATAAAAACGGTACGACAATTATTTACACATCCCATCACTTGAATGAAGCCGAAACGTTTTGTACACGTGTAGCCATTATTGATCACGGTAAATTGGTAGTAAAAGGAAAACCTCAAGAACTCATTACACAACATTTAGGTGCCAATAACCTAGAAGATGTTTTTATAAATATAACTGGAAAAGCCTTACGAGATCATGCATAAACTTTGGGCTTCCACATACAAGGAATTTTTATTACTTACCAGAGATTTTGGCGGTATAGCCATACTTTTTGTTATGCCTTTGATACTAATCATAACCATAACACTTATCCAGGACAGTACGTTTAAATCGGTTACCGACACACAAATACCCATTCTAGTCGTAGATAATGACCAAGGGAATGTTTCTGAAATTATACTAAAAGGTCTGAATGAATCCGGATCATTCCAGGTCATTACAGAAACGGATGAAAACACAGCACGCGATTTGATTTTCAAAGGAAAGTACCAATTAGCCATTGTTATCCCTAAAGATTTGTCCGTAAGCCTATCCGAAAAGGTTAGCCAAAATGTCGATGGAATTATTGCTAAATTTGGTTTAGGAGAAACTTCCGAAACCATGGAAGTTCCTGAAATTGAAAGCAAACAAGTTACCTTATACTTTGATCCAGCTACACAACTGACTTTTAAAAGTTCCGTTAAAAATGGCATTGACAAAATGATTTCAAAAATTGAAACCCAATCCATTTATAAAGCCTTTCAAGAACAAATTTCGGACGATCCAAACGACGTTATATTTGAAACCGATACCTTTATTACGTTTAAAGAAGTATTGCCCACGGATAATGATAAGGAAATGACACCAAACTCCGTGCAGCACAATGTACCTGCTTGGACATTATTTGCCATATTTTTCATCATAGTACCACTATCCATTAATATTGTTAAGGAAAAGAGTCAAGGTACGTTTGTACGTTTACGGACTAATCCAGTTTCATACGCGACAGTTTTAGGCGGTAAAACACTAGTATATTTAATAGTTTGCCTTATTCAATTTATTTTGATGCTCTTAGTTGGCATTTTCCTATTCCCAGCAATTGGTTTACCAACATTGGATATTTCCGGTAGAATCCCGTTATTGTTTGTAGTAGCCACATTTGCAGGATTGGCAGCTATTGGATTAGGATTACTATTAGGAACTATTGCCAAAACACAAGAACAATCAGCACCTTTTGGTGCAACCTTCGTGGTAATATTGGCTGCTCTTGGAGGCGTTTGGGTACCCGTTTTTGTTATGCCAAAAATTATGCAAACTTTATCGCATATTTCACCAATGAATTGGGGCTTAAATGCTTTTTACGACGTATTTTTACGAAATGGATCCTTTCTTGATATTTTACCAGAAATAAGCCTGTTGCTCTTGTTTTTTTTAGCAACAACTATAATTGCAATTATTTACAATGAAAAAAAGAATGCCGTCTAAACAAAAAGAAATTGTTCATACCAGTGAGGTTCGCGTACGTTTTGTTGAAACCGATCCGTTAGGCATTGTATGGCATGGCAATTATATTCAATATTTTGAGGATGGCCGTGAAGCTTTTGGGCGTGCCCATGGCATATCCTATTTAGACCAGAAAGAATATGGCTTTGCAACACCAATTGTCAAATCTAGTACAGATCATAAATTACCATTACGTTATGGCGATATGGCAACGGTTAAAACAATTTACATAGACAGTCCTGCCGCTAAAATGGTGTTCCGTTATGAAATATACAATCAGCACAATCAATTAGTTTGTACAGGTGAAACCACACAGGTTTTTGTAGATAAAATTGGTGAAGGCGACTTATCATTAAACATTCCGCCGTTTTTTACAGCATGGAAACAACAAGTTGGATTATTGGATGGCTAAAGTGTATGTTTCATATAATACTATTATTTCTGCTTTAGGGTTTACTAGCAAAACCGTTGTGGAAAATATTCACAACGAAACATCGGGTTTACAGCGTATTCATGATGCTGCAATTTTACCAAATCCTTTTTATTCCGCATTAATAGATTCTGAAGTTTTGGAAACTGAATTTCAAAAACTAGGCCCAAAATCAGACTTTACCAGATTAGAAAAAATGATGCTTACAGCATTACATGCGGTTATTGCTGATTCTAAAATAGAGTTAACGGATCGTGTAGGCCTTATCATTTCTACCACAAAAGGTAATATTGATGCTTTAGATTCAAACAATCCGTTTCCTCCAGAACGTGCATATTTACATACATTAGGGAACACTATTCGCGATTTTTTTCACTTTAAAAATGATGCCATTGTTGTGTCCAATGCTTGCGTATCAGGTATTTTAGCCGTTGCAATTGCCAAACGCTATATATTACAAAATACCTACGATCACGTTTTTATTGTGAGTGGTGATATGGTAAGTCAATTTATTTTATCAGGTTTCAATTCCTTTCAAGCCTTAAGTAGTGAACCTTGTAAACCTTATGATGCCAATAGAAAAGGAATTAACATTGGCGAAGTTTCAGCAGCTGTTTTAGTAACAAAAAATGATACCAATTTAGTAGAAGAAGCAGTTGAAATTTTAGGTGAAAGTTCATGTAACGATGCCAATCATATTTCTGGACCATCACGAACAGGTGAAGGGTTGTATCGCAGTATAGAATCGGCCTTATTACAATCCGGATTAAAGCCATCTGAAATCGATTTTATTTCGGCTCACGGCACGGCCACACCGTTTAATGACGAAATGGAAGCAATAGCATTCAACAGATCCAATTTACAACAGGTTCCAGTAAATAGTTTAAAAGGCTATTTTGGTCATACCCTTGGCGCTTCAGGTCTTTTGGAAACTATTGTTGGAATGCACAGCCTTAAAAACAATATTTTATACGCCTCAAAAGGATTTGATTCTTTAGGCGTATCACAACCCTTAAATATTATAAAAAGCACTCAAACAGTCAGCAAATTACACACATTTCTCAAAACTGCTTCTGGTTTTGGTGGATGTAATACGGCTGTTGTTTTTAAAAAAATAACCAAATAAACTATGACCAAAAAGCCTATCAGAGCCATTGATGCTGTTCAAGAAGCTGAAAAAATTGCATTTGCACCATTTGTATTTCAAGCCGTTGTAGCTTTAAGAAAACTTGGAATCTTTGACCTTATATTTCAATATCGTAAAAAAGGTGGTATTTCTTTAGAAAATATTGCAAAAGAGCTAAAAATAAGCAACTATGGCATTGGCGTTCTACTTGAAATTGCAGAAAGCTATAATATTGTTAATAAGGATGAAAATAATCAGTTTGAATTAACCACAACAGGATACTTTTTAGCTTTTGACAGAACCGTTGATGTCAATATCAATTTCACTCAAGATGTATGTTATAAAGGGTTATTTCACCTAACCGAAGCCATAGAAACTGGAAAACCAGCAGGATTAAAAGAATTAGGCGATTGGGAAACAATTTATCAGGGACTTTCAGTTTTAAGACCTGATATTCAAAAGGCTTGGTTTGAATTTGATCATCATTATTCTGACGAAGTATTTCAGGAAGCATTAGAATTTGTTTTTAGAAACAACCCAAAAACGATTTATGATGTTGGTGCTAACACGGGGAAATTTGCCATTAGTGGAAGTAAGTATTCAGATTCTGTTTCTATTAAAATGATTGATTTACCAGGTCAATTACAAATTGCACTAAAAAACGTAGAACTAGCCGGGTTTAAAGATCGCGTAACACATCATGAAATAGATTGGTTATCTGAAAACCCGCAATTACCAGTTGGCGCTGATGCCATTTGGATGAGTCAGTTTTTAGATTGTTTTTCAGAAGATGAAATTCTCGTGATATTAAAAGCCTGCGTCGCAGCGGTGAATGACGATGGTGAAGTGCTTATTATGGAAACGTTTACAGACAGACAGCGTTTTGATAATGCTAAATTTATTTTAGAAGCTACATCACTCTACTTTACCGTAATGGCAAATGGAAACAGTAAAATGTACCCGTCCACCGTATTAATGAAGTTGATAGACCAAGCGGGCTTAAAATTAATTGAAGATCGTGCTGTTGGAGAATATCACACTATTTTTGCTTGTAAGAAAAAATAATTTATGACAACTAATTATCACATAACATCCTATTGCCATATTAAGAACCAAAAGGTTTCACTTAATGGGCATGAGGTATTTCATGATAATTCAGAATTGTTTCCCGATTTTATAAAAAATGCTTACAAAGCTTTAGACACCAAATACCCCAAGTTTTTTAAGATGGATAATTTAAGTAAGTTGGCTTTTTTAGCAGCTGATACCCTTCTTAAAAACGAAAATTTAAATCCTGAAAAGGAACACAATATAGCGGTCGTTTTTTCCAATAAGGCAGCCAGTTTGGATACCGACCGTATGCATCAGGAAGCCATTCAAAACACCAGTGATTATTTTCCAAGTCCTGCTGTATTTGTTTACACATTACCAAACATTTGTATTGGAGAGATAAGTATTAAATATAAGCTGTTTTCTGAAAATAGTTTTTTTATCTTTGACAGCTTAAATGCTGAACATTTAGCTAGTTACTCCAATAGTTTATTGGATATGAAAAAAGCCGATCAAGTGCTTTGCGGTTGGGTGAATTTTGATAAAAACCACTACGAAGCTTTCTTATATTTGGTAGCCAAAAATGGGAAAACAGCACATAATAAAAAAGAGATA